>NZ_JARXYR010000002.1:4004944-4314939 GCF_029893635.1 Variovorax sp. TBS-050B | reverse complement strand
TCACGCCCAACCTCGACGAGGCCGCGCTGCTCGTCGGCCATGCCATCGAAGGCATCGGTGCGCTCGATGGTGCCGCCGACGAGCTGTTGGCGCTCGGCGCGCGGGCGGTGCTGCTCAAGGGCGGTCATCTGCCGGGCGACGAGGTGGTGGACGTGCTGCTGCAGGCCGGCGGCGCGCGCAGGCGCCTGTCGTCGCAGCGCATCGCAAGCCGCAACCTGCACGGCACCGGCTGCACGCTGTCGTCCGCCGTCGCGGCCCATCTCGCGCTCGGCGCCGTGCTGCCCGAGGCGGTCGAGCGCGCGCGCGCCTACATCCTCGGCGCGATGGCCGCGGGCGCGCAGGTGCGAACGGGTGCTGGCCATGGTCCGCTCAACCACGGCTTCGCGCCAGTGCCGACGCACCGCCTGCCGTCGTCGCGGCCGTCGGCTTCGGTCGGCTGATCCACGCCAGCACGAAGGTCGCGGCCAGCGTCGGCAGGGCCGCGCCGAACTGCGGCGCCCATTTGGCACAGGCGTGGTAGGCCGCGATGCCGGCGATCCAGATCAGTGCCGCACCAACGTCCACGCGCCGCGCGGCCACCACCGGCAGCGCCGCGGAGCCGGTGCCGAGCCGGCCGAGGATCACGCCGTAGAGCGGCACGAACACCGAGCTCAGCATCAGCAGGAAGGGTTCGAGCGTGTGCATCGGCAGCACCAGCGCGAGCGCGGTGCACAGCGCCGCCAGCAGCAGGCCCCAGCGCCGCACGCTCCAGCGCGGCAGCAGGCTATGCGTGGAGACGGAGCCGGAATACACGTCGCCATAGGCGTTGTCGAGCTCGTCCACGAGGATCAGGCCCAGCGCGACCAGGCCGCCCTGTGCCAGCAGCAGCGCGGTCACCAGGCCGGTGCCGGGCTCGGCCACGCTCACCACCATCACGCCCAGCGCATAGCACCAGACGTTGGCGAGCGCATAGCCCAGCCAGGTGCCGCCGAAGGCGCCGCCCAGCCCGCCGGCACTGCGCCGGCCGTGGCGCGCATAGTCGGCCACCAGCGGCAGCCACGAGACCGGCATCGCGATCACGAGGTCGAGCGCGCCGAACAGGCCCATGCCGCCGTTGCCGGGCCGGGCCCAGAAGGCCTCGAGGCCCCTGGCCTGCAGCTGCGTCGCGAACTGCCAGCTGAGCCACAGCAGCGACAGCACCACCAGCGGCAGCCCGAAGCGGCTGACGAAGCGGCGCACCAGCTTCACCATCGAGCCCGCGAGCAGCGCGATCAGCACCGCGCCCCACAGCAGCGTGGTGAGCGCGCCGCCGGGGGCGCCGTCGAGCTTCAGTCCGAAGGCCTGCTGGCCGATCGCCTGCGTGCCCTCGCGCATGATCACCAGTTCGAAGGTGGTCCAGCCCACGAGCTGCACGATGTTGAGCAGCACCGGCAACCGCGCGAAGGCGCTGCCGTAGGTGGCATGCATCAGCCCCGCGCTCGCGAGGCCGCTTTCGCAGCCGATGCGGGCGGTCCAGGCCAGCAGCGCGGCGCCGATGCCGGAGCCCAGCACGATCGCGATCGCCGCGTCGCGCGTGCCCACGGCCGGCACCAGATAGGCGCCCACCTGCATCACCAGCAGCCCCACGCCGAGGCTGAACCACAGCGAGGCATGGTCGTGCCAGCCGAAGACGCGCTGCGAGTCGGCAAGCGGCGTGAGCGCCTCGTTGCGGCCCGGCGGGGCGCTGGCGGGTTCGTTGCCCGTGTTGTCGTCGATGCGTGCCATCCGTTTGCTCCATGCAAAAGGTTTGGCAGGTGGGCGGGGCCCGGGTGGCTCGGCCGTCACGCGAAGAAAGAACGTGAGTGGCCACCGGACCAGCTTCCCTGCGCGAGGATTGCCTCGAGCCTGCACCGTCAGCAACGGTGCGGGCCCCCGGTGACACCACCGGACAGGTTCAAAGGGACTTTCTCAGCCGGTCGGCAAGCCGCCCAGCACCCCTAGCCAATGCGCCCCGGCGAACCGCGGCGCGGGGCCGAGTTTATCCGGTGTCGCAAAGGCTGTGACGCCAGCAGCGGCTTTGGGCCGGGATTCACCGCGCCCCGGGGCTGCGCCAAGGCGGCGAAAATCGCGGCAACCACAAGATCAGAGCGCGACCGCCCGGCGGTCAGGGGAGTTTCATGTCACGAGTTCAGGGTCCATCCGCTGCAGACCTTTCGGTTCGGCCGCAGAAGCGCATTCGCCGCTTCCGGGTCGACGTCGGCACCATCATCTGCGCCGTCGCGCTCGTGCAGTCGCTGCTGCTGGTGGCGCTCGGCTACTGGGGCGCCGAGCGGCTGGTGTCGCGCGTCGGGGAGGCGGCGCACAAGCTCGGCCATGGCCGCATCGAGGACAACCTGCTCGCCTTCCTCGCGAAGTCGAAGGCCGTGGTGCATGCGGTCGGCGATTCGCCCAGCCTGCATCCGCTCGGCGAGGACGGCGAGCGCAGCGCCGAGATGCTGTGGACGATGCTGGAGGAGGCCTCCGAGCTCGACTGCATCGGCGTGGCCAGCCCGGACGGCCACCTGCTGATGGCCGAGCGCTACCCGCAACCGGTGATCCGGCAGGTGGAGCGCAACGGCGCCCTCAGCACCGAGACCTGGCAGTTCAAGCCCTCGCCCGATGCCGAGGGCGGCGACGCGCGCCAGCGCTATGCCACCCAGCGCATCGAGGCTTTCCGCACCGGCGCCGATGCGACCGACCAGCGCTGGTTCCGCGACGTGCTGAAGGCCGCGGCGCCGACGTGGACGCCGCCGTTCCAGGCGGCCGCGGGCCAGGAGATCAGCGTCGGCTACGCCCAGCCCGCCCGCCGCGTCGACGACGAAGGCCGCATCCAGCCGCTGGTGGTGGTGGCGCGCGTGTCGCTCGGGCACCTGTCGACGCTGCTGCGCCAGTTCGGCCGTCCCGGCCATGGCGAGAGCGCGCTGCTCAGCGACGACCACCATGTGCTCGCGCGCAGCGACCATCCCGAGGTGGTCCGTGCGCTGCAGTGGGCCGAAGGCGGCGTGCTGGGCGCGATCCATGACTACATGAAGGCGCACGGCATCTCCGAGAACGTTGCGGACGAGAGCTTCGTCGTGGTCCACGACGGCACGCGCTACCGCGTCGAGGCGTCGCACGTCGATCCCACCGGCTGGGAACTGATCAGCTGGGAGCCGCAGGATCCGCTGATCGCCGACCTGGATCGCCTGGTGCACTGGGGCCTGCTGCTGACGCTCGCCTTCCTGGTGCTCGCGCTCCTCATCTCGCTGCGCCTGTCGCGGCTCGTGACCGCGCCGATCGAGAACCTGGCCAACACCGCGCGCCGCATCGGCCGCCTCGAACTCGACGAACTGCCGCAGGAGCACAGCCGCGTGCTCGAGATCCAGCACCTCAATCGTGCGCTCGACGACTCGGCGCGCAGCCTGCGGGCCTTCGCCAAGTTCGTGCCGATCGACCTGATCCGCCAGCTCGTCGCCGAGGGCCACGACCTCGCGCCGGGCGGCTCGCCGCGCCGCGTGACCGCGATGTTCACCGACGTGGAGGGCTTCGCCGGCATTTCCGAATCGCTGGAGGCCGGCGTGCTGGTGCGGCAGCTCACCGAGTATTTCAACCTGGCCGGGCGCGTGTTCGCGCGGCACGGCGGCGTGGTCGACAAGTACATGGGCGACGGCATCATGGTGCTCTGGGGCGCACCGGTGGACCTGCCGGATGCGGAGTACCGCGCCTGCCTCGCATCGCTCGATCTGCATGCCGAGATGACCGCGCTCAACCGGCGGTGGGAGGCCGAAGGCCTGCAGGCGTTCCGCACCCGCGTCGGCATCCACACCGGCGTGGTGATCGCCGGCGTGCTCGGTTCGAGCGACCGGCTCTCGTACACCGCGGTGGGCGACGTGATCAACGTGGCGAGCCGCATCGAGGGCGCGAACAAGCACCTGGGCACGAGCACCCTGATGTCGGAAGCCACCCACGCCGGGCTGCGCGGGCGGCTGGCCACGCGCCGCATCGAGGAGCAGGTGGCGCTGCGCGGCCGGCAGACGCGGATGGTGCTCTACGAACTGCTCGAGCCGCAGCCGGGGGACGCCGCGGCGTCCTGAGCGGCGGCGGATCGGCGATCATGCGGCCACAGCCGCACTTCCCCGAGGAACCGCCATGACCGCCGACACGCTCGACCGGGCCCTTGCCGACGCACAGCGCCGCTTCGCCGACGCCAACCCCGCGAGCCGGGCGCAGTTCGAAGCCCAGGCGCGCTACCTGCCGGGCGCCAACACGCGCTCGGTGCTGTTCTATCCGCCGTTCCCGCTCACCATCGCCAGGGGGGAGGGGGCGGCGCTGTGGGATGCGGATGGCCACCGCTATGCCGACTTCATCGCCGAGTACACGGCGGGCGTCTACGGCCACTCGGCGCCCGAGATCCGCGAGGCGGTACGCCAGGCGATGGACGCCGGCATCAACCTCACCGGCCACAACCTGCTCGAAGGCCGGCTCGCGCGGCTCATCTGCGAGCGCTTTCCGCAGATCGAGCAGCTGCGCTTCACCAACTCGGGCACCGAGGCCAACCTGATGGCGCTCACGGCTGCGCTGCATTTCACGAGACGGCGCAGGATCGTGGTGTTCTCGGGCGGCTACCACGGCGGCGTGCTCGGCTTCGGCGATGGCCGGCCGCTGCCCACCACCGTGCCTTTCGACTTCCTCGTGCTGCGCTACAACGACACCGAGGCGGCGCTGGCGCAGATCGCGCAGCACGGCCCGCAGATCGCGGCCGTCCTCGTGGAGCCGATGCAGGGCGCGGCCGGCTGCATCCCCGGGCGGCCCGCGTTCCTGCAGGCGCTGCGTGAGGCGGCCACGCGGGCCGGGGCGCTGCTGATCTTCGACGAGGTCATGACCTCGCGCCTCGGGCCGCAGGGCCTCGCGAACCAGCTCGGCATCCGCGCCGACCTCACCACGCTCGGCAAGTACATCGGCGGCGGCATGTCCTTCGGCGCCTTCGGCGGACGCGCCGACGTGATGGCGCAGTTCGATCCGCGCACCGGGGCGCTCGCGCATTCGGGCACCTTCAACAACAACGTCATGACCATGGCGGCCGGCCATGCGGGGCTGACGAAGCTCTTCACGCCCGAGGCGGCCGGCGCGCTGGCCGAGCGCGGCGCGGCGATGCGCGCGCGGCTGAACGCGCTCGGCGCGGCCGAGGGCGTGGCGCTGCAGTTCACCGGCATCGGCTCGCTGATGAACGCGCATTTCGTGCAGGGCGAGGTGGGCAGCGTGGCCGACCTGGCGGCGGTCGATGCGCGGCTGCGGCAGCTGCTGTTCTTCCATCTGCTGGCCGAGGGCATCTACGCCTCGCCGCGCGGCTTCGTGGTGCTGTCGCTGCCGGTGACCGAGGCCGACATCGACCGCTACGTCGCCGCCGTCGCCAGCTTCATCGCCGACCACCGCGCGCTGCTGCCGAAGGCCGGCTGAGCCGGCTCAGGAGCGGCCGGCCACGCCCAGCAGTTCGTGCAGCCGGGTGCTGGTGGTCGTGTACTGCAGCGGGATCGCCTTGCCCGGGAACACGATCGCCGCGGCACCCCAGGCGGCCAGCGTGGCTTCGTGGAAGCCGCAGACGATCAGCTTCTTCTTGCCGGGGTAGGTGTTGATGTCGCCGACCGCGAACACGCCGGGCTCGCGGGTCTGGTACTTTTCGGTGTCGACCGGCACCTGCTTGCGTTCGAGTTCGAAACCCCAGTCCGCGATCGGCCCGAGCCGCGGCGAGATGCCGAGGCAGGCGACCAGCGCGTCGAGCGGAAGTTCGATCGTCGTGTCCTCGGGCGTGGCGATCCGGAGCGTGCGGCCGTCGAAGGCGCTCGGCTGGCCCACCGCGAAGCCGAGCCTGCCCTCGGCCACGAGCGCGCGCATCGCCGCCACCGTGGCCTCGTCGGCCTGGAAGCCATCGCGCCGGTGCACCAGCGTGACCTCGCGCGCGATGCGCGTGAGGGCGATGGCGGTCTCGAGCGCCGCCTCGTCGCCGCCGTTCACCACCACCGCCTGGCCGGCGAAGCGGTCGAGCGCATCGGGGTGGTAGAAGAGCGTGCGGCCCTCGTGGGCCGCAAGGCCGTCGAGCGCGATGCGCTTCGGCACGAAGGCGCCCACGCCGGCCGCGATGAACACCGTCTTCGCGAGGAAGGACTTGCCGGCCGAGGTAGAGAGCAGCAGCCGCCCGTCGCCCTGGCGCGCGAGCGTTTCGACCTGCTCGCCGAAGTGGAACTGGGGCTTGAAAGGCGCCACCTGCTGCAGCAGCGACTGCGCGAGCTCGCGCCCGCTGGTCACCGGCGTGCCGGGAATGTCGTAGATCGGCTTGTGGCCATAGAGCGCCACGCACTGGCCGCCGGGGGCGGGCTGCGCATCGACGATGTGGCAGGAGATCTCGAGCAGGCCGAGCTGGAAGGCCTGGAACAGCCCGACGGGACCGGCGCCGATGATCAGCGCGTCGGTTTCAATCCGATTCGACATCGGGAAGGCGGGATCGGACTGCCGAACGCAGAAGGCGCGAAGATTCCGCAAAGGACGCAGAAGAAGGCATCAGAAATTTCTTTCGGATTCTTTCGCGTCTTCTGCGAAACCTTCGCGTCCTCTGCGTTCGGAAGCCCGCATTCGGTCTCTCAGCGGACCAGCTCGCCGATCTTGTCGGTCTTGTCTTTCCACTCTTCGGCGTCGGGCAGCGCCGGCTTGCGCTTGGTGATGCTCTTCCAGCCGTCGGCCTGGGCGAGTTCGGCGTTGAGCTTGATGAAGGCGATCTGGTTGGCCGGGAGGTCTTCCTCGGCGTAGATCGCATTGACCGGGCATTCCGGAATGCACACCGCGCAATCGATGCATTCGTCCGGATCGATCACCAGCATGTTGGGGCCTTCGCGGAAGCAGTCCACGGGGCAAACGTCCACGCAGTCGGTGTATTTGCAGCGGATGCAGGCTTCGGAGACGACGTGGGTCATTGGGTGTTCTAACGTCAGTGGTCGGGAAAACCCGGGATTTTAGGCTTTTACGGCGGCCGGCTGCACGAGCACGGCCGCGGCGGTCTTGTGCGAGGCGGTATCGACCAGCACCAGCGACCCCAGCGCGCGCGATTGCGTGAACGGCAGCACCGCGAGCGGCTGCTGCAGCGCGAGCACCACGTCGCCGATGGCATTGGCCTCGAGCTGGCTCGCGGCTTCCGATTCGAGCGTGGTGATGTTCACGCGGTCGACGATGCGCGCCACCTTGGCCTTGACCCAGCGGTGGCCCTGCAGCGCCCAGTAGATGCGGCCCGCCACCAGCGGCTCGTCGTCGAGCCAGGCGACCGTGGCGGTGATCTCGCGCACCGGCTCGAAGGCGCCGGGCGCCAGCAGCCAGTCGCCGCGCGACACGTCGACCTCGCGGTCGAGCACGATGCCGGCGCTGTGGCCCGCATGCACCGCCTTGGGCTGGCGCGTGTGGCTCAGCACCTGGGCCACGGTGGCCGTCTGGTTGCTCGGCAGCACGGTCACGCGCTGGCCGGGCTCCACGTGGCCCGCGGCCACGCGGCCCCAGAACACGCGGCGGCCCTGCGAGGTGTCGGCCGAGGCGGAGAACTTCTCCACCCACTGCACGGGGAAGGCGAAGGGCACGGCCTCGTCCTGCACCGTGACCGGCAGGTCTTCGAGCAGCTCGAGCAGGCTCGGGCCCTCGTAGCCGACCCAGTCGGCGTGGCGCGTGGCCACGTTCCAGCCCTTGAGCGCGGAGATCGGCACGATGGCCGCGACCTTCACGCCCGCGGCTTCGGCGAAGGCCTGGAGCGCGGTCGAGATGCGCTCGAAGGCCAGCCCGGCGTCGGCGATCGCGTCGAGCTTGTTGACCGCGAACACGATGGACTGCACGCGCAGCAGGTGCGTGAGCAGCGTGTGGCGGCGCGTCTGCGGCAGCAGCTCGCGCTTCACCACCGTGCCGTCCTCCACCTCGGCCGCCCAGGCGAGCTTGGTGGCATCGACCAGCACCACGGCGGCGTCGGCGGCCGAGGCGGCCGTGACCATGTTGCGCGTGTACTGCTCATGGCCCGGCGCGTCGCCGATGATGAACTTGCGCTTCGCGGTCGAGAAGTAGCGGTAGGCCACGTCGATCGTGATGCCCTGTTCGCGCTCGGCCGACAGGCCGTCGGTCAGCAGCGCCAGATCGGTCTCGCCGCCGCGCTGCACGCCCGCGAGCTGGTCCTGCAGCACGGTCTTGCTGTCGACCAGCAGGCGGCCGATCAGCGTGCTCTTGCCGTCGTCGACCGAGCCGCAGGTGATGAAGCGCAGGGCGGTGGCGGTGTCGCCGTGGACATCGGCGGGCACGGCGTTGGAAGTGACAGCAGCGTTCATTGAGTGGTTCTCCAATTCGTGGAACACCGCGGAACCGGCTCTGCCGGGCCGCTGGTGTTGCCCCCTTCGAGGGGGTGGGCGTAGCGACACGAAGTGCGCGAAGCCTGGGGGTGGGTCAGAAGTACCCGTCCTTCTTGCGTTTCTCCATGGAGGCTTCGGACGTCATGTCGTCCATGCGCGTCGCGCCGCGCTCGCTCACGTCGACCGAGAGCGTTTCGAGCACCACGTCGTCAGCATCGGCCGCGACGCTCTCGACCGGGCAGGTGGTCGTGATGTCGCCCACGGTGCGGAAGCGCACGTCGCGCGTCTGCACCGTCTCGCCGTCGCGCGCCGGCGTCAGCGGCGTGACCGGCACCAGCAGGCCGCGGCGCTCGACCACCTCGCGCTTGTGGGTGTAGTAGATCGAGGGCAGGCCGACCTGCTCGCGTGCGATGTACTGCCACACGTCGAGCTCGGTCCAGTTCGAGATCGGGAACACGCGGAAGTGCTCCCCGGGCGCGAGGCGGGTGTTGAACAGCGTCCAGAGTTCGGGGCGCTGGTCCTTGGGCTGCCATTGGCCGAAGGCATCGCGGTGCGAGAAGATGCGCTCCTTGGCGCGCGCCTTCTCCTCGTCGCGGCGTGCGCCGCCGATCAGCGCGTCGAAGCGGAACTCCTCGATCGCTTCCAGCAGCGTCACCGACTGGTGCGCGTTGCGCGATTCGCCCGGATGCGCGAGGCGCACGGTGCCGCGCGCCATCGAGTCTTCCACGCTGCGCACGATCAGCTCCGCGCCAAGTTCCTTTGCGCGCTGGTCGCGGTACTCGGTCACTTCGGGGAAGTTGTGGCCGGTGTCGATCATCAGCAGCGGATACGGGATGCGGCCCACGCCGAAGGCCTTCTCGGCGCACTTCAGAAGCACCAGCGAATCCTTGCCGCCCGAGAACAGCAGGGCAGGGCGCTCGAAGGCGGCCGCCACCTCGCGCAGGATGAAGATGGTTTCTTCCTCCAGCGCATCGAGATGCGTGTTGGACAGATGCGCCGGCGGCAGCAGCAGTTCGGTTTCGGTACGGGCGTTCATCGGAGGAGGTGCGTGTGACGAGGGGCGGGCGAGGTCGGCGGCGTTCAGTGGGAGAGATGCAGCCCGCATTCGCGGTTGTCTTCGCCCTTGGTCGGGTCCACGTAGTCGAAGTTGTTCGGCAGGCCGTGCGCTTCGCAATAGGTGTAGAGGTCCTTCGACGACCAGTGCAGCAGCGGCGCCACCTTGATCAGCCCGTCGGGGTTGATGCTGACCGGGTCCATCTGCGCGCGCACAGCGGTGTCGGTGGCGCGCAGCGCGGTGAACCAGACCTCGGGCGCCGTCTCGCGCAGCGCGCGCGCGAAGGGCTCGAGCTTCACCTCCTCGGTGAAGGCGGCATGGCGCGGATCGTCGAGCGCCGGCGTCGGGCCCTCCACCGCCTCGCGGTGCGCGCGCGAACGACGCGGCAGGTAGATGTGCAGGTCCAGGCCCAGCTGCTTCGTGACTTCGTCGGCGAAGCGGTAGGTGGCCTCGGTGTTGTAGCCGTTGTCCATCCAGATCACGGGCACGTCGGGCCTGGCGCGCGTGACCATGTGCAGGATCACGGCCTCGAAGGGCCGGAAGTTGGTCGTCACGATGGCCTTGCGGCCCAGGCCGATGGCCCAGTCCACCAGGCCTTCGGCATTGCGGCCGAGCTCGGCGTTGATGCGTGCGAGGTCGATGCTCATGCTTCGGCGCCTTCGCGCTTGAAGAGCGGCGCGGGCGTGACCGCATCGCCCTGGTAGAAGGCCGCGAAGCGGTCGAACTGGCGCTGCGCGTCGGAGGCGTCCACGCCTTCCTTGAGCACCGCGCTCGAGAAGCCCGTGCGCTCCATCTGCACCAGCTGGTCGATCAGCACGTCGCCGGTGGCGCGGATGTCGCCCTTGAAGCCGAGCCGGCGGCGCAGCAGGAAGGCCTGGCTGTAGGCGCGCCCGTCGGTGAACTTCGGAAAGTGCAGGTCGATGCGCTCGATGTCCTCGAGGCAGACCTCGATCGCGAGCGGGTCGGCGTCGTTGGGCAGCTGCAGCACCTTCGGATCGCCGTCGTCGACGTGTTCCTCGGCGGACAGGATGTTGAGCTTGCGGTTCATGCTGCTTCCTCCATCTTGAAGCGCGCACCGTTGGCGGCGGCCTTGAACGGGTCGTGGCCGACGCGGCGCAGCGTGTCGATGAAGTTCTCGCCGCTCTCGCGGGTGTCGCGGTAGGTCGTGAGCACGGCCTCGATCACGCCCGGCACTTCGGCCGCCGAGAACGAGGGGCCGACCACCTTGCCGGCCACCGCCGGTCCGCCCAGGTCGGAGCCGTCGGCGCCGCCGAGCGTGACCTGGTACCACTCCTTGCCGTCCTTGTCGACGCCGAGGATGCCGATGTGGCCGCTGTGGTGGTGGCCGCACGAATTGATGCAGCCGCTGATGTGCAGGTCGATCTCGCCCAGGTCGTCGAGCTCGTCGAGGTCCTGGTAGCGCTCGGTGATCGCCTCGGCGATCGGAATGGAGCGCGCGTTGGCGAGCGCGCAGAAGTCGCCGCCAGGGCAGGCGATCATGTCGGTCAGGAGATGCACGTTGGCGCTCGCGAAGCCGGCCGCGCGCGCGGCGAGCCACAGCGCATGCAGGTCTTCGGCATGCACCCAGGGCAGCACGATGTTCTGGTCGTGCGTGACGCGGGCTTCACCGGCCGAGAAGCGGTCGGCCAGCACCGCGATGGTGTCGAGCTGGTCGGCCGAGGCGTCGCCGGGCGCCTGCTTCAGGCGCTTGAACGACAGCGTCACCGCGCGCAGCGCGGGGTTCTTGTGCGGCGCGACGTTGCGCGCGAGCCAGCGTGCGAACTGCACGTCGTCGGCGGCATGGGCGCGCAGCTCGGCATCGGTCTTCTCGGCGCTCTGCAGCACGCGGGTGGCGAGCGTGGGCGGCACGAAGGACGCGGCCACGCGGTCGAACTCCTGCTGCGTGATCGTGTGCGGCGCACCGTCGTGCTCGATGATCTGCCTGTATTCCGCCTCGACGTCGTCGATGTAGCGCTGGCCTTCGGCCTTCACCAGGATCTTGATGCGCGCCTTGTAGATGTTGTCGCGGCGGCCGTAGCGGTTGTAGACCCGGATCACGGCCTCGAGGTAGTTCATGATCTGCTGCCACGGCAGGAACTCGCGCAGCACCGTGCCGACGATCGGCGTGCGGCCCATGCCGCCGCCCACCTGCACGCGGAAGCCGATCTCGCCGGCCTCGTTCTTGACGAGCTTCAGGCCCACGTCGTGCCAGCCGGTGGCGGCGCGGTCTTCCTTGGCGCCCGTGATCGCGATCTTGAACTTGCGCGGCAGGAAGGCGAACTCGGGATGCAGCGTGCTCCACTGGCGCATGATCTCGGCGTAGGGGCGCGGATCGGCCACCTCGTCGACCGCAATGCCGGCGCGCTCGTCGCTCGTGATGTTGCGGATGCAGTTGCCGCTGGTCTGGATGCCGTGCATGTCGACCGAGGCGAGCAGGTCCATCACGTCGGCCGACTTGGACAGCGGAATCCAGTTGTACTGGACGTTCTGGCGCGTGGTGAAGTGGGCGTAGTGAGTGGGCAGCTTCTGGCTGCCGAGCTTGCCCTGGGTCTCGACGGCCTTGCGGTAGACCTCGGCTTCGGGCTCGTCGTACTCGCGCGCGATCTTCGCCAGCACGCGGATCTGGCGGCTCGACAGCTCGCCGTAGGGCACGGCCACGCGCAGCATCGGCGCGTAGCGCTGCACGTACCAGCCGTTCTGCAGCCGCAGCGGGCGGAACTCGTCCTCGGGCAGCTTGCCCTTCTGCCAGCGTTCGAGCTGGTCGCGGTACTGGGCCGCACGCAGGCGGACGAACTGGCGGTCGAATTCTGTGTATTGGTACATCGTGTGAGTTCTTGATGAGAAGTGCGGTGCCGCACGATCAACGGGGCGCCCCAGCAGCAAGAAGCCGAGATTCTGAAAGTTCGGCTTATGGGATCAAACTATTTTTTGGTTCGGGCTTTATGCGGATAAGCTTATTCGCCAGTGTTCATGCGGGTTTGCGGGGGTTTTGGGGTTGTTTTTGGATAAGGGAAGGTCGGTTTTTTTTTGGCGCTGTTTGGGGTTTGTTTTCCGGGGCCGGGTCTCGCCCCGGCGGGCGACTCACTTTCTTTGCTTCGCCAAAGAAAGTAAGCAAAGAAAGGCGACCCCCGCTGTCTGCGACCCCTTCGCTGCGCTACGGGGCAACCTGCGGTGCTCGCGTTTCGCGGGGTCTCGCAGAACTCGCTTCGCTCAAACAGCTGCGAGCCCTGATCCGCGAAACACTCCGCTCCTCGGCGCAGCCAGAGGGGGAGGGAAACGGACGGGCCATCGCTTCGCTCGGCCCCAAACACAAGCGCGCACGCTGCGCGTGCGCGCGTTGCTGGCCGAGCGAAGCGATGGCCCGGCTGGGCTCCCCCTCCCTTCTGGCTGTGCCGAGGAGCGGAGATGGAGGCGGGATCAGGGCCGCAGCTGTCTGAGCGCAGCGCAGCGGAGCGAGTTCTGCGGACCCCCGCCGGAGTCGAGCACCGCAGGTTGCCCGCAGCGAAGCGGAGGGACACAGACAGTAGGGTCGCCTTTTCTTTGCTTACTTTCTTTTGGCGAAGCAAAAGAAAGTGAGTCGCCCGCCGGGGCGAGACCCGGCCCCCGCCCCCAAACAAATCAGCGCAACATAGAAGACATCGCCGAACAACAGTTCAGCATCCGCACAGCGGCCTCGACCGAGGGAGCATCGAAGCGCAGCGTGACCCCGTCGACGCGCTCGAACGCCGGCCACTGACAGAACAGATCCGCCAGCGCCGCCGTCTGCACCCGCAGCGTGACCGTCTGCGCCCCCGCGAAGACCAGCGGCTTCGCAGCCCGCGCCTCGACCCCACGCTTCGCGCCGTCGCGGATCGCAAGCCGCGCCTTCTCAGGCGACAGCGAAACGCCGCTGGTGTTGCCGGTCGCGCGCTTGGTCTCGACGAACACGGCCCCGGGGAACAGCGCGCGGTTCTCGTCGATGAACACGTCGTCGCCGCTCGCCATCACCACCGGCACCCCGTACTCGCCCGCGAGCGCGCCATAGAGCCCGGCCTCGCCGAGCTCCTGGCCGCCGAGCGACACGCTGGCGAAGGCGAAGCTGTTGATCGTGTGCGCGAGGATGCCGCGTCCCTGCGCGCGCGAGTGGTAGCCGACCATGCAGACGGCCTCCACGCCTTCTTCCTCCACGCCCGCCACCATGCTCAGGTAGCGCGGCTTGCCCTGCACCACGCGGGCGCGCGGATCGAGCACGTCGGGCGGCATGTTGCGGAAGCCGCCGTGCGAATCGTTCACCAGCACCTCGGTCGCGCCCGCGTCGAAGGCGCCGGCGATCGCGGCGTTGGCCTCGTGCGCCATCAAGAGGCGCGCGCGCTCGAACTCGGGGTTGCCGGGGCGCACCTGCTCGGGGTGGTAGACGCCTGCGACGCCTTCGATGTCGGTGGAGATCAGGACTTTCATGGCACAGCGTTCCGGAACAGATCAGGCAAGAAGGGAAGGGGACAGCAGGTCGCGCAGCGCGGCGCGGTGGTGGCCGTCGCGCCCGGTCACGGGTTCGGCGCGCCACAGCGCATGCAGGATCGCCTGCTCGGCGCCGTCGGCCGCGGCCTGGAACAGGCCGTCGAGCCGGGTCTCGTGCAGCATCGCCACGGCCGGCATCGCGCGCTCGGCGCGATCGGGCACGGTGTAGGCGGTGGAGAAGGCGAGCACGATGTCGCCGCTGCCGTGGCCGAACACGGAGCCCGTGCGCGCGAGCCCAGCGCCGGCGCGCAGCGCGAGCCGGCGCAGCTGGCGCGCGTCGAGCGGTGCGTCGGTCGCGACGACGATGATGATCGAGCCCTTCTCGGTCTCCGGCGCCGCCGGCGCGCTCAGCGCGGCAAGCCGCGCGCCCAGCGCATGCCCCGCGAGCCGGAGCTCGGGCTGGCGGCCGTAGTTCGCGAGCACCAGCGTGCCCACGGTGTGCGAGGCGGCGCCGTCGCCCGGCACGATGCGCGAGGCGCTGCCGATGCCGCCCTTGAGCTGGAAGCTCGACATGCCGCGGCCCGCGCCGACCGCGCCCTGTGCGAAATCGGCATCCGCATCAGCCAGCGCGTGCAGGTAGTCGTCTTCGCGCACCGCGAGGCGCTGGATGTCGTTGAGATAGCCGTCGTTGCACTCGAACACCAGCGGGTTCACGGTGGGCAGCGCGCGGCCGGTCTCCGGGTTGGCGGCAATGCAGGCGCGGATCTGCGCCGCGGCCACCGTGCCGACCGAGAAGGTGTTGGTCAGCGCGACCGGCGTTTCGAGCACGCCGAGTTCCTCGAGCTGCACCAGGCCCACGCTCTTGCCGAAGCCGTTGAGCACCACGGCCGCGGCCGGCACCTTGTCGCGGAACGGATCGCCGGCATGCGGGCGGATCACGGTCACGCCGGTCTGCACCGGCCCGTCGGCGAGCGTGCGGTGGCCCACCGTGACACCCGCGACGTCGCTGATCGCGTCGCGCGGGCCGGCGCGCAGGCTGCCGACGAGGGGCAGCGGGGCGGGCGTGTGCGCGGCGCTCACTGCCGGTCGATCTTCGGATCGAGCGCGTCGCGCAGCGCGTCGCCGAGCAGGTTGAAGGCGAGCACGGTGAAGAAGATCGCGAGGCTCGGGAACAGCGCCACGTGCGGCGAGGTCACCATGTCGGCGCGCGCCTCGTTGAGCATCGCGCCCCATTCGGGCGTCGGCGGCTGCGCGCCCATGCCGAGGAACGAAAGGCTCGCGGCCGTGATGATCGAGGTGCCCACGCGCATCGAGAAATACACCACGATCGACGAGATCGTGCCCGGCAGGATGTGGCGCACGATGATGGTCCAGTCGGAGGCGCCGATGCTGCGCTCGGCCTCGATGTAGGTCTGCTGCTTGAGCACCAGCGTGTTGCCGCGCACCAGCCGCGCGAAGGCCGGCACGCTGAACACCGACACCGCCACCACCACGTTGGTCATGCTGCTGCCGAGGATGGCGACCACGCCGAGCGCGAGCAGGATGCCGGGGAAGGCGAACAGCACGTCCGAGATGCGCATGACGATGCGGTCCCACCAGCCTTCATAGTAGCCCGCGAGCAGGCCGAAGGTGGTGCCGACGATGCCGCCCACGAGCACCGAGAGGAAGCCGGCCATCAGCGAGATCCGCGTGCCCGCGAGGATGCGGCTGAAGATGTCGCGCCCGAGCGGATCGACGCCGAACCAGTGCGTTGCCGAGGGGCCGGTGTTCAGCATGTCGTAGTCGAAGTAGTTCTCGGGATCGAAGGGCACGATCCAGGGCGCGAACACCGCGACGAACACCAGCAGCAGCACGAAGAGCGCGGCGACGATGCCCACCGGCTGGTTCTTGAAGCGGCGCCAGCATTCGCCCCAGGGCGTGCGGACCTTGCCCGCGGTCTGCACTGCGTGGGCCGGCGCTGTTGCGGGCGTGTCGTTGGCGGTGGCTTGAGTCATGGGGGTCATTCGAGCGGGCCCTTTCGCGGGACACCGCGGAACCGGCTTGGCCGGGCCGCCGGTGTCGCCCCCGGCGAGGGGGGAGGAGAAGCGACACGAAGTGCGCGGAGCCTGGGGGAGGTCATTTGTACCGGATGGTGGGATTGATGAAGCCGTAGAGCACGTCGACGATCAGGTTGATCAGGATGAATTCGAGCGAGAACAGCAGCACCAGCGTCTGGATCACCGGGTAGTCGCGCATCTGCACCGCATCGACCAGCAGGCGGCCGAGGCCGGGCCAGTTGAACACCGCCTCCACGAGAATCGAGCCGCCGAGCAGGAAGCCGAACTGCAGGCCCATCATCGTGACCACCGGGATCAGCGCATTGCGCAGGCAGTGCTTGATGATCACCACGCGCTCGCGCACGCCCTTGGCGCGCGCGGTGCGCACGAAGTCCTCCTGGATCACCTCGACGAAGGAGGCGCGCGTGAAGCGGGCCATCACCGCGGCCACCGCGGCGCCCAGCGTGATCGAGGGCAGGATGTAGTGCTTCCAGGTGCCGGCGCCCACCGTGGGCAGCCAGCCGAGCTGGACCGAGAAGATCTGCATCAGCAGCATGCCGAGTGCATAATGCGGGAAAGGAGATGCCGGAGACGGCCAGCGTCATGCCGAGCCGGTCGGGCCAGCGGTTGCGGAACACCGCCGAGACGATGCCGATGCCCATGCCGAAGATCACTGCCCACACCATGCTGGTGATGGTCAGCATCACCGTCGGGAAGAAGCGCTCCGAGATCTCGGTCGCCACCGGGCGGCGCGTGCGGATCGAGGTGCCGAAGTCGCCCTGCAGCATGTGGGTGAAGAAGCTCGCGAACTGCTGCGGCAGCGGCTTGTCGAGGCCGAGCTCAGCGCGGACCATGGCCACGGTCTGCTCGTCGGCGTCCTGCCCGGCGGCCAGGCGCGCCGGATCGCCGGGAAGCATGTGGACGAACAGGAACACCAGCACCGCCACGATGAGCAGTGTGGGGATCAGGCCCAGCAGTCGTTTGAGGAAGTAATTCAGCATGGCTTGCAAAAACAGTCAGCACCTCATGCGGGAGACACCGCGGAACCGGCTCGGCCGGGCCGCTGGTGTCGCCCCCGGCGAGGGGGTTGGCGTAGCGACACGAAGTGCGCGAAGCCTGGGGGGGCGCTCAATTTGTCGAAATGGCGTCGATGTTGATGTTGCCGTCAGGCATCACGTGCACGCCCGACAGACGCTTGGCGTGCGCCGACAGGTTCTGCTCGGTCACCATCGGCACGCGCGGCAGGTCCTTGCGGATCTGTTCCTGCGCGGTCTTGTAGAGCGCGGCCTTTTCAGCGTCGTCCACCGTCACCAGTGCCTTGGCGAGCGCGTTGTCGACCACTTCGTTCTTGTAGAACGACATGTTGTTGAGCTTCGGCGCCCAGGCTTCAGAGGCGAACAGCGGGCGCAGGCCCCAGTCGGCTTCGCCGGTCGACGAGGACCAGCCGGTGTAGTACATGCGCACCTTGGCGGTCTTCGGATCGGGCCACGAATCCACCATCTCGGCACGCTGGCCCACTTCGAGCGCCTGCACCTGCAGCTTGATGCCGATCTGCGCGAGCTGCTGCTGCACGAACTGGATCGTCTTCTGGCTCGTGGTGTTGTTGTAGGCGCTCCAGAGCACGGACTCGAAGCCGTCGGGGTAGCCGGCTTCCTTCATCAGCTCCTTGGCCTTCTTCACGTCGTACGGAATGGGCGCCATCTTCTCGGCGTATTTCACGCCCTGCGGCAACACGCCCTGCGCGGGGAAGGCGTAGCCGCCGAAGGCCACCTTCGCGAGCGCTTCCTTGTTGATGGCGTAGCCGATGGCTTCGCGCACCTTCGGGTTGTCGTACGGCTTCTGCAGCATGTTGAAGGCCAGGAAGCGCGTGATGATCGAGGGCGTCGCCACCACTTCGAGCTTGTCGCTCTTCTTCAGCAGCTCGGCCTGCTCGTAGGGGATCGGGAAGGCGAAGTCGGCTTCGCCGGTCTGCAGCATCGCGGCGCGCGTGTTGTTCTCGAGCACCGGCTTCCACTGCACCGTGTCGACCTTCGGGAAGCCCTTCTTCCAGTAGCCGTCGAACTTCTTGGCCTTGACCGCTTCGGTCTGCTTCCATTCGACGAACTCGAAGGGGCCGGTGCCCACGGGATGGAAGGCGATGTCCTTGTTGCCCCACTTCTTGAGCGCGGTGGGCGAGATCATCGCGGCCGATGCATGGGCCAGCGAGTTGATGAAGGGGCCGAAGGGCTCCTTCAGCGTGATGCGCACGGTGGTCGGGTTCACCGCTTCGACCTTGCTCACGCGGTTGAACTGGTTGTAGCGCAGCAGCTTGTTGTCCTGGTTCAGCACGCGGTCGAGCGTGAACTTCACCGCTTCGGCGTTGAAGTCGGTGCCGTCGTGGAACTTCACGCCCGAGCGCAGCTTGATGGTGTAGACCAGGCCGTCCTTCGAGACTTCGTAGCTCTCGGCGAGCACGTTCTGCACCTTCAGGTCCTTGTCGAACTGGAACAGGCCTTCGTAGAAGGTCTTGGTCACCGCGGTGGTGATGGTGGTGTTGGTGTTGTACGGGTCCAGCGTTTCCGGCTGGTAGCCGATGGACAGCACCACGTCTTTGGCGGCCAGCGCCGTGCCCGAGGCCGCGAGTGCGGCCAGGCCCAGCAGTGCGGATGCCCAGCGCAGGGAGGAAGAGGATGGCTTCATGGAAGAACTCCAGTCGGTTCGTGGAAAAAAGCAGGCGTTAAAAAAACCTGCGGGTGAAAAATCAGGCGAAAGCGCCGCCGATGGCATGGCGCGCGACGAAATGCCCCGGCGCCACCTGCACCAGCGGCGGCACCTCGGGCTCGTCGCCGACCGCGCGGATCGGGCTCGGGATCTCGCCTTCGAGCAGTGCGCGCTGCAGGTGCCGGCGCGATGGGTCGGCCACGGGCACGGCGGCCATCAGCTTGCGCGTGTAGGGATGCTGCGGCGCCTCGAACACCGCGCGGCGCGGGCCGATCTCCACGATCTGCCCGAGGTACATCACGGCCACGCGGTGGCTGATGCGCTCGACCACGGCCATGTCGTGCGAGATGAAGAGGAAGGCCACGCCGAGTTCGCGCTGCAGGTCGAGCATCAGGTTCACGATCTGCGCCTGGATCGAGACGTCGAGCGCCGACACCGATTCGTCGGCCACCACCACCTTGGGGTTGAGCGCGAGCGCGCGTGCGATCGCGATGCGCTGGCGCTGGCCGCCCGAGAACTCGTGCGGATAGCGCTGCGCCACCTCGGGCGGCAGGCCCACCTTCTGCAGCAGCCAGTCGACGCGCTGCTGCGCCTCGGCGCCACGGGCGATGCCGTGGATCAGCAGCGGTTCCATGATCGAGAAGCCCACCGTCACGCGCGGATCGAGCGAGGCGAACGGGTCCTGGAAGATGAACTGGATGTTCCGGCGCAGCGCCTGCAGCTCGCGCGTGGGCAGCTCGCGGATGTTGCGGCCGCCGAACTCGATCGCGCCGCTCTGGCTCTCGACCAGGCGCAGCAGCGAGCGGCCCGTGGTCGACTTGCCGCAGCCCGATTCGCCCACCAGCGCGAGCGTCTCGCCCGGGTAGAGGTCGAAGCTGATCTTCTCGACCGCATGCACGCGGCGCTTGACGCGGCCGAAGATGCCGCTGCGCACGTCGAAGCGCGTGACGAGGTCGCGCACGCGCAGGATCGGGCCGGCCTCGGCGCGCACGGTGTCGTGCGGCGCGGCCTCGGCGCGCGGCGTGGCGTCGGACGCGGCTTCGGTGCGGAGGAGCTCGAACTTGGCCGGCAGGTCGGTGCCCTGCATCGCGCCGAGCTTGGGCACGGCCGACAGCAGTGCGCGGGTGTAGGGATGCTGCGGCGCCGCGAATACGGCGTCGGCGCTGCCGGCCTCGACCTTGTCGCCGCGGTACATCACGAGCACGCGATCGGCGATCTCGGCCACCACGCCCATGTCGTGCGTGATGAAGAGCACGCCCATGCGCATCTCCTTCTGCAGCTCGCGGATCAGCTGCAGGATCTGCGCCTGGATCGTCACGTCGAGCGCGGTGGTGGGCTCGTCGGCGATCAGCAGCTGCGGCTTGCACGACAGCGCCATCGCGATCATCACGCGCTGGCGCATGCCGCCCGAGAGCTGGTGCGGGAAGCGGTCGAGCACGTTGCGCGCCTCGGGGATGCGCACCAGTTCGAGCATGCGCAGCGCCTCGGCGCGCGCAGCCGCATTCGACTTGCCCTGGTGGATGCGGATCGCCTCGGCGATCTGGTCGCCGGCCGTGAACACCGGGTTCAGCGAGGTCATCGGCTCCTGGAAGATCATCGCGATGTCGGCGCCGCGGATGTTGCGCATCTCGGCGTCGCGCGCCTGGGCGAGGTCGAGCACCTCGCCGCTGCGGCGGCGGAAGGCCATGCGCCCGTCGAGGATGCGGCCGCCGCCGTGTTCCACCAGGCGCATCAGCGCGAGCGAGGTGACCGACTTGCCCGAGCCCGATTCGCCCACCACCGCGAGCGTCTCGCCGTGGTCGACGTGGAAGGAGAGTTTCTTGACCGCATCGACCGTGCGTTCGGAGGTCGAGAAGCGCACGGTGAGGTCGTCGACGGCGAGAACGCGGCCGTCCGGCAGGGCGAGGGCAGGGGTGGACATGGTTGCGAGAGGAAAAGGGGCTGCGCTCAGGCGAAGATGGCGGTGACGGGGGCTTCGTCGCCGCGCGCGTGGCCGCGGTACATGCCTTCGGTGTTGAAGGCCAGGCTCAGGTTGCCGTCGCGGTCGATGGCGATCAGGCCGCCGGTGCCGCCGATGGCGGGCAGCGACTGCCGCACCACCGCGTGGGTGGCGGCCTCGAGCGTGGCGCCGCCGTAGGCCATGCGTGCGCACACGTCGTATGCGGCCGCGACGCGGATGAACATTTCGCCGCTGCCGGTGCAGGAGATGGCGGCGGTGCGGTCGTCGGCATAGGTGCCCGCACCGATCAGCGGCGAATCGCCGATGCGGCCGACGCGCTTGTTGGTCATGCCGCCGGTCGAGGTGGCGGCCGCGAGGTGGCCGTGCACGTCGAGCGCGACCGCGCCGACGGTGCCGAACTTCCTGTCCTCGTCGAGCGGCGCGGCGGCCGCAGCGGCCATCGCGGCGCCTTCATGGTCGACGACCACGCGGCCGGTGTCGCGCACGCGGTGGAGCTGCTGGCGGCGCGCCTCGGTCGAGAAGAACGAGGGCTCGACCATCTCCAGCCCGCGCTCGCGCGCAAAGGCCTCGGCGCCGGCGCCCGCGAGCAGCACGTGCGCGCCGTCTTCCAGCACCGCGCGCGCCGCGCGCACCGGGCGCCGGATGCGGCACACGCCCGCCACCGCGCCGGCCGCGAGCGTGGCGCCGTCCATCACGGCGGCGTCGAGCTCGTGCGTCTCGTCGTGCGTGAAGACCGCGCCGTGGCCGGCGTTGAAGAGCGGGCATTCCTCGAGCAGCTCGACCGCGCGGCAGGCCGCGTCGAGCGCCGATGCGCCCGCAAGCAGCAGCGCCTGCGCCGCGCGCACGATGCCGTCGAGCGCATCGAGGTAGGCCTGCGCCTGCGCCGGGCTCGTGGTGGCGGCGCTGATGGTGCCGGCACCGCCATGGATGGCGATGACGGGGATTCGGTTCGTCATGAAGCGGCTTTCTTTTTCTTGCGGCGCTTGCCCGCGGGGGCGGCGCTCGCGGCGGTGGCGGGCAGTTCGCCGCGCACGGGGCCCTGGCCGCCATGCAGCCACGGCCGCACGGCCTGCAGGATGCGGCTCGCGGACTGCACCGCGCCGGGCGCGCGCAGCGCCACCGCGCTGGTCAGCGCCTCGATCAGCGCGAGCACGCTGGTCTCGCAGTTGGGGCGGTAGCTGGTTTCGGTCTGGCAGTAGAGCACCACGTCGGCCAGCGGCGCGACCGGCGAGCTCGGGCGGTCGGTCAGCGCGAGCAGCGCGCAGCCCTGGCCCTTGGCGATCCGCGCCAGCGCCACCGTGTCGGTGAGGTAGCGCGGAAAGGTCAGCGCGATGCACAGGTCCTGCGGTCCCGCATGCGTGAGCGTGCGCGCCGCATGCGTGACCCCGCTCACGCTGGAGAGCAGCCGCACGTCGTTGCAGCTGCCGTCGAGCCCATGCTGCAGCAGGCCCGCGAGCCAGGCGCTGGCGCCGAAGCCCGCGATGTAGATCGAGCGCGCCTTGCCGATGCGTTCCACCGCGGCCTCGCAGGCGGCGTGGTCCAGCGTCTGGCGCGTGGCCTCGATGTTGCGCCGGCTCTCGTCGAGCGCGGTGGCGAACACCTCGGCCACCGTGCTCGGCCGCTCGAGGTTGCCGCGCAGCCGCTCGACCGGCGCCACCAGCGACTCGAAGCCGCGCACGAGCTCGGCGCGGAAGGTGGCGTAGCCGTCGAAGTCGAGCGCCCGCGCGAAGCGGTTGGCCGTGGCCACGGACACGCCCACGGCCGCCGCGAGTTCGTCGATCGGCAGCGTCGCGACCTGCAGCGGATGCTCGAGCACGTAGTCGGCCACCTGCCGGTGCGAGCGCGTGAGCCGCGGCAGCGATTGCGCGATGCGCTGGGCCACCGTGGTGCCGGTGGTGTCGACGTTGGTGCCGTTCATTCCGCGATGGTGCACCCATGGGGTGCGGTTGTGACAATGGATTTTCAAATATAAGACAAAAAAGAAAAATTTTTGTCATTTTGAGTCGAAAGGGTGCAAATTCCGGGCCAGGGCGTCGGGGCCCGCGGGCGAGGGCCTCCCTTATGCTGCGCGGACGGTGACGGCGTGGATGCCGTGGCCGCCACCAAGGAGCTCCCGTGTTCTCCCATGTCTTCACGAGCGTCGGCGACTTCGACCGCGCATTCGGCTTCTACGGCGCCCTGATGGAAGGCCTCGGCTTCGAACTGCGCTTCTGCGAGCCGGAGAAGCCGTGGGCCGGCTGGCATGGCGCAGGCGGCGCGCGGCCCTTGTTCGTCATCTGCAGGCCCTACGACGGCCAGCCGCACCACCCGGGCAACGGCCAGATGGTCGCCTTCACCGCGGCGTCCAGGGAGCGGGTGCGCGCATGCCATGAAATCGCGCTGAAGCACGGCGGAACCTGCGAGGGCCCGCCGGGGCTTCGGCCGCACTACCACGCGAACTACTACGGCGCGTACTTCCGCGATCCGGACGGCAACAAGCTCTGCGTGGTCTGCCATGACGCGGAGGGGCAAGGCGCGTGAGTGCGAGCGGCGATCGGCGCACAGGACCCGGTCGCGCCGACGCCGGCGCCGAGCCGTTGGAGCCCGAGCTCGAGCGGCGGCTCGTCGCGATGGTCCGTTCGTCGCCGGCGTTGATGACGGCACTCGCCGCGGTGCGCTCCCTCGCGCTGGATGCGTGGTGCATCGGCGCCGGGGCCGTGCGGTCGCTGGTGTGGGACCGCTTGCACGGCTTCGCGCAGCCCTCGACCTTGGACGACGTCGACGTCGTGTACTTCGACGAGACCGCCGGCGCCGGCGACGATGCCTGCCTCGAAAGCCGCCTCCGTGGGCTGATGCCGGGCGTGCGTTGGGAAGTCACGAACCAGGCCACCGTCCATCACTGGTTTGCCGCGGAACTCGGGCAGATCGTCGCGCCCTTGCGCTCGCTGGAAGAGGGCGTCGCCACCTGGCCCGAGTTCGCGACCTGCGTCGGCGTGCGGCTGGGCGCAGACGATGCGATCGAGGTCATCGCGCCGCATGGGCTCGGCGACCTGTTCGGCCTGCGCGTGCGGCACAACCCCGCGCGGGCGAGCGCGGCGACCTACCGGCAGCGCGTGGCGTCGAAGCGTTTTGCCGAGCGGTGGCCGCGGCTGTCGATCGACGCGGCGTGCGGCATTGCTCAAAGCCGATGCATCAGCTCCGCCACATAGTTGGTGCGCGTGTGCGGCACGTCCACCACGTCCACGCAGTCGGGGCGGCGGAAATAGATGATCAGGTACGGGTACGTCGACAGCGCCCACGAGCGCAAGCCGGGCATGTCGAGTTCGGCTTCGAGGCGCGGGGAACCCGCATCGGGGTTTCGCTTGAGCAGCGCGTAGGCGTCCTGGAGTTCGTCCACGAAGCCCCTGGCCGCGCTCGGCGCCTGCATGGTGATGGCGTAGTACCGGATGGCGGCCTCGATCTGCATCCTCGCGCGGGGACGCACGAGAAACCGCGTGACGCCCTTCAAGCCCTGGTCGCTTTCTTCTTCTTTTGGGTGGCGGGGGCCGGTGGGCGCCGCGTTCCGGGCGCAGCCGACTTCGTGCCCGCCGTTTCAGCGCGCGCGATCTCGGCACGCAGATCATCGAAATGCGTTGCCGTCCATTCCTCGGCCGCGCCCGATTCCAGGCCGGCAAGAACGGCGGCCCGAAACTGCTCACGGGCCAGGTCGCGGCGAATGAGGTCGCGCATGTATTCGCTGGCGTTGCCGTAGCGGCGATCGGCGACCTGCGCGTCCACGAAGGCCTTCATTTCGGCCGGCAGGGAAATGTTCATCGTCGTCATGCGGTTCACTGTATCGCACGATGGCAATCTTTGCCATTCACGCTGGTGCCTCGCCGTCGCCCTTCATCGGCACACCGAGAACCCACCCGTCTCCAGATGCAGATGATCCCGGTGCGCCGCGTTGTATTCGGGCCCGAGCACGCCGTCGAAGAAGCGGCAGCCGCCTCGGTGCGCATCGCGCAGCAGCCGCGCGGCGGGGTCGTTCGCGTCGGCCTGGGCTGACCAGTCCCGCCGCACGCTGATCCGCCGCCCGTTGGCGAGCGTGAATCCGGCGACGTCGAGCGCATCGGCGGTCGCATGCCGGCTGCGCGAGGCGCCCGGCACCGCGCCTTCGCCGCGGTTGATGTTGCGGCAGGCATAGCTGCCGAGGTGCTCGATTGCGCGCACCGGCTGGTCGAAATGCCGCCGCGCGGCGGGCTGCAGCGCATGCCGCTCCCACATGAAGAACGACAGCGCCATCGGGCAGCTCAGCGAGGGCGCGCTGCCGAGCTGCACGCCCCCGGCGTCGCGCAGGCGCACCGCATTCTCGAAGCCGCAGCCCGGCCCGGTGACGCGGTCGGGCAGGCGGTCGTACGCCATGCCGGTGCGCGCCAGCGCCGCGAAGCAGCGCGCGGGGTCGCGCTTCGCGCGTGCGAGCTTGAAGCCCGTGAGCCAGCCGGGCTCGGCCGCGAGGTCGAGCGGTGCCCAGGGGTTGAAGCGCTCGGGGATCGCGATGGCGCCGCTTGCCATCGCCCAGGCGAGCGCGGCCAGCGCGGCAGCGCAGAGGCCGGCGCCGAGCCATCGGGCGCGGCGCGACGAGGAGGCGGGAGGGCGGTCGGACACGTGGGCTGTCGGCGGAGGTTGCGTCGAGGTCGAGCCTGCCGTGGCCGCGAAGGTGCGCTCGTAGGCCGATGCCGCGCGGGCGGCCTCAGCCCGGCGTGAGCCCGAGCACCCAGCGCTTGAAGTGCTCGAGCGCGGCCGAGGCCGTGCGGCCTTCGGGATGGGCGAAGTAGTAGCCCTGGCGCACCTCGAGGTGGCGGTCGGTCGGCACCACCAGCTCGCCGGTGCGCAGCTCGCGCTCGACCAGGATGCGCGGCGCGAGGCCCACGCCCATGCCCGCGGCGGCCGCGGCGGTGACCATGGTGAAAAGCTCGTAGCGCGGTCCGCGCGAGGCGTTCACGGTGTAGTCCCAGCCCTGCTGCGCGTACCAGTCGCGCCACGCGTGGGCGCGCGTGCCCAGGTGCACGTGGCGGCAGCGCGCGAAGGCGGCTTCGTCCCAGGGCGCGTTCGCGTCGCGGAAGGCCGGGCTGCACACGGGCACCATCTCGCCCTCGGCGAAGATGAGGCCGCCCTCGGTGCCGGGCCAGAACTGTTCGCCGAAGTAGATCGCCGCGTCGTAGGCGTTCTCCTGGAACGAGAAGGGCTGCGAGCGCGACCAGAGGTTGACCGTGATGTTCGGATGCAGGCGGCTGAACGCGGGCAGCCGCGGGATCAGCCACTGCGTCGCGAAGGTGGGCACCACGGCGACTTCGAGCACGAAGCCCATGTCGTGGCCCGCGCTGATCTCGAGCGTGTCGCGCCGGATCTGGTCGAGGTGGCGGCGGATGCGCGCGGCGTATTCGCGGCCGGTGTCGGTGAGCGTGAGGCGCCGCCGCACGCGCGAGAACAGCGGCACGCCCAGGCGCTGCTCGAGCATGGCGACCTGCCGGCCGACGGCGCTTTGCGTGAGCGCGAGTTCGGCCGCCGCGCGCGTGAAGCTCCCCAGCCGCGCCGAGGCCTCGAAGGCCTGCAGCGCGCCGAGGTTGGGAATGTCTTTTCTCATCGGTGGCGCTATTCTGCTCGGTCATCCCATGGCAGCGCGCACGAGCGAGAAGGGCACATCATGCGTCGGGTGGTCATCATCGGCGGCGGCGCCATCGGCTCCGCGATCGCCTGCTTCCTGAGCTGCGGCTCGCCCGGCGACGAGCCGCTCGCGGTCACAGTGGTGGAGCGCGACTTCTCGTACCGCCAGGCCTCGTCGGCGCTCTCGGCCAGCTCCATCCGCCAGCAGTTCTCGACCGCCGTCAACATCCGCATGTCGCGCTACGGCATCGACTTCTTTCGGCAGATCGGCGAGCACCTGCGCATCGGCGACGAGGTGCCCGACATCGGCCTCGTCGAGCCCGGCTACCTCTACCTCGCATCGGCCGCGGGCGCCGACGTGCTGCGCGAGAACCACGCGCTGCAGCAGGCCGAAGGCGTGGACGTGGCGCTGCTCGCGCCGACCGAACTGCAGGCGCGCTTCCCGTGGCTTTCGACCGAGGGCGTGGCGCTCGGCTCGCTCGGCCTTTCGGGCGAAGGCTGGTACGACGGCTACAGCGTGCTGCAGGCCTTCCGGCGCAAGGCCGCGGCGCAGGGCGTGCGCTACCTGCAGGCAAGCGCGACGGGGCTGCGGCTCGAGGGACGGACCGTGACCGGCGTGCAGCTCGAAGGCGGCGAGACGCTCGATGCCGACGTGGTGGTCAACGCCGCGGGCGCCTGGGCCGCGAAGGTCGCGGACTGGGCCGGCATCGCGCTGCCGGTGCGCGGGCGCTGCCGCAGCGTGTTCAGCTTCTCCTGCCCCGAGCGGCTGCCGGGCTGCCCGCTCGTGATCGACACCTCGGGCATCTGGCTGCGGCCCGAAGGGCGGCAGTTCATCTGCGGCTTCGCGCCGCCCGAGGACCATGACGCGGACGACGCGCCGCTCGAGGTCGACCACGCGGCCTTCGAAAGCTTCGTCTGGCCCACGCTGGCCGCGCGCGTGCCGGCGTTCGAGGCGGTCCGCATGACCGGCGCCTGGGCCGGCTACTACGAGATGAACCTGTTCGACCACAACGCGATCCTCGGCCTGCACCCGGACTGCGCCAACCTGTACTTCGCCAACGGCTTCTCGGGTCATGGCCTGCAGCAGTGTCCCGCGGTGGGGCGCGGGCTGGCGGAGCTGATCCGCTTCGGCGAGTACCGCAGCCTCGACTTGTCGGCGCTGTCGTTCGCGCGCGTGCGCGAGAACCGGCCGCTGGTTGAGAAGAACGTGATCTGACGCCACGCCAGTGGTGGCCGGGCTCGATGCCGGGCTCGTGCGCATCGCCTGAGCCGTCGCCAGCGGCTCAGCTGTCGCGCTTGGTCACCACCACGGCCGCTTCGAGGCTTTCGAAGGCATCGGCATCGCCGTACCAGCTGCCCGAGATCGGCGCCGCCTGCGCCGGATCGCGCGAGACCGCCACGCGGATCAGCTGGCCGCTGCCCATGAGGTTGTTGGTCGGGTCGAAGGCGAGCCAGCCGGCGCCCGGCAGGTAGGCGTGCAGCCACGCATGCGTGGTGCCGGCGCCGGTCATCGATTCGCCCTGCGCGCGCGCGGCGGTGTCGAGCGCGGCGTCGTAGAGGTAGCCCGAGACGAAGCGCGTGGCAATGCCCAGGCGCCGCGCGGCCTCCATCATCAGCAGCGCGTAGTCGCGGCAGCTGCCGCTGCCGAGCGCGAGCGTCTGCAGCGGCGTCTGCGTGCCTTCCTCGTCGCGTGCCTTGTACTCGAGGCTCTGGCCGATGTGCGCGTTCATGCGCGTGAGCACTTCGCGCGTGCTGTTGGGCTTGTCGCTGTGCAGGAACTGGTGGGCCCAGCGGATCAGCGTGCCGGCATCGTCGTCGTCGTGGTGCGGGCGCAGGTAGTGCTCGAGGTCGAGCCGCTCCTGCACCGAATACGCGAAGGGCAGGAACTCGGCCGCCGGATCGAGTGTGAGCTGGTCCTGCGGCGCGGGCACGTGTTCGATGGTGAAGGAACAGACGATGCGCAGTTCGGTCGCTTCGCCGAGCGGCTGCACGAGCGCGACCGAATTGGAGTGTGGGTCCTGGATCAGCCGCATCGCCGCCTCGGGGCTCACCTGCAGGTCGGTGGCGAGCACGCGCAGGTCGTGGCTGTCGCGCGGGCGGAACATCACCCGGTGCAGCCCGAAGCTCACGGGCTTCCTGTAGCGGTAGACGGTGGTGTGCGTGATGTCGTAGTGGATGGCCATGGGCCGCATTGTCCTGCCTCGGCCGTGCGCGGCTTCGACCGCGCGCCGAGACTTATGTCTCGGAACCGCCTTCGAGCGGCGCGCCGGGTGCCCGCACGCGGGCGGTGCCGAGCGCGTCCGCCAGCCGCGCCGGCAGCGGCAGCGGCTCTGCGTGCCATTGCGCCGCCAGCAGCTCCGCGCACAGCGCGGCAAAGCTCAGGCCGCGCGAGCCCAGCGCGGTGCAGACCCAGAGGCCGGCGGCCGCGTCGAGCGGTCCGACGAGGGGGCGGCGGTCGCCCGAGGCGCAGCGGATGCCGACCCAGGCTTCGACCTCGCCGCGCGCGAAGGCCGGCGCGAGGGCGGCGGCGGCCGCGGGTGCGAGGCGTTCGAGCCGCTGGCGGTTCGCGGCCGCATCGGCAGGCCGCGGCGCGAGGTCGGTGTCGCCGCGGTCGTAGGTGGCGCCCGCGAGCCAGAGCCGAGCGCCGTCGGGCTCGGGCACCCCGGCGATCAGATGGCCGTCGCCGTTGATCGGCATCGCGGGCAGGGCGGCGGCATCGCCCCCATCGGCCGCGCGGCCCCAGGCGACCTGGCCGCGCACCGGCTGCAGCGGCAGGGCGGGCGCGAAGTGCTGCGATGCGCAGCCCGCGGCCACGACCACGCGCTCCGCCTCGGCCAGCGTGGCGCCGGCGGCATCGCGCAGTTGCCAGCCCGCGGCGCCGCGGACCAGGCGCTCGACCCGCGCTCCGCCGCGGAACACCACGCCCGGCGTGCGCAGCCAGGCCTCCACCAGCCGTGCCGGGCGCACCCAGCCCGCGCGCGCATGCCGCAGCGCCGGCGCGTCGGGCGGCAGTGCGGCCGCGGCCAGGCAGGCGGCATCGGCGCGCCACGATTCGTTGGGACCGTCCTCGCGCCACGCGGGCGGCAGGCGCAGGTCGCCGTCGGGACGGCGCTCGAGCACGCCGCTCGCGCGCCAGTCGCGCCCTTCCGGCAGCAGGCGCTCGAGCTCGGTCCAGGTCGCGCGAACGCCCGCGCGCGTGAGGCGCGAGAGCAGCGCGTCGTCGGGCGACACATGCGGCGCCATCACGCCGA
This sequence comes from Variovorax sp. TBS-050B, assembly GCF_029893635.1. Lineage (NCBI taxonomy): Bacteria > Pseudomonadati > Pseudomonadota > Betaproteobacteria > Burkholderiales > Comamonadaceae > Variovorax > Variovorax sp. TBS-050B. Next base: position 4,285,537 of record NZ_JARXYR010000002.1, on the reverse strand, counting down.
CCGGCAGCCCCGAGGCCCCGGCCGCGGGATGTGCGGCGGCATCGAGCACCGTGACCTGCCAGCCGCGCCGTGCCAGGCTCGCGGCCACGGCAGCGCCCGCCAGGCCGGCGCCCACGACAGCGCAGCGCGCGGGCTCCGCCTGCGCGGGCGACGGGCCGCGGCGCCGCACGGTCCAGGCCGGTGCGAACACGGCGCCGAGGCAGTCGCGCTTGGGCGGCAGGCCCGGCCGCCGTTCGAGCCGGAAACCGTTCTGGGCCAGTGCGTCCCGCACCGCGCGCGCGAAGGTCCAGGTGGCCAGGCCGGTGCCCTGGCGTGCGAAGCGCGAGACCGCCTTCAGCGTCTCGGGCGACCACATGGCCGGGTTCTTCTGCGGGCTGAAGCCGTCCAAAAAGATGCTGTCAGCCTCGAAGCGCTGCGCGCGCAGCATCGCCTGCACCTCGCCGACGCAGAGCGTGAGCAGCACGCGGCCGTCGTCGAAGGCGAGCCGGTGAAAGCCCGGCAGCAGCCCGTGCCATTGCGCGGCGAGGGCCTGTGCGAGCGGCGTGAGTTCAGGGTAGGCCTCGGCCGCGCGCAGCAGATCGTCCGCGGCCACGGGATGGGCCTCGATGGCGACGAAGTGCAGCATTTCCGGCCGCGCGCCATCCGCGCGCCAGGCCTGCCAGGCTGTCAGGAAATTGAGGCCGAGCCCGAATCCGGTTTCGAGAATCAGCCAGCGCGGCCGTCCGGCCCAGGCTTCGGGCAGGCCGCAGCCGCCGAGGAACACATGGCGGGCCTGCGCCAGCGCCCCGGTTTCGGTGTGATAGATGTCGTCGAAGCGCGCGCTGTGCGGAACCCCGTCCGGCCGCCAGGTGACGGGCTCGGCGCTCACAGCCGGGCCACGGTGCTCAGCTGCCCGAAGGAGGCACGTAGCCCTGCGCCACGTCGGCGCCTTCACCGAAGAAGTGCTTCTCCATCTGCCGCGCGAGGTACTGGCGCGCGCGCAGATCGGCCAGGTTGAGCCGGTTCTCGTTGACCAGCATCGTCTGCTGCTTGAGCCAGGCGGCCCAGGCCTCCTTGCTCACGTTTTCCCACAGGCGCTTGCCCAGTTCTCCGGGATAGGGCGGGAAGTCGAGCCCTTCGGCCTCTTTGCCGAGCTTGATGCACTGAACCATGCGTGCCATTTGATTGCCTCTGTGGGGGAAAGCGGTTGCTTAGTTGATTTGGCTATTTAGAACTGAGAACTCGGTCGTTCCCGTTTCCATATGCCGTATTGAGAATAGGTGGCTTCATCGATATGCCTTTTTGAGCAGGACAACAATGAGCATCCGCCGCGACTTTATCAAGCTTTCCCTCGGTGCCGGCGTGGCCGGCGCCATGGCCCTGACGGCGTTGCCGTCGTTCGCGCAGCAGGGCGCGGGCCCCGTGACGCTGCTCAACGTGTCCTACGACCCGACGCGCGAGCTCTACGTGGACTACAACCGCGCCTTCGCCAAGTACTGGAAGGGCAAGACCGGTCAGGACGTGACCATCAAGCAGTCGCACGGCGGCTCGGGCAAGCAGGCGCGCTCGATCATCGACGGCATCGACGCCGACGTGGCCACGCTCGCGCTCGGCGGCGACATCGATGCGCTGGTCACGCACGGCGGCGTGGTCAAGGCCGACTGGCAGAAGCGCCTGCCGCACAACTCGGCGCCCTACACCTCCACCATCGTGTTCCTGGTGAAGAAGGGCAACCCCAAGGGCCTGAAGGACTGGGACGACCTGGTGAAGCCCGGCGTGCAGGTGATCACGCCCAACCCCAAGACCTCGGGCGGCGCGCGCTGGAACTACCTGGCCGCATGGGAATTCGCGAAGCGCAAGTACGGCAGCGACGCCAAGGCCAAGGAATACATCGGCAACCTGTTCAGGAACGTGCCGGTGCTCGACACCGGCGCGCGCGGCGCGACCATCACCTTCGTGCAGCGCGGCGTGGGCGACGTGCTGCTGGCCTGGGAGAACGAGGCCTTCCTCGCGCTGAAGGAATTCGGCGCCGAGAAGTTCGAGATCGTGGTGCCGTCGATCTCGATCCTCGCCGAGCCGACCGTGGCGGTCGTCGACAAGGTGGTCGACAAGAAGGGCACGCGCGCGGTGGCCGAGGAATACCTCAAGTACCTGTACTCGGACGAAGGCCAGGACATCGCGGGCCGCAACTTCTACCGGCCCACCTCCGACAAGGCGAAGGCCAAGTACGACAAGCAGTTCCCGAAGCTCACGCTCGTGAGCATCGACCAGGCCTTCGGCGGCTGGGCCGCGGCCGACAAGGCGCATTTCGCCGATGGCGGCTCCTTCGACCAGATCTACGGTCCGAAGCAGAAGTAATCGACCTTCATCGGAAAGAAAGCCCCTCGTGTCCGTTCTCCTGATTGCCGGCAGCCCCTCCGCACCCTCGCGTTCCACCGCCTTGCTCGAGGCCGTGGGCGCGCGGCTCGCCGCCCGCGCGGCGCGCATCGACCGCCTCGTGGTGCGCGATCTCCCGGCCGAAGCGCTGCTCCGCGCCGAGTGGGGCCATCCCGCCATCGCGGCCGCCATCGCCAAGGTGGCGGCGGCGCGCGCGGTGGTGGTCGCGACGCCGGTCTACAAGGCGGCCTACGGCGGGGTGCTGAAGGTGTTCCTCGATCTGCTCGCGCAGAACGCGCTCAAGGGCAAGACCGTGCTGCCGCTCGCCACGGGCGGCAGTCCGCACCACATGCTCGCGCTCGACTATGCGCTGCGGCCGGTGCTGCATGCGCTCTCGGCGCGCCACATCCTGCCGGGCGTCTACGCGACCGACGCGCAGATCACGCTCACGCCCGAGAACGCCTGGCAGGTGCATGCCGAGCTGGCCGAGCGGCTCGACGATGCGGCCGAGGTGCTTGCGACCGAAGGGCTGCAGCTGCCGGCAAGACACGGCTTCGAGCCAGTCCCTTTTTCGCAGGTGCGATGTAGCGTCTGAAGACGGCCGCTCTCGCGGTCCCTGCTTTCCCTCCCCCAAGACCCCCGCTGCCCGCTCCTCGTGCGCCGGCGGAAGGGGCCGGCTTTGCCTGAATTTCCGAAGAAGGAGTCCCCATGAATCCCGTTGCCACCGAAGATTCCGTGCTCGAGACGCCGCCGCGCTCGTTCTGGCACGCGCTGCGCGACCTCGCGGTCAGCGCCATCGTCGTCACCGCGGTCGCGCTGATCGCCGGCTTCATCTCGGCCTGAGGAGCATGCGCATGACATCGCTCCCGATCCCGCGCCGCCGCCTGCTGCAGGGCGCGGCCGCAGCCATTGCGCTGCCTTCGTTCTCCGCGCTCGCGCAGCAGCCCGCGCGCCAGTTCCGCATCGGCAAGCAGAAGGGCCTGCTGAGCATCCTCAAGGGCCGCGGCACGCTCGAGAAGAGGCTCGCGCCGCTCGGCGTCTCGGTCAAGTGGACCGAGTTCACGGCCGGGCCGGTGCAGCTCGAGGCGCTCAACGTCGGCTCGATCGACTTCGGCGACGTGGGCGAGGCGCCGCCGATCTTCGCGCAGGCCGCGGGCGCGCCGCTGGCCTACGTGGCGGCCTCGCCGCAGCGCCCGCAGTCGGAAGCGGTGCTGGTGCCCAGGGGCTCGGCGATCCGCAGCGTGGCCGATCTCAAGGGAAAGAAGGTCGCGCTCAACAAGGGCTCGAACGTCCACTACTTCATCGTCAAGCTGGCCGAGAAGCACGGCCTGTCGTACGGCGACCTGAACCCGGTCTTCCTGCCGCCGGCCGATGCGCGCGCGGCCTTCGAGAAGGGCTCGGTCGACGCGTGGGTGATCTGGGACCCGTTCCTCGCCGCGGCCGAGAAGTCGCTCGATGCGCGCGTGCTGGCCGATGCCACGGGCGTGGTGGGCAACCGCTCCTACTACTTCTCGTCGCTCGGCTATGCGGCCAGGAACGCCGACGTGCTGGCCATCGCGATCGAGGAGCTCAACCGCGTCGATGCCTGGGGCAACGCGAACAAGGACGCGCTCGCGGCCGAGCTCGCGGCGCTCTGGGGCCTGCCCAAGCCCGTGGCCGACCTGACCGTGGCGCGCGCGGCCTACGGCACCGGCCCGATCACCCGGGCGATCCTCGCGGAGCAGCAGCAGATCGCCGACACCTTCTTCGAGCTGAAGCTGATCCCCCGAAAGATCAGCGTCTACGAGGCCGCCGCGGCGGGCACCGCATGACGCCCGCCGCGACCTCCCGCACCCTGCCGCACCGCGCCGCGCAGGTGCTCGCCACCACCTCGCGCGCCTGGGGCCTGCATGCGCGCCCGCGCCCGCACGCGGGGCCGGTGCGCCTTCGCCTTGCGCCGCCGTGCGTGCGCGGCTTCTTCTTCGCCATCTGACGAGCAACCCCATGCAGATCTTCTGGTTCCTTCCCACGCACGGCGACAGCCGCTATCTCGGCAGCACCGAAGGCGCGCGCCCGGTCGACCTCGCTTACCTGCAGCAGATCGCCGGCGCGGCCGACCACCTGGGCTACGAGGGCGTGCTGATTCCCACCGGCCGCTCCTGCGAAGACCCGTGGGTCATCGCCTCCAGCCTGATCGGTGCGACGACGCGGCTGCGCTTCCTGGTGGCGGTGCGGCCCGGCCTGCACCAGCCCGCGCTGGCCGCGCGCATGGCCGCCACCTTCGACCGGCTCTCGGGCGGGCGGCTGCTCGTGAACCTCGTGACCGGCGGCGACCAGGCCGAGCTCGAAGGCGACGGCGTGTTCCTCGACCATGCGGCGCGCTACGCGCAGTCGGCCGAGTTCATCCGCATCTGGCGCGAGATCATCGCGCGCAGCCACGAGGGCCAGGCCTTCGACTACGAGGGCGAGCACCTGCGCGTGAAGGGCGCGAAGCTGCTCTATCCGCCGGTGCAGAAGCCGCATCCCCCCGTGTGGTTCGGCGGCTCCTCGGCCGCTGCGCACGAACTGGCGGCCGAGCAGGTCGACGCCTACCTCAGCTGGGGCGAGCCGCCGGCCGAGCTGGCGAAGAAGATCGCCGACGTGCGCAACCGCGCGGCGCAGAAGGGCCGCACGGTGCAGTTCGGCATCCGGCTGCACGTCATCGTGCGCGAGACCGAGGCGGACGCCTGGCAGGCCGCGGAAGAACTGATCAGCCGCGTCGACGACGAGACCGTGGTGCGCGCACAGGCGGCGTTCGCCCGCATGGACTCCGAAGGGCAGCGCCGCATGGCGGCCCTGCATGCGTCGGGGACGAAGCGCTCGCGTGCCGAGCTCGAGATCGCGCCCAACCTCTGGGCCGGCGTGGGGCTGGTGCGCGGCGGCGCGGGCACCGCGCTCGTGGGCGATCCGCGGACGGTCGCGGCGCGCATCGAGGAATACGCGGCGCTCGGCCTCGACAAGTTCATCTTCTCGGGCTACCCGCACCTGGAGGAAGCCTATCGCTTCGCCGAACTGGTGTTCCCGCTGCTCTCGCGCAAGACGCGGACGCGGCTCGCCGGCGGGCCGGTCACGGGGCCCTTCGGCGAAGTGGTCGCCAATCTCGATGCGCCGTCGCGGCTCGTCTCCCAAAGCTAGAAGGACAGGAACACCCATGGTGGAACAGGTACAGGAACTGCCGGCGGTCGCGCCGGCCGAAGGCACGGGCCGCGCGCTGCGCGCCTTCGGCGGCCATGTCGCGAAGCGGCTGGTGCCGTGGATCGTGCCGGTGGCGCTGATCGTCGCCTGGCAGATCGCCTCGTCGCTCGGCTGGCTCAGCACGCGCGTGCTGCCCGCGCCGCTCGACGTGGTCAAGGCGGCCTGGTCGCTCACGGTGTCGGGCGAGCTCTGGACGCACGTCAAGGTCAGCGCGGGCCGCGCGCTCGCGGGGCTGGCGATCGGCGGCGGCGCGGGGCTGGCGCTGGGGCTGCTCACCGGCTCGGTCAAGTCCTTCGAGACGCTGCTCGACTCCACGATCCAGATGGTGCGCAACATTCCCGCGCTCGCGCTGATCCCGCTCGTGATCCTGTGGTTCGGCATCGACGAATCGGCCAAGCTGTTCCTGATCTCGGTGTCGGTGTTCTTTCCGATCTACCTCAACACCTTCCACGGCATCCGCAACGTCGATCCGCAACTGATCGAGATGGGGCGCACCTACGGGCTCTCGCGCTGGCAGCTCTACCGCGAGGTGATCCTGCCGGGCGCACTGTCGTCGATCCTCGTCGGGCTGCGCTTTTCGCTCGGGCTGATGTGGGTGATCCTGATCGTGGCCGAGACCATCTCGGCGCAGGCCGGCATCGGCTACCTGACGATGAACGCACGCGAGTTCCTGCAGACCGACATCGTGCTCGTGGGCATCCTGCTCTATGCGCTGCTCGGCAAGCTGGCCGACCTGTTCGCGCGCGGGCTGGAGCAATGGTGGCTGCGCTGGCACCCGGGTTACCAGAAGAAGGCGAAGTGAGGGCAGGGCAATGAACCGGAAGTCTTTCAACATCGGCCGCCGCACCGCGGTGGCCGCGCTAGGCGCCTTCGGTGCCGGCGCCGTGTGGGCCCAGGGCGCCACGCCGCGGCCCGCGGTGGTGCGGCTCGGCTATCAGAAGTCGTCCACGCTGACCGCGGTGCTGAAGGCGCAGGGCACGCTCGAGCAGCGGCTCGCGCCGCTCCACGTCGTGCCGAGCTGGCACGAGTTCACCAGCGGCCTGCCGCTGCTCGAGGCCCTGAACCTCGACAACCTCGACTTCAGCGCCGACGTGGCCGACACCGTGCCGGTGTTCGCGCAGGCCGCCGGCGCCGCGCTGACCTTCGTCGCACAGGAAGCGCCTTCGCCGACCGCGCAGGCGATCCTCGTGCGCGAAGACTCGCCGCTGCGCAGGGTCGCGGACCTCAAGGGGAAGAAGGTCGGCTTCGCCAAGGCCGCGGGCGCGCACTACCTGCTGATCGCGGCGCTCGAGAAGGCCGGCCTTTCCTTCCGGGACATCGAGCCCGCGTACCTGACGCCGGCCGACGGCCGCGCGGCCTTCGAGCGCGGCGCCATCGACGCCTGGGTGGTGTGGGACCCGTTCCTCGCCGCGGCCGAGCGCCAGGCCAAGGTGCGCGTGCTGGCCGACGGCACGGGCATCGCCCAGTACCAGCGCTACTACCTCGCGAGCACGCGCTTCGCGAAGGCCCGGCCCGACGTGCTGCGGGTGGTGTATGCCGAACTCGAGAAGGCCGGCCGCTGGGTCAAGCAGAACCCGAAGGACGCGGCGGCCCTGCTGTCGCCCGTGTGGGGGCTCGACACCGCGACCATCGAGCAGGCCAACGCGCGCCGCAGCTATGCGGTGCGGCCGGTGCGCGCCGAGGCGCTCGCCGAACAGCAGCGCATCGCCGACGCCTTCTTCGCCGAGAAGCTGCTGCCCCGAAAAATCAACGCGCTCGACGTGGCGCTGTTCCAACCAGGCTCGACATCATGAGTGCAGTGCACGAAGACATCCGACAGTCCGACGCGGCCCTCGCGGGCGGCGTGCGCCTCGAGGCGCGCGGGCTCCACAAGCGCTACGGCGAGCGCGAGGTGCTGCGCAACACGCAGCTCGCGATCGAGCCGGGGCAGTTCATCGCCATCGTCGGGCGCAGCGGCTGCGGCAAGAGCACGCTGCTGCGGCTGGTCGCGGGACTGGAGGCGCCCAGCGCCGGCGGCCTGTTCGCCGACGGCCGGGCGATCGACGGGCTGCACGACGACACGCGCATCATGTTCCAGGAGGCGCGGCTGCTGCCCTGGCGCCGCGTGCTCGACAACGTGACGCTCGGCCTGTCCGACGCCGCCCGTGCGCGGGGCCGGGAAGTGCTGGCGCAGGTGGGCCTGGCCGACCGCGAGAACGAATGGCCCGCGCGGCTGTCGGGCGGTCAGCGCCAGCGCGTGTCGCTCGCGCGCGCGCTGGTGCACCGGCCGCGGCTGCTGCTGCTGGACGAGCCGCTGGGCGCGCTCGATGCACTCACGCGCATCGAGATGCACCGCCTGATCGAAGACCTCTGGCAGCGCCACCGCTTCACCGCGCTGCTGGTGACGCACGACGTGCAGGAGGCGGTCGCGCTCGCCGACCGCGTGATCCTGATCGAGGACGGCCGCATCGCGCTCGACGAGCACATCGCACTCGCACGGCCGCGCTCGCAGGGCGACCCGGCCTTCGCGGCGATCGAGAAGCGCATCCTCGACCGCGTGCTGCAGAAGTCGGCCGACGGCGAGGCCGGAGAGCCCGGTGCCTGGCTGCCGCCGCCCGCGCACGCGCTGCGCTGGGCGATCTGAGATTCATTGTTCCCAACGCAGGACGAAAGACCTCCCATGTCGCAGAACTGGAAATTCGAGACCCTCTCGGTGCACGCCGGCTACTCGCCCGATCCCACCACGCGCGCGGTGGCGCCGCCGATCTACCAGACGGTGGCCTATGCCTTCGACAGCGCGCAGCATGGCGCCGACCTGTTCGACCTCAAGGTGCCGGGCAACATCTACACCCGCATCAACAACCCCACGCAGGACGTGCTCGAACAGCGCGTGGCCGCGCTCGAAGGCGGCATCGCCGCGCTCGCGCTGGCCTCGGGCCAGGCGGCCGTGACCTATGCGATCCAGACCATCGCCGAAGCCGGCGACAACATCGTGAGCAGCACCGCGCTCTACGGCGGCACCTACAACCTGTTCGCGCACACGCTGCCGCAGTTCGGCATCGGCACGCGCTTCGCGGACCACCGCGACCCGGCGAGCTTCGAGCCGCTGATCGACGAGCGCACCAAGGCCGTGTTCGTCGAATCGCTCGGCAACCCGGCCGGCAACGTGACCGACATCGCCGCCGTGGCCGAGATCGCGCACCGCCACGGCGTGCCGCTGATCGTCGACAACACCGTGCCTTCGCCGTACCTGAGCCGGCCGATCGCGCACGGCGCCGACATCGTGGTGCATTCGCTGACCAAGTACCTCGGCGGCCATGGCACCAGCATCGGCGGCGCCATCGTCGATTCGGGCAGGTTCCCGTGGGCGCAGCACAAAGAGCGCTTCCGGCGCCTCAACGAACCCGACGTGAGCTACCACGGCGTGGTCTACACCGAGGCGCTCGGCCCGGCGGCCTACATCGGCCGTGCGCGCGTGGTGCCGCTGCGCAACACGGGCGCGGCGATCTCGCCGTTCAACGCCTTCCAGATCCTGCAGGGCATCGAGACGCTCGCGCTGCGCATGGACCGCATCAGCAGCAACGCGCTCGCGGTGGCGCAGCACCTGAAGCGCCACCCGGCCGTGAGCTGGGTCAACTACGCCGCGCTCGAGGACCATCCCGACCACGCGCTGGCGCAGAAGTACTTCGGCGGCCGCGCGAGCGGCGTGCTGACCTTCGGCATCGGCAGCGGCCGCGCGGGCGGCGCGAAGTTCCTCGACGCGCTGCAGCTGTTCACCCGGCTCGTGAACATCGGCGACGTGCGCTCGCTCGCCACCCATCCCGCCTCGACCACGCACCGCCAGCTCTCGCCCGAGGAACTCGCGCGCGCCGGCGTGACCGAGGACACGGTGCGGCTGTCGGTGGGCATCGAGCACATCGACGACCTGCTCGCCGACCTCGACCGGGCGCTCGCCGCCGCGGCCGCATGAGCACGGCCGCAGGCGTGCTTTTTTCATTCTTCCCTCCACCCGAACCATCCGAAAGAGAACCCACCATGTCCATCCAGGCCATCAACGTGCGCAACCAGTTCAAGGGCAAGGTCCGCGAGATCATCCGCGGCGACGTCGTCTCCGAAGTCGACGTCGAGACCGCCTGGGGCATCGTCACCTCGGTGATCACCACGCGCTCGATCGACGAGCTCCAGCTCAAGGTCGGCTCCGACGTGGTCGCGCTGGTGAAGTCGACGGAGGTTTCGATCGCCAAGCTCTGACGGACCCCGGGGCTTGCGAATCCCGGCGCCGCGTTGGCGCCGGGTTCTTTTTGCTTGCTTTACAGTGCAACGGACGCTGTCACCGGAGAAGCAAGCATGGTCCATTTCGAAGTCGGCGAGATCGTCCGCGCGCTGCACGAGGCGCGCAACGAGTGGCGCGATTCGCAGCGCCGTTCGCGCGAGCCCGGCGCGCGCGAGTTTCCGTCGCGCGATGCGCTCGCGCAGATCGTCGAATCGCTCAAGGGCGCGCTGTTCCCGATGCGGCTCGGCCCGCCCGAACTGCGGCACGAGAGCGAGGACTTCTACGTCGGCCACACGCTGAACACCGCGCTGCAGGCGCTGCTGTTGCAGGCGCGGCTCGAACTCAACTTCAATGCGCGCCACGCGCCCGACGCCGCGGTCGACATCGACCAGACCGCCGCCGAGGCGGTGCGGCAGTTCGCGCTCGCGCTGCCGCGGCTGCGCCGGCTGCTCGACAGCGACGTGCTCGCGGCCTACCACGGCGATCCGGCCGCGCGCAGCGTTGACGAGGTGCTGCTGTGCTATCCGGGCGTGCTCGCGATGATCCACCACCGGCTCGCGCACGAGCTCTACCGGCTCGGGCTGCCGCTTCTGGCGCGCATCGTGGCCGAACTCGCGCATGCGCAGACCGGCATCGACATCCACCCCGGCGCGCAGATCGATGCCGGCTTCTTCATGGACCACGGCACCGGCATCGTGATCGGCGAGACCGCGGTCATCGGCAAGCGCGTGCGGCTCTACCAGGCCGTGACGCTCGGCGCCAAGCGCTTCCCGACCGACGCCGAAGGCAACCTGCAGAAGGGCCTGCCGCGGCATCCGGTGGTGGAGGACGACGTGGTCATCTACGCCGGCGCCACCATCCTCGGACGCGTGACGCTGGGCAAGGGCGCGGTGATCGGCGGCAACGTCTGGATCACCGACGACGTGCCGCCCGGTGCGAGCGTGACGCAGGCGAGCCTGCAGAACGCGCCGCGGGGCTGAGCGTTCGGCCAGGCGACGGGCGCCGCGGGCCGCGCTATGCTTCGCGGTCGTTTCCCAACCCTGTCGCCTGCATCCGCATGTTCCAGCCACAAGCCGCTTCTTCCGCTCCCGCTTCCACCGCGCCCGCCGCGGCATCCTGCGACGTCCTCGTCGTCGGCGGCGGCCCTGCCGGTTCCACCATCGCGGCGCTGCTCGCGCAGCAGGGCCGCAAGGTGGTGCTGGTCGAGAAGGAGCACCATCCGCGCTTCCACATCGGCGAATCGCTCTTGCCCGCGAACGTCGAGCTGTTCGAGAAGCTCGGCGTGCGCGACCAGGTCGAGAAGATCGGCATGCCGAAGTTCGGCATCGAATTCGTCTCGCCCGACCACGAGCACCGCAGCTACGTGGACTTCGCCGAGGGCTGGGACAAGTCGCTCGACTCGGCCTGGCAGGTGCGCCGCTCCGAGCTCGACGAACTGCTGTTCCGCAACGCCGCCGCGCGCGGTGCCGAGGCGATCGAGGGCTGCAAGGTGCGCGACGTGGCCTTCGACGCCGAGGGCGCCACGGTGCAGGCGGTGATGGACGACGGCGCGAAGCGCAGCTGGCGCGCACGCTTCCTGGTCGATGCCACGGGCCGCGACACGCTGCTCGCCAACAAATTCCGCTGCAAGGAGAAGAACCCCGACCACAACAGCACCGCGCTGTTCGGCCACTTCACCAACGCCGAGCGGCTCGAGGGCAAGAAGGAAGGCAACATCAGCATCTGCTGGTTCGACCACGGCTGGTTCTGGTTCATTCCGCTGGCCGACGGCACCACGAGCGTGGGCGCGGTCTGCTGGCCGTACTACCTGAAGACGCGCGACAAGCCGCTGAAGGACTTCTTCTACGACACCATCGCGCTCTGCCCGGTGCTCGTGGACCGGCTGAAGAACGCCACGCTGGTGGACGACGCGGTGCACGCCACCGGCAACTTCTCGTATTCGAGCACGCACGCCACCGGCGACCGCTACCTGATGCTGGGCGACGCCTTCACCTTCATCGACCCGATGTTCTCCTCGGGCGTGTACCTGGCCATGCACAGCGCCTTCGACGGCGCCGAACTCGTGGCGACCGCGCTCGACCGGCCGGCCGCGCTGGCCGCGGCGCGGCGCGACTTCGAGGCCATGATGCGCAAGGGGCCGCGCGAGTATTCATGGTTCATCTACCGCGTGACGAACCCGACGATCCGCGACATGTTCATGCACCCGGGCAATCCGTTCCGCGTGAAGGAAGGCCTGATGTCGCTGCTGGCCGGCGACATCTACCGCGACACGCCGATCTGGCGTGCGCTCGGCATGTTCAAGTTCCTCTACTACTTCATCTCGATCACCCACATGCGGCGCACCTGGGAAGGATGGAAGCGGCACCGCTTCAACATCCGCGACATGGGTGCGCTCAAGGGCGAGACGATCCTCAAGGCTGACTGACCGGCGCGCCGCCCGGCGCCGCTGCGTTCAGGCGGCTTCGCGCGCGCGGCGGGCTTCGTAGGCCTTGAGGTGGACGTAGGCGGCGCGCAGCATGGACGGCGCGGCCGAAGGGGCGGGCGAGGGCGCGCGGCCGAGCAGGTCGCCGACGATGTGGTCGGCCTCCACGGGTGCGCCGCGCACGATGTCCTTGTACATGGAGGCCGTCATCGGCGAGCCCGGCGCGGTGAGGAAGGCACGTCCGCGCTCGATGGCGGCAGGGCGCAGCGCAAAGCCGTTGTGGGCGGCGATGGCGGCGCATTCGTCGAAGATCGAGAGCGCCACGTCGCGGCCGCCCGCGGCCGCGATGTCGCCGATGGAGGCGCGCATCAGGCTCGTGAGGCCGGCGGCCGAGGCGATGAAGACCCACTTCTCCCACATGTCCTGCGAGATGTTCTCGCTCAGCGTGGCGTCGAACTTCGCGCCCGCGAACTCGGCCGCGATCGCCTCGACGCGCGCCGAGCGGCCGCCGCCGCGCTCGCCGTAGCTCAGGCCGTGCATGTCGTTGAGGTGCAGCACGCGGCCCTCGTCGTCGAGCGTGGCGGAGATCATGCAGAGCCCGCCGAGCACGCGCGCATCGCCGAAGCGCGCGGCCAGCCGGTCGACGTGGCGCAGGCCGTTGAGCAGCGGAAGGATCACGGTGTCGGGGCCCACCGCGGGCGCGAACGCGTCCATGGCCGATTCGAGGTCGTAGGCCTTGCTGCCCACCACGACCACGTCGTACGGCGCCTCGATGTCCTCGGCCAGCACGTGCGGCGGCGAGGGCAGGTCGAGGTCGCCGAAGGGGCTTCGGACCACGAGCCCGGTCTTTGCGATCTGCGCGGCGCGGCGCGGTCGCAGCAGAAAAGTCACGTCGCGTCCGGCCTCGAGCAGCCGTCCGCCGAAATAGCCGCCGAGCGCGCCGGCGCCCACCATCAGAAATCTCATCGCGATTCGCTCCTGGTCGAAGAATGACGCGGGCCATGATGCCCGCGATCGCGCAGGCGTGCTCGGCGCCTGCCAAAGGCGGGTGCGGCCGATGAACTTTTCCGGAAAAGGTCATGGGCGCTTCGCATAATCGTCCGGCCCGACTTTTTCTTCTTCTTCTTCTTTTCTTTCATCAAGGAGCCTCACCCATGAGCCAGACCCGGATCGCCGTCATCGTCGGCAGCCTCCGCAAGGATTCGTTCAACCAGAAGCTGGCGCTTGCGCTGGCGCACCTCGCGCCCTCGGACTTCACCTTCGAGCATGTGCGCATCGACGACCTGCCGCTGTACAACCAGGACGACGACGGCAACCAGGCGGCCCCGGTCCGGCGGCTCAAGAGCGAGATCGCCGCGGCCGACGGCCTGCTGTTCGTCACGCCCGAATACAACCGCTCCTTCCCCGGCGTGCTGAAGAACGCGATCGACCACGCTTCGCGCCCCTACGGGCAGAGCGCCTGGGGCGGCAAGCCGGCCGGCGTGCTGGGCGTGTCGGTGGGCGCCATCGGCACTGCGCTGGCGCAGCAGCACCTGCGCAACGTGCTGGCCTACCTCGACGTGCCCACGCTCGGCGCGCCCGAGGTGTTCCTGCAGGCGAAGGACGACCTGTTCGACGACCGCGGCCACATCGGCAACGAAGGCACGAAGAAGTTCCTGCAGGGCTGGATGGACAAGTACGTGGCCTGGATCAAGAGCCACGCGGCAGCCTGAGCCGCCGCGCGACCATGAAAAAGGCCGCCCCTCGGGGCGGCCTTTTTTCTGGCAGGGCGGAACGCAGGAGGGCGGACGCCCGCTCAGGCCGCCTGGGCCACGTTCTGCTGGTTCGCAGCCTCGGCGGTGACCGCGAGGATGTCGCCACGCGCCGCGCTCAGTGCGGCGGCCTTGGGCGCATCGCCCATCGCCAGGCCTTCCGCGCGCACGAAGCGCACGTCGGTGATGCCGAAGAAGCCGAAGATCACCTTGAGGTAGCTCTCCTGGTGTTCGGTGGCCTGGCCGGCCTCGGTGGTCGAGTAGATGCCGCCGCGGCTCGAAGCCACGATCACGGTCTTGCCGCCGGCGAGGCCCGTGGGGCCCTTTTCCGTGTATTTGAAGGTGCGGCCGGGCTGCGCGAGGCGGTCGATCCAGGCCTTGAGCTGCGTCGGGATCGAGAAGTTGTAGAGCGGTGCGCCCACGACGACCACGTCGGCCGCGAGGAACTGGCTCACCAGCTTCTCGGACAGCGCGTTCTCGCGCTGCTGGGCTTCGCTGGGCTGGGCCTGCAGGCCGATCTTGGCGCCCAGGGAGTCAGGACCGAAGTGGGGCGGGGCGTCGAGGGCGAGGTCGAGGTACTCGACGGTGGTGTCGGGGTGCGCAGCCTTCCAGGCGGCCACGATCTCGGCGGTGAGCTGGCGCGAGACCGAGCCGTTGGCGAGGACGCTGGAGTCGATGTGCAGCAGTTTCATGATCGATCGCTTTCTTGATGGAAAGCCGGCGCTCGAAAGTGGCCGGCGACGTGAGAATTCTATTTTTGGTGCCAGTGGCTGATAAGTAGTCAAATTTTGACGACTTCGTTCCATATGCAGGACAATCGAAGCCATGCAGGACCTCAACGACATGGTTTTCTTTGCCGAAGTGGCCGAGCGTGGCGGCTTCGCCGCCGCCAGCCGCGCACTTGGCATTCCCAAATCGCGCCTTTCGCGCCGCGTGGCGGAACTGGAGGATTGGCTCGGCGTGCAGCTGATGCAGCGCAGCACCCGGCGCCTGTCGCTCACGCCGGCGGGCGAACTCTTCCTGCGCCATTCGGCGGCGGTGCGCGATGCGGCCCAGGCGGCGACCGAGGCGGTGGCGCAGGTGCACACCGAACCCTGCGGCATCGTGCGCCTGGCCTGCCCGATCACGGTGGCCCACAGCGGACTCGCGCAGCTGCTGCCGCGCTTCATGGCGCTCTATCCCGCGGTGCGCATCGACCTGCGCGTGCTGAACCGGCCGGTGGACCTGATCGAGGAAGGCATCGACATCGCGCTGCGCGTGCGCCCCGCGATCGAGGACAGCACCACGCTGGTCGCCAAGGTGCTCGGCACCAGCCGGGCGGTGATGGTGGTGCGGCCGGACCTGCTCGAGCGCTTCGGCCCGGTGCAGACGCCCGCCGACCTCGCGAAGCTGCCGAGCGCGGCCATGTCGGCCAACGCCGAGGGCCGCAGCGAATGGCGGCTCGAGGGGCCGAACGGCGAGATCCACGTGCACCTCCACACCCCGCGCTACGTGGCGGACGACCTTGCCTCGCTGCAAGTGGCCGCGCTCGAAGGCGTCGGCGCGACGCTCCTGCCCGGCTACATGTGCCGCGCCGACCTCGCCGCGGGCCGGCTGGTGCAGCTGCTGCCGGACTGGGGGCCGGCGCAGGCGATCGCGCACATGGTCTTTCCGGCGCGGCGCGCGCTGGTGCCGGCGGTGCGCAAGCTGATCGATTTCCTCGCCGAGCACCTGAGCGGCAGCCAGTCGCCGATGTATTGAAAAGGCTTATTCGAAAATCGCCATAACCAAACAAGCAGATATTCGTTTGGCATTGAAGCGACCGTTCGCACAATCGCGGGTTCCATCTTCCAAGGAGAGCGACCATGGCGACCCTGCGACTCGGCGATACCGCCCCCAATTTCACCCAGGACTCGAGCGAAGGCCCCCTCGACTTCTACCAGTGGGCGGGCGACTCATGGGTGGTGTTCTTCTCGCATCCGGCCGACTTCACGCCGGTGTGCACCACCGAACTCGGCAAGACCGCGGCCCTGTCGGGCGAGTTCGCCAAGCGCGGCGTGAAGCCGATCGCGCTCAGCGTGGACCCTGCCGACAAGCACAAGGAGTGGATCGGCGACATCAACGAGACGCAGAACACCACGGTCAACTTCCCCATCATCGCGGACCATGACCGCAAGGTGGCCGACCTCTACGACCTGATCCATCCGAACGCCTCGGCCACGGCCACGGTGCGCAGCGTGTTCATCATCGATCCGAAGAAGACGATCCGCGCGACCATCACCTACCCGGCCTCGACCGGCCGCAACTTCGACGAGATCCTGCGCGTGATCGACTCGCTGCAGCTCACCGACAGCCACAAGGTCGCCACGCCCGTGAACTGGAAGGACGGCGACGACGTGGTCATCGTCCCGAGCATCCAGGACCCGGCCGAACTCGCCCAGCGCTTCCCCAAGGGTTTCAAGGCCGTGCGGCCGTACCTGCGCATCACGCCACAGCCCAACAAGTAAGACAGGGACAGCAAGGGTGCAGGCTTCGATGCTCCTTCAGGGAACACCGCGGAACCGGCTCTGCCGGGCCGCTGGTGTTGCCCCCGGCGAGGGGGTGGGCGAAGCGACACGAAGTGCGCGAAGCCTGGGGGAGAGCCAATGACTCGCATCGTGATCGTTCCCGGCTGGCGCGACTCCGGCCCGGGCCACTGGCAGAGCCTGTGGCAGGAGCGCATTCCCGACGCGGTGCGCGTGGTGCAGGACGACTGGGCCTCGCCCAAGCGCGAGGCCTGGGTCGGCACGCTGGCCCGGCTGGTGCTCGAGAGCCCGCAGCCGGTGGTGATCGCGGCGCACAGCCTCGGCTGCATCGCGACCGCGCACCTGCCGCCCGAGGCCGCCGCCCGCATCCGCGGTGCGCTGCTGGTGGCGCCGGCCGATCCCGAGCGCCGCGCCGCGCTCGCGGACTTCGCACCCGTGCCCTATGCCGCGCTGCCGTACCGCAGCATCGTGGTCGCGAGCAGCAACGACCCGTATTGCCCGATCCGTCTCGCGGGCGCATATTCGCGCGCCTGGGGCAGCGAGTTCGTTCGCATGCAGAATGCGGGCCATATCAACATCGACTCGGGGCACGGGGACTGGCCGCTGGGCCTGGCCCTGCTCCAGTCGCTGACCGACGAGCCCGCCGCGTGGCCGGCGGGCCGTGCATCTTCAGAAAACTTGGCAACCACATGACTTCCAGACTCAAGACCTTCGCCGCCGTGCTCGTGCTGGCTTCTTCCGCACTCGCAGCCAGCAGCGCGCTGGCCCAGCAGGGCAACACGCTGCTGAACGCGTCGTACGACGTGGCGCGCGAGTTCTACAAGGACTACAACGCCGCCTTCGCCGCCCACTACAAGAAGACCACGGGCAAGGACGTGAAGATCGACCAGTCGCATGGCGGCTCGAGCGCGCAGGCGCGCGCGGTGGCCGACGGCCTCGACGCCGACGTGGTGACCATGAACACCACCACCGACATCGACTTCCTCGCCAACGCCGGCGTGGTCGCGAAGGACTGGAACAAGAAGTTCCCCGAGAACGCCGCGCCCACCACCTCGACCATGCTGTTCCTGGTGCGCAACGGCAATCCCAAGGGCATCAAGGACTGGGAAGACCTCGTCAAGCCCGGCGTGCAGGTGGTGATCGTCAACCCCAAGACCGGCGGCAACGGGCGCTACGCCTACCTCGCGGCCTGGGGCTACGTGAAGAAGAAGGGCGGCACCGATGCGCAGGCGGCCGAGTTCGTCGGCAAGCTGTTCAAGAACGTGCCGGTGCTCGCGCGCGGCGGCCGCGACGCGACCACCGCCTTCCTGCAACGCAACATCGGCGACGCGCTGATCACCTTCGAATCGGAAGTGGTCTCGATCGACCGCGACTTCGGCACCGGCAAGGTCGACACGGTCTACCCGTCGATCAGCATCGTGGCCGAGAACCCGGTCGCGATCGTCGAGCGCACGGTCAAGAAGAAGGGCACGGGCGAGCTCGCCAAGGCCTACCTCGACTGGCTCTACTCCGAGGAAGCCCAGGAGATCGCGGCCAAGCATGCGCTGCGTCCGCGCTCGCAGGCGGTGCTCAAGAAGTACGCCGCCACCTTCAAGCCGCTGCAGCTGTTCACGGTGCAGGAACTCTTCGGCAGCCTCGGCGAGGCGCAGAAGGTGCACTTCAACGACGGCGGCCAGTTCGACAAGCTCTACACGCCCGGCGCGAAGTAATCGATGAGCGGCGCTGTTCCTTCGGCGCTCCCGTCCGCGGGAGCGCCGTTTTCACGTTCGAACCGGGCAGCGGGCGCCAAGCGCGTGCTGCCGGGCTTTCACATCACGCTCGGCTTCTCGGTCTTCTACCTGTGCCTGATCGTGCTGATCCCGCTGTCGGCGCTGGTCTTCAAGACCTTCACGCTGAGCTGGGAGCAGTTCTGGGTGGCCGTCACCGCGCCGCGCGTGATGGCCTCGTACCGGCTGACCTTCGGCGCCTCGCTGCTCGCGGCGATGGTGAACGCGGTGTTCGGCCTGCTCGTGGCCTGGGTGCTGGTGCGCTACAAGTTCCCGGGCAAGCGCATCGTCGATGCGCTGGTCGATCTGCCGTTCGCGCTGCCGACGGCCGTGGCCGGCATCTCGCTGACCGCGCTGCTCGCGGGCAACGGCTGGATCGGGCAACTGCTCGAGCCGCACGGCATCAAGCTCGCCTTCACGCCCGCGGGCGTGGTGATCGCGCTGATCTTCATCGGGCTGCCCTTCGTGGTGCGCACGGTGCAGCCGGTGCTCGAGGACGCCGAGAAGGAGCTGGAAGAAGCCGCCACCTCGCTCGGCGCGACGCGCCTGCAGACCTTCACCAAGGTGATCTTCCCCTCGATCGCGCCCGCGCTGCTCACCGGTTTCGCGATGGCCTTCGCGCGCGCCATCGGCGAGTACGGCTCTGTGATCTTCATCGCCGGCAACATGCCGATGATCTCGGAGATCACGCCGCTCATCATCATCGGCAAGCTCGAGCAGTACGACTTCGCGGGCGCCACCGCGGTCGCGCTCGTGATGCTGGTCATCTCGTTCCTGCTGCTGCTGGTCATCAACGGCCTGCAGGCGTGGCAGCGTCGCCGTGCGGGGGCCTGAGATGAGTGCTCCCTCCAAAGTCATCCGCCGCGTCCAGGCGGGCACCACCGAGGCGCCGTGGGTGCGCTGGCTGCTGATCGGCCTGGCGCTCGCGTTCATGTTCCTGTTCCTGGTGCTGCCGCTCGCGGCCGTCGCCACCGAGGCGCTGCGCAAGGGCGCCGCGGCCTACGTCGAGGCGCTCCAGGAGCCCGACGCCTGGAGCGCGATCCGCCTCACGTTGATCACGGCCGCCATTGCCGTGCCGATGAACCTGGTGTTCGGCGTGGCCGCGGCCTGGGCCATCGCCAAGTTCGAGTTCCGCGGCAAGGCCTTCCTGACCACGCTGGTGGACCTGCCGTTCGCGGTCTCGCCCGTGGTCGCAGGCCTGATCTACGTGCTGGTGTTCGGCGCGCAGGGCTGGCTCGGGCCCTGGCTCGCGGCGCACGACATCAAGATCATCTTCGCGGTGCCCGGCATCGTGCTCGCGACCGTCTTCGTGACCTTCCCGTTCATCGCGCGCGAGCTGATCCCGCTGATGCAGGCGCAGGGCAGCGACGAGGAGCAGGCCGCGATCGTGCTCGGCGCCACCGGCTGGCAGACCTTCCGCCGCGTGACGCTGCCCAACATCAAGTGGGGCCTGCTGTACGGCGTGATCCTCTGCAATGCGCGCGCGATGGGCGAGTTCGGCGCGGTGTCGGTGGTCTCGGGCCACATCCGCGGCCAGACCAACACCATGCCGCTGCACGTCGAAGTGCTCTACAACGAATACCAGTCGGTCGCGGCCTTCGCGGTCGCCTCGCTCCTGGCCATCCTCGCGCTGGTCACGCTGGTGATCAAGTCGGTGATCGAATGGCGCCACGAGCGCGAGATGAAGGCTATCGCCGAACTGCCGCCGGAGCGGCCGACCACCTGAAGACAGAACAGCCGTACGCAGAGGACGCGAAGGTTTCGCAAAGAGCGCGAAAGAAGACACTCAAAAATTTCTTTGAATTTTTGTGTGACTTCCGCGAAACCTTCGCGCCCTCTGCGTTCGGAGTCCGTATTCGGTTTTGAAAGAATGACATGAGCATCGAAATACGCAACATCAGCAAGCAGTTCGGCGACTTCCGCGCCCTGAACGACGTGAACCTCGACGTCGCCTCGGGCGAGCTGGTCGCGCTGCTCGGTCCCTCGGGCTGCGGCAAGACCACGCTGCTGCGCATCATCGCGGGGCTGGAGACGGCCGACACCGGCAGCATCCTGTTCGCGGGCGAGGACACCACCGACGTGCATGTGCGCGAGCGGCAGGTGGGCTTCGTGTTCCAGCACTACGCGCTGTTCCGCCACATGACGGTGTTCGAGAACGTGGCCTTCGGCCTGCGCGTGAAGCCGCGCCGCGAGCGGCCGAGCGAGGCGCAGATCAAGGCCAAGGTGACCGACCTGCTCAAGCTGGTGCAGCTCGACTGGCTGGCCGACCGCTATCCGTCGCAGCTCTCGGGCGGCCAGCGCCAGCGCATCGCGCTCGCGCGTGCGCTCGCGGTCGAGCCCAAGGTGCTGCTGCTCGACGAGCCCTTCGGCGCGCTCGACGCCAAGGTGCGCAAGGAGCTGCGGCGCTGGCTGCGCCGGCTGCACGACGAGCTGCACGTGACCTCGATCTTCGTCACGCACGACCAGGAAGAGGCGCTCGAGGTGGCCGACCGCGTGGTCGTCATCAACAAGGGCCGCATCGAGCAGGTGGGCTCGCCGCAGGAGGTCTGGGACCAGCCCGCGAGCCCCTTCGTCTACGGCTTCCTCGGCGACGTGAACCTGTTTCATGGCCGTGCCGACGACGGCGCGGTGCAGCTCGACGGCATGCGCCTCGATTCGCCCGAGCACCGCGACGCGCGCGGCGCCAAGGCCATGGCCTACGTGCGGCCGCACGACCTCAGCGTGGAGCGCTACACCGCCGGCGCGAGCGGCATCGTCGCCACGCTGTCGCGCGCCATCGTGGTCGGTCCGATCGCGCGGCTGGAACTTGAGCCCACCGGGACGAATCCAGATAATCCGGGCTCCGGAACCATCATCGAAGCGCAAATCCCTGCGCAACAGTTCCGCGACCTGGGCTTGAACGAGGGCGACACCGTGGTCGCCACGCCGCGCAAGGCCAGGGTGTTCGTCGAAGAAGATTGGGTTTCCCCTTGATCGCTTGGTTTTTCGGCGCGCCGCGCCGCGCGCTTGCTCTGATCTGCCTCGCCTGCGTGCTGATGCTGGCCTTCGGGCTCTACCTGCAGCACGTGGTGGGCCTCGAGCCCTGTCCCATGTGCATCGTGCAGCGCTATGCATTGGTGCTGGTGGCGGTGTTCGCGGGGCTCGCGGCGCTGTTCCGCGCGCAGGGGCTGCGCCTCGCGGGCACGGCGCTCGCGCTGCTGTCGGCGATCGGCGGCGCCTACACCGCGGCCGCGCAAAGCTGGCTGCAGTGGAATCCGCCCGAGGTGGTCACGTGCGGCCGCGACCTCTACGGAATGATCGAGACCTTTCCGCTCAAGCGCGCGCTGCCGATGATCTTCCGCGGCGGCGGCGACTGCTCGAAGGTCGACTGGTCGCTGTTCGGCCTCACGCTCGCGAACTGGTCGTTCGTGGCCTTCGCCGTCCTCACGGTCCTGCTGCTGGTGCTGCTGTTCCGCCGCCGCGCGGCAACGACAAGGGCCTGAGGCCGTTCAGAGCGGCAGCGTGTCGAAGGCCGCGTAGGCGGTCGCGAGCCACGACTTGACGCGCTGGCGCTCCAGCAGGCCGAGGGCCTGCGGGCTCTCGCGGTCGTTCACCGCCTTCCAGAAGCTCGTGTTCTGCGCATCGATCTTGCGCATGCTGGCCTCGTGCAGGCGCGGCAGCGCGATCACGCGTGCGCCGGCGGCCGTGGCCTTCGAGAGCGACTGCGACGCGAGCAGCATGCCGAAATCGCTGCCGCGGCCGTAGTTCTGCACCACGATGTAGTTGGGCCGGTTGCCGAAGGTGTCGATCAGGGTGCCGAGCAGGTCGGTGGCGTCCTTGCCATCGTCGAGCACGTGCCAGAAGTTGACCGCCACGCCGAGTTCGTCGAACACGTCGAACAGGTCCGACTCCTTGATCCAGCGCGCGAGCGGCGCGAGCGTCTGCGCCGCGAGGTCGACGATCACGCTCTGCTGCGGATTCGTCTCGAAGCCGTTCACCACGGTGTCGAGTCCCTCGAAGCTGTCGACCACGACGGGCGAGGCGAAGCCTTCGTAGAAGCGCGTGAACGAGCTGTGCGAACGGTCGGTGTCGAAGCCGGTGAAGGGCCGGCTGTGGTCGATGAAGTACTGCGCCAGCACGCGCGCGGTGACCGACTTGCCGACACCGCCTTTCTCGCCGCCGATGAAATTGATGGATGCCATGGTTGATCCGGTCGTCGGGGAGCGGTCCCACTGTAACCCGTGGATCACCGCGGACGATTGCCGCGCACGGCGGCGGCGCGGCGGCCGCCGTTACTGCACGAGCAGCACGGAGGTGTCGGTCTCCGAGATCACCTTGGTGGCCACCGAACCCATCAGCGCGCGCCCGAGGATGCCGTGGCCGTGCGTGCCGAGCACGATCAGCTGGGCCTTCGCCGCGGCCGCGGACTTGAGGATCTCCTCGGCCGCATGGCCGTGGCGCTTGTCCATCGTGTAGCCGGTCACGCCTTCCTTGGCGAGCAGGGCGACCACGGGATCGAGCACCTTGGCGCTTTCTTCCGCGTAATAGTCGTCCACCACCTCCTTGCTGAGGTGGCGCGCCACATGGCCCGAGATGCCGGTGACCACGTGCACGAAGACGAGTTCGTGGCCGTCCACGAACATCGCCCGGTTGGCGAGCAGATAGCTGAGCGCCTTCTGCGTGTAGGGGCTGCCGTCGACGGCGATGAGGATTTTCATGCGGCGGTTATACGGGCCGCCTCCGCGTGCCGCAACCGATCCACCCGGAGACCGAAGGGCTTTTTAGCCAAAGGGCGAAGGCCGGTCTCAGCCCTGCAGCCCCTTCCAGAGCATGTAGACCGCGAGCAGGTACAGGATGCTCGCGAACACGCGCTTGAGCTTCTTCACCGGCAGGTTGTGCGCGGCCTTCGCGCCCAGCGGTGCGGTGAGCACGCTGCACACCGCGATCACGGCGAGCGCCGGCAGCCAGATGTAGCCGAACGAGCCGTCCGGCAGTCCCTGCACCGTCTGTCCGCTCACCACGTAGCCGAGCACGTTGGCCACCGCGATCGGAAAGCCCAGCGCTGCGCTCGTGGCCACGGCGTTGTGGATCGAGATGTTGCACCACGTCATGAAGGGCACGCTCACGAAGCCGCCGCCCGCGCCGACCAGGCCCGAGATGAAGCCGATCGCACCGCCCGCGCCGAGCTGCCCCGCGGTGCCGGGCATCTGGCGCGTGGGCTTAGGCTTGCGGTCGAGGAACATCTGCGTGGCCGAGAAGCCCACGAAGAGGCCGAACACGATCGCGAGCACCGTCCCCTTGAGCAGCGCGAACACGCCCAGGCTGCCGATCAGGCTGCCGATCACGATGCCGGGCGCCAGGCGCCGGACGATGTCCCAGCGCACCGCGCCGCGCTTGTGGTGCGCACGCACGCTGGAGACCGAAGTGAAGATGATCGTGGCCATCGAAGTGGCGATCGCCATCTTCACCGCCAGGTCGGAAGCCACGCCCCGGTGACCCATGATGATCGTGATGAACGGCACCATCAGCATGCCGCCCCCGATACCGAGCAGGCCCGCCAAAAAACCGGTGCCCAGGCCGAGTGCGGCCAATTCGGCGATCAGGAGGGGGTCGAGCAGGGAAGTCACGCGAGGAAGCCTTGAGAAGAAAAAGCAACGGCCCCGTGCAGTGCATGCAGGGGCCGTATGAACGGAAAAAGGTGTCTGCAAGTGGGCGCCGAACCCGCATCCTGAACCAGGGTTCAGGTGGGCGAGGGCAGCAAGACTTCGGGTTCATCTGACGCGAGATGATCACGCCCGTCGAGCGATGTACCAAGCCCGGCTCCGGAGAGCATTGGAACAAGGAAATATTAAGCCCGACGCGCACCGCAGACAGTTCGGATTTTACGCCTGCACCGCGCCGGGTGCCTCCGCTCAGAGTAAATGGTCATCGCCCGCGAGGGCTTGATCGAGTTTATGAATGAGCTGCGTGGCCTTGGCGTCGGCATCGTCGTCGGCCGGGGCGGCGGCCTCGGGCGCCGGCGCGGGTGCTGCCGCCTGCTGCGCGGCGAGGTCGAAGGCGAGGTTCAGCGAGGCCAGCACCGCGATGCGGTCACGCGCCTTGACCTTGCCCGCATCGCGGATCTTGCACATGGCCGCGTCGACGCGGTCGACGGCTTCGCGCAATTGCGCTTCGCCGCCGTCGGGACAGCCGAGCAGGTAGCTCTGGCCCATGATCTGAACTTCGATCTGCTTCATGCGGGGGAATCTTCGGAAGGTGGTTCGGCCGGCAGCCGCTCGAGCAGCGCGTCGAGGCGCGTGCGGGCCGCGGCGAGCCGCGACTTCAGCTGGTCGCGCTCGCGCGTGAGCGCCTCGACCTGCTCCTGCAGCAGCGCATTGGTGCGCTGCACCTCTTCATGACGCACGAGCAGGCGTTCCACACGCTCGGCGATCTGGTCGATGGGGCTGGAGGCGGGCATGGTTGACGATTGTAGTTTCCCGGGGTTGCGGGTCCGCGGCGCCACGCGCCGTGGTGAACCGCACGGATTCTGCGGCCACCCGCGGCCGTCCTTCAAAAACTTTCTCGGCCGCGCGGCGCCGGCGCAACTTTCGGCTTACTGCGCCTAGAATCCCCGCCGTTGGTGCCTGCGGCGTGGTTCACGCGCCGCGGTTCAACGGGAAGCAGGAGTGAACGCCCCTTTCGGAAACGAAGTCCGGGCCGAAGCCGCCTGCGCTGCCCCCGCAACGGTCAAGCAGTCGACGCCGCGCGCGTCAGCCTCATCCACACAGCCACTGGGCGCCCTGAAACAGGCGCCCTGGGAAGGCGGTGAGGCCGCACTGCCAGCCCGGATACCGGCCAACAAGGCGGCTGCCGCATTCGGCAGCCATTGCGCCCACACGCCGGCGGGGAAGCCGGCGAAGGGCATAGACGTTCGTTCCATTCATGACTTCCTGCGTTCCAGTTTCCTTCGGCCGTGCACCCGCGCGCCGCAGCCGCCTCGCCTGCCTGCCGCTCGCGCTCGCCTCCGCCTTCGGCGGCGCCGCGCTGCTGCATCTGCCCTCGACCGCGCGCGCCCAGGCCCAAGGGCCGGCCACCCTCGGCGAGACGGTGGTCACGGCCAACCGCACGCCGCAGCCGCTGGCCGATCTCGTCGGCGACGTGTCGATCGTCGACCGCGAGACCATCGAGAAGAGCGGCGCCGTCGGCGTGGCCGACGTGCTCGCGCGGCTGCCCGGCATCGAGATCGCGCGCAGCGGCGGCGTGGCCAACACCACCAGCCTGTTCGTGCGCGGCGCGGAGACGCGGTTCACGGCGGTCTACATCGACGGCGTGCGCGTCGACTCGCAATCGACCGGCGGTGCCGCCTGGGAAAGCATTCCGCTGTCGCAGATCGACCGCATCGAGGTGCTGCGCGGCCCCGCCGCGGCGGTGTACGGCTCCGACGCGGTGGGCGGCGTGATCCAGCTCTTCACGCGCCGCGGCGAGGAGGGCGTGGCACCCTACGCGGGCGTCGGCATCGGCAGCCATGGCCTGCGCCGTGGCGAGGCCGGCGTGAGCGGCAAGTCGGGCGGCTTCGACTACGCGGTCGGCGTGTCGCACGAGGAGAGCAAGGGCTTCAACGTGCTGCCGATGGACAAGCGCACGCCTTCGAAGGACGGCTTCACCAGCCCCGACCGCGACGGCTACCGCACCAACGCCGGCAACCTGCGCCTGGGCTACCAGATCACCCCGGACCAGCGGCTCGACGCCACGCTGCTCTACAGCGACACCAACGCCGGCTACGACGCCCCGGTGAGCTTCAGGACCCGCCCGCCGATCCTCTTCAAGAACGACGTCTCGAGCAACACGCTGCAGACGGCCGGGCTCTCGTGGTCGGCCAAGTGGAACGAGGTCTACAGCACCCGCGTGCAGGTGACCGATTCGCAGTCGATCTACAAGACGCAGCCCTCGTTCTACCGCACCGAAACCAGGCTGCGCGGCTACCTGTTCCAGAACGAATTCCGCTTCGGCCCGCACCTCGTGACGGCCACGCTGGAGCGCCGCGAGGATGCGCTCGAGAACGCGCCCACCACCAGCAGCGGCCTGTTCGCGCGCGACCGCTCGCAGGACGCGGTGTCGCTCGGCTACGGCTTCGTGCAGGGCCCGCATTCGCTGCAGCTGCACGTGCGCCACGACGACGACAGCGAATTCGGCGGCAAGACCACCGGCAGCGCCGCCTACGGCTACGCGATCACGCCGAAGCTGCGCGCCACCGTCTCGGCCGGCACCGCGTTCCGCGCGCCCACGCTGTACCAGCGCTTCAGCGAATACGGCAACGCGAGCCTCAAGCCCGAGTCGGCGCGCAACGTCGAGCTCGGCCTGCGCTACACCGACGGCGCGACGCACGCCGGCATCGTGGTCTACGAGAACCGGGTCGAGAACCTGATCGTGTTCGACGGCGCGGCCACCGGCTGCAGCTCGAGCTTCGGCTGCTACGCGAGCACCGCGCGCGCGCGCTACCGCGGCGTCACGCTCTCGGGCGGCCACCGCATCGGCGACGTGACGCTGCGCGCGTCGGCCGACTTCCAGGATCCACGCGACCGCGACACCGACCTGCTGCTCGCACGCCGCGCGCGCCGCCACGGCACGCTGGGCGCCGACTGGCGCATCGGCGCCTGGACGCTGGGCGCGGAGGTGCAGAGCTCGGGCAAGCGCTACGACGACGCGGCCAACACCCGCCGGCTCGGCGGCTACACCGTGCTGAACCTGGTGGCGAGCACGCAGCTCACGCCCGAGATCGGCCTCGTCGCGCGCATCGACAATGTGGGCGACAAGGACTACATGCTCGCGCGCGGCTACGACACCGGCGGACGCAACGCCTACCTCGGCCTCAAGTGGACGCCGCGGTAGCGCAAGCCCGACCGATAGGCACCGACCGCGAAACGCCCATGACCCCTGCGCACGAATTCATCCTCGGCGGCCAGAAGAGCGGCAAATCGCGGCGTGCCGAGCAGCGCGCCATCGACTGGCTGGCCGAGGCGCCCGGCGCGCGCCGCGCCGTGCTGATCGCCACCGCGCAGGCGCACGACGCGGAGATGCGCGCGCGCATCGCGCGCCACCAGGCCGACCGCGCCGGGCGCGTGCCCGCGATGCGCACGGTCGAGGAGCCGGTCGAGCTGGCGCGCGCCATCGTCAGCCACAGTGCGCCGGACACGCTGGTGGTGGTCGACTGCCTCACGCTCTGGCTCACCAACCTGCTGATGCCGCTGCGCGACGCGCATGCGCGGCCGGCCACCCGCACGCCGGAGCTGCACGCCGGCATGCTGCAGCGCGCGCTGCGCGACGCACGCGGACCGCTGGTGCTGGTCGGCAACGAGATCGGCTTGGGCGTGATCCCGCTCGGCCGCGAAACCCGCGCCTTCGTCGATGCGCTCGGCCGCCTGAACCAGGAAGTGGCCGCGGCCTGCGGCCGCGTCACGCTGATGGCGGCCGGACTGCCGCTCACCCTCAAGGCCCCCGCATGATCCCGGCCACGAAGCAACGACTCCGCGCCTTCGCGTTCGCAACCGCGCTCGGCCTGGCCGCGCTCGGTGCGCAGGCGCTCGAGGTGAGCGACGAGCGCGGCGTGAAGGTGGCGCTGCCGCGGCCGCCGCAGCGCATCGTCACGCTGCTGCCCTCGCTGACCGAGGGCGTGTGCGCGCTCGGCGCCTGTTCGCGGATCGTCGGCGTCGACAGCTACTCCAATTCGCCCGAGTCGGTGCGCGGCCTGCCGCAGCTCGGCGGCGGGCTCGATCCGAACGTCGAGGCCATCGTCGCGCTGCGGCCCGATGCGGTGCTGCTCGCGAAGTCCTCGCGCGTCACGCAGCGGCTCGAGGCGCTCGGCCTCAAGGTGCTGGTGCTCGAGCCGAAGAGCCATGCCGACGTGCGCCGCGTGCTCGACAAGCTCGACCAGGTGCTCGGCACCGGCGAGGCGCCCGCGGTCTGGCGCACCATCGACGCGAGCGTCTCGGCCGCGGCCGAATCGGTGCCCGCGCGCGCCCGCGGCCTGAAGGTCTACTTCGAGGTCAACAGCGTGCCGTACGCGGCCGGCGAATCGTCCTTCATCGGCGAGACGCTGGCGCGGCTCGGCGCGAAGAACATCGTGCCGGCCGCGCTCGGTCCCTTTCCCAAGCTCAACCCCGAGTACGTGGTGCGCGCCGACCCCGACCTGATCATGGTCGGCACGCGCAGCGCGCAGGGCCTGGAGCAGCGCCCCGGCTGGGGCGCGATCCGCGCGGTGCGCGAAGGGCGCATCTGCCGCTTCGATGCCGCGCAGTCGGACATCCTGGTGCGCCCGGGCCCGCGCATGGACGAGGCGGCGCGGCTGATGGCGCGCTGCCTGGCCGAGAAGGGCGGCTGAGTGCGCGAGGGCGTCATGCACACGCAGCACCAGCGCCGCGTCTGGCTGGTCGGCGCGGCGCTGCTCGGCCTGGGCGCCGCGCTCGCCGTGCTCGGCCTCGGCATCGGCAGCACCGGCTACCAAAGCCTGCTGGCGGCCGGGCGCGATCCGGTGGCGCTGCAGATCGTCTGGGACATCCGCCTGCCGCGCACCCTCGGCGCCTGGCTCGCGGGCGCGCTGCTCGGGCTGGCGGGCGCGGTGGCGCAGGGGCTGTTCCGCAACCCGCTCGCCGATCCCTACCTGCTCGGCAGCGCCTCGGGCGCCTCGCTCGGCGTGGCCGTGGCGCTGATGCTGTTCGGCGGCACCGCCGCGCATGCGCAATGGGCGATGCGCCTCGGGCTCACGGGCGCGGCCTTCGTCGGCGCGGTGCTCGCGGTGATGCTCACGCTCACGCTGGCGCGCGGCGTGCAGCAGACGCTGCGGCTGCTGCTGGCGGGGGTGATCGTCGGCGTGGTGCTCGGCGCGGTGAAGGACCTGATCACCATCGCCTCGGCCGACGTGCTGCAGGCGATCCAGGGCTTCATCATGGGCAGCACCGGCCTGGTCGGCTGGAGCGCATGCGCGGTGATGGCGATCGTCGGCGCGGTCTGCCTGCTGGCGGGCTGGGCGCTCGCGCCGCTGCTCGACGGGCTGTCGCTCGGCGAAGCCACCGCGCGCAGCCTGGGCCTGCCGCTCGCCGGCATGCGCGCGGCGCTGGTGGTGGTGCTCGCGCTGGCCACCGGCGCGGCCGTCGCGCAGACGGGCCTGATCGCCTTCGTGGGCCTGGCCTCGCCGCACCTCGTGCGCTCGCTGGTCAAGACCACGCATGCGCGGCTGATCGTGCTGTCGGCCGCGATGGGCGGCCTGCTGCTGATGTCGGCCGACCTGCTCGCGCGCTGGCTGATCGCGCCGCAGGAGCTGCCCGTGGGCGTGCTCACCGCGGTGCTCGGCGGCAGCTACCTGCTGTGGCTGATGCACCGGCGCAGCGCGCGCGGAGGGATGGCATGAGCGCCACCCGGCGGCCCGAAGCGGCCCGCACCGCAGCCAGTCCGGTGAACGCCCCCGCGCTCGAAGCATGCGGCGTGACTGCCCGGCTCGGCAGCGCCGAGGTGCTGCACGGCATCGACCTGGCGATCGGCGCCAGGCGCTGGACCAGCATCGTCGGGCCGAACGGCGCGGGCAAGTCGACGCTGCTCAAGGTGCTCGCGGGCCTGCTCGCCCACCGCGGCGAGGTGCGGCTGTTCGGCGAGGCTGCGGCGCAGCTTTCGCACCGCGTGCGCGCGCAGCGGCTCTCGTGGCTCGGCCAGAGCGGCGCGGCGGGCGAGGGCAGTGCCGACGACCTGATGGTCTACGACATCGCGATGCTCGGCCGCCTGCCGCACCAGCGCTGGCTGGCGACGCCGAGCGCGGCCGACCATCGCGCGGTGGAGCGCGCGCTGCGCAGCACCCAGGCCTGGGACTGGCGCGAGCGCCCGCTCGGCCAGCTCTCGGGCGGCGAGCGCCAGCGCGTGCTGCTGGCGCGCGCGCTCGCGGTCGAGGCCGAACTGCTGTTGATGGACGAACCGCTCGCCAACCTCGACCCGCCGCACCAGGCCGACTGGATGCAGGCCGTGCGCGCCCTCGTGGCCGAAGGCCGCACGGTGGTCAGCGTGCTGCACGAACTGCCGATGGCGCTGGCCGCCGACGAACTCGTGGTGATGGACCAGGGCCGCGTGGTGCACCACGGCGCCAGCGACGATCCCGCCACGCACGCCGCCCTCGAACGCGTGTTCGACCACCGCATCCGGGTGCACTGGGTGGCGGAGCAATGGATTGCGTTGCCGGAATGAGATGCGGGCAGCCGAACGCAGAGGTCGCGAAGGTTTCGCAAAGGTCCCAGAAATGAAGACAAGAATCTGCCTGTTCTCCTTCTGCGACCTTTGCGTTTTTTCGCGACCTCTGCGTTCCCGGTCAAGTCCGCTTTCCAGGCCTGATTGAAGAGGTACACATGCAAATAGAAACCCCACCCACCGACAAGCCCTACGACAAGCCCGAAGGCGAGCGCCGCGGCCTCGTGATCGTCAACACCGGCGACGGCAAGGGCAAGAGCACCGCGGCCTTCGGCTTGGCGCTGCGCGCGCACGGCCGCGGCAAGGCCGTGAAGATCTACCAGTTCATGAAGGTGCCGACGGCGCGCTTCGGCGAGCACCGCATGTTCGAGCAGATCGGCATTCCGATCGAAGGGCTCGGCGACGGCTTCAGCTGGAAGAGCCAGGACCTCGAACGCTCCGCACAGCTCGCGCGCGACGGCTGCGAGAGGGCGAGGGCGGCGATCCTCGCGGGCGAGCACTTTCTGGTCGTGCTCGACGAGATCACCTATCCGCTGATCTACGGATGGCTGCCGCTCGAAGGCGTGCTCGAGACGCTGCGCACGCGGCCGGCCCATGTGCACGTGGTGCTCACCGGCCGCCGCTGCCCGCCCGAGATCGTCGAGCTGGCCGACACCGTGACCGAGATGACGATGGTCAAGCATGCCTTCAAGGCCGGCATTCCCGCGCAGCGCGGCATCGAGGATTGATTGATTGGCGCCGCTGCAAGCACCAGGATCGTCCGCGCTTTCGCTGGTTTTGATCGCCGCGCTGTGGCTCGCGCTGGCCATCGACCGCTGGCTCGGCGAGCCGCCCGCGCGCTGGCATCCGGTGGTGTGGATCGGCCGCTACCTGGGCTGGACCGGCGCGCGCATCGCACCGCCGGCGGCGCAGGCACGGCCGGTGGATTGGCCGCGCTTTGGCTGCGGCGCGCTGGTGTGGTGCGTGGGGGCGATCGCCACCGGTGCGGTGGCCGCGGCCGTGCAGGGGGCGGCGGTGCAGGGGCTGCCGGCCTGGGCGGCGGCGCTGGTGCTCGGGCTCGCGCTCAAGCCGCTCTTTGCATGGCGCATGCTGCGTGACGAAGTGCTGGCGGTCGAGGCGGCGCTGGGCGATTCGCTGGCCGCGGGCCGCGCACGGCTCGCGCGGCTGGTAAGCCGCGACGTGGAGGCGCTCGGCGAACGCGAGGTGCGCGAGAGCGCGATCGAATCGCTGGCCGAGAACCTCAACGATTCGCTCGTGGCGCCGTTGTTCTGGTTCGTGCTGCTCGGCCTGCCCGGCGCGGCGGTCTACCGCTTCGCGAACACGGCCGATGCGATGTGGGGCTACCGCGGCGAACGCCAGGGGCGCGACTGGACCTGGTTCGGCAAATGGGCCGCGCGCGCCGACGACCTGCTCTCGTGGCTGCCGGCACGGATCACGGCGCTGCTGCTCGCGCTCGCGGCCGGGCGCTGGCCGCGCGGCCTGGCGCGCGAGGCAGGGCGCACGCCTTCGCCCAACAGCGGCTGGCCGATGGCGGCGATGGCGCTGCTGCTCGGCGTGCGGCTCGCGAAGCCGGGCGTCTACGCGCTGAACGCCGAGGTCCGGGCGGCCGGCGCGGACGACACGCGGCGCAGTGCGCGGATCGGGGGCCGGGCGGTGCTGGCCTGGGCCGCCTGCGCATCGCTGGCGCTGGTGGCGGTGTAGGGGCTGCGAATGGAAAACCTGGGCATTGACGCCTTGCCGCACGGCGGCCCCGACGCGGGCGGTGCCGCCGCGCACGACTTCTCGACCAACGGCAATGCGGTCGGCGCCTGCCCCGCGGCACTGGCCGCCCTGCGCGACGCCGACGCCTCGCGCTACCCCGATCCGGCCTACACCGCGCTGCGCGGCGCACTCGCGCGCTTCCACGGCGTGGCGGCGGAGCGCATCGTGATCGCCGCGAGTGCGAGCGAGTTCATCCAGCGCATCACCGCCGCCTTCGCACAGGCCGGCGGCCGGCGGGTGCGGCTGCCGGCTAACGGCTATGGCGAGTACGGTGCCGCGGCGCGCGCCTGGGGCCTTGCGGCGGAACGTTCTGGCGACGCGGCGGCGCGACGACGCTGTCCTGCGCTGGTGCTGCGAGCCGTCGAGCCCGTTCGGCCAGGCGCAGACCGAGCTCGAGGCGCAGGTCGAGGCAGGCGGGCCCTGCGTGCTCGACCTGGCCTACGAACCCCTTCGCCTCGAAGGTGCCTGTTCGCTCGACGCGGCGCAGCGGGACCGCGTCTGGCAGCTCTGGACGCCGAACAAGGCCATGGGCCTCACGGGTGTTCGCGCGGCCTATGCCATCGCGCCCGACGATACGGCGGCCGGGCCGCTGATGCAGCGGCTTGCGCGGCTCTCGCCTTCATGGCCGGTGGGCGCGCACGGCGTCGCGCTGCTGCAGGCCTGGACCGGCGACGCGGCACAGGCCTGGCTTGCCGACAGCCTGCGCACGCTGGCGGCGTGGAAGGCGCAGCAGCGCGCCGTCTGCGCGTCGCTGGGCTGGGAGTGCTTCGCGAGCGCGGCCAACTTCTTCTGCGCCCGCACCGAACGGCCGTATGCCCCGCATGCCGCCGCGCTGCGCGCCGAGGGCATCAAGCTGCGCGACTGCGCCTCCTTCGGGCTGCCTGGCGTCGTGCGGCTCGGCGTGCTGCCGCCGGCGAGCCAGCAGGCGCTGAAGCGGGCCTGGACCCGTGCGACCATCGGCGGTCCCGACCGATGAAGAAGAACGCACCACGGCCATGCTCCACGCCATCACCACGCTCTTTCTGTGCCAGCTCGCGGGCGAACTGCTCGTGCAGTGGCTGCGCCTGCCGATCCCCGGTCCGCTGATCGGCATGCTGCTGCTCTTCGTGGCGCTGCTCGTGCGCGGCCGCGTGCCCGAGGCGCTGGAGGCCACCTCGGGCCATCTGCTGCGCAACCTGATGCTGCTGTTCATTCCGGCCGTGACCGGCGTGATGCTGCATTTCGAGCGCGTCGGGCGCGAGTGGCTGCCGTTCCTCGCGGCGGGCATCGTGGGTGCGGCCTTCACCATGACGGTGACCGCGCTCACGCTGCGCTGGATGATCCGCATCACCGGAAAGAACGCCGAATGATGAGCACCGCGCCCGTCAAGCTGTTCGAGATCTGGACCTTCCTCGCGCAGTCGCCGCTGTTGTGGCTGTCGCTCACGCTGCTGGCCTACCTCGGCGCGCTGTGGCTGCATGCGAAGAGCGGCCGCAATCCGGCGGTCAACCCAGTGCTGGTCTCGGTGATCGTCATCGTCGCGGTGCTGCTCGCCACGCGCACGCCGTACGACACCTACTTCGAGGGCGCGAAGTTCGTGCACTTCCTCATCGGCCCGGCCACCGTGGCGCTCGCGGTGCCGCTCTACGGGCAGATCGCGCGGCTCCGGCGGCTGTGGCTGCCGATCGGCGTGGCGCTGTTCGTGGGCTCCGTGGCGGCGATCGTCTCGGCCGTCGGCATCGCCTGGGCGCTCGGCGGCTCGCAGGAACTGCTGCTGTCGCTCGCGCCCAAGTCGGCCACCATGCCCATCGCCATGGGCGTGGCCGAGAAGATCGGCGGCCTGCCGTCGCTGGCCGCGGTGGCCGCGGCGGTCGCGGGCATTTCGGGCGCGATCATGGCCACCGGCCTGCTCAACCTGATCGGCATCAAGGAGCCGGCGGTGCGGGGCTTCGCGGTGGGCATGGCCGCGCACGGCATCGGTACGGCGCGCGCGATCCAGGTCAACGAGACGGCGGGCGCGTTCTCGGCGCTCGCGCTCGGGCTCAACGGCATCGCGACGGCGCTGCTGGTGCCGTTGCTGATCCGGCTGGCGGCGGCGCTCTAGCGCCGCTGCAGCCGCGGGTTGCCGGCGAACAGGTCGGCCGCCCAGTCGACGAAGGCCCGGACCTTCGCGCTCAGGTGGCGGTTGGGCGGGTAGACCACGTGGATCGGCAGCGGATCGCGCTCCCAGTCGGGCAGCAGCTCGACCAGCTCGCCGGTCTCCAGCAGCGGCTCGGCCTGGAAGCTGATCACCTGGGAGATGCCGAAGCCGCCGAGCACGGCCGCGAGGTGGGCATTGCTCTCGTTGACCGACACGCGGTAGGGGCCGTTGAGCTCGATGTACTCGTCGCCCTTCTTGAACTCGTGCGGGTAGATGCGCCGCGTGCTGCCCGAGAAATAGCTCACCACGTGGTGGCGCTTCTCGATGTCGTTCGGATGCTGCGGCTTGCCGTAGCGCTTGACGTAGGCGGGCGACGCCACGGTCACGAAATGCAGCGTGCCGATGCGCCGCGCCACCAGCGACTGGTCGCTGAGCTCGCCTGCGCGGATCACGCAGTCGACGTTGTCGCTGATGAGGTCGACCGTGCGGTCGCTCACGCCCAGGTCGACCTGGATGTCGGGATAGCGGTCGCAGAAGCTCGCCAGCGCCGGCAGGATGATGAGCCGCGCCACCGAGGTGCCGACGTCGATGCGCAATCGCCCCGTCGGGTTGGCGTTGGCGTTGGTCATGCTGGCTTCGATGTCGTCGAAGTCGTTCAGCAGGCGCGCCGCGCGCTCGTAGTAGGCCGCGCCGTCGGGCGTGACCGTCACGCGCCGGGTGGTGCGGTTGAGCAGCTTCACCCGCAGGCGCGACTCCAGCGCCTGGATCTGCTTGGTGACCGTGCCCTTGGGCAGGGCGAGCGAATCGGCGGCGCGCGTGAACGTGCCGGCTTCCACCACGCGGACGAAGATCCGCATTGCCTGGATTTGATCCATGGATGTTGACTATTCCTGGGGCCCGGCCGCTGCCGAGGGGACGCGGATTCTCACACAAGCAAGCAAATCCCCTGTGTGGTGCGGATTGTTCGCTGTTTGGAAACAGAGTAGGGGCGCGTTCCCTGTTTAACGTCACACCGGCCGCCTTATATTTCGACTATCGCCAATCCCCCTGAGGTTGCCCATGTCGCCCCGTCCATCGTCCCGCTCTGCCGACGCCGCCGCGCTTGCCGCGGCCGACGGCGTGGAAGCCGATCTCTCGATCGAGCTGCCCGGCCGCGACCCGGTGGACGCCCGGGTGTACGGCCAGCGCCCGCGCGGCGAGACCGTGCCGCTGGTGCTGCATTTCCATGGCGGCACCTTCGTCTGCGGCACGCTCGACAACGGCCGCAACGTGGCGCGCCTGCTGGCCGGGGCCGGTGCGGTGGTGGTCTCCGTGGCCTATCCGCTGGCGCCCGCCTCGCCGTTCCCAGAGCCGATCGAAGTCGGCTATGCCGCGCTCGAATGGCTCTACAAGCAGCGCACCAAGCTGGGCGGCAAGGGCGCGCAGGTGTACCTCGCCGGCGAGGAAGCCGGCGGCAACCTCGCGGCCGCGGTGGCGCTGATCGCCCGCGACCGGGCCCATCCGCCGCTCGCCGGCCAGATCCTGTTGTCGCCGATGCTCGACCCCTGCGCCGGCACCGCCTCGCTGCGCAAGGCCACCAACGACGCGGCCGAATGCCGCTGGGCCAAGGGCTGGGAGAAGTACCTGAGCTGCCCGTCGAACGCGATGCACCCCTATGCGGTGCCGAGCGGCTCGATCCGCCTCTCGGCGCTGGCGCCCGCGCTGGTGCTGGTGGGCCAGGACGACGCGATGCGCGACGAGGCACTGACCTTCGCCGGCCGGCTGCGCGCCGCGGGCATCGACGTGACGAGCAGCGTGCTGCCCGGGGCCGCCAACTGGCCCAAGGCGCTGTACGACCCCGAACCCTCGGGCTGCAAGGCCTGCGAGGCGAGCGTGCAGCAGCACTTCCGCGAGTTCTTCAGCGCGACCACGCCGCCGCCGGCCGCGCCCAAGCCCAGCTAGGCGGGGCATCGCGGCCGGGCTGACGCCGCGAAGCCGACTTCCCAGCCATTCCGTTTCCGAAATCCGTCTCCTGGCGCCGAAAGCGCCGGGATGGCCTGTTGCATCCCAAAAATGTCATCGAGAAGGACGAACCATCATGTCGAACAAGAACCAGAACCTTTCTTCCGCCGCCCGCAAGGGCCTGTGGCCCGCAGTCACCGGGCTGACCGCCGTGCTCGCCGTCGCCGCCGCGGTGCTGGGCATGCACAGCTTCAAGGCCGAGGCCACCGCGCCGGCCGCCGCGCCGCAGGGCACGCCGGTCTCGGTCGCCACCGTGGCGCCGAGCGAGGTCAACGCCTGGGACGAGTTCTCGGGCCGCCTCGAAGCGGTGCAGCGCGTGGACGTGCGCTCCCGCGTGGCCGGCGCGGTGCAGGCGGTGCACTTCCGCGAGGGCGCGCTGGTCAAGCAGGGCGACCTGCTGATCACCATCGATCCCGCGCCCTATGCCGCCGAAGTGGAGCGCGCCGAGGCGCAGGTCGCGTCGGCCCAGGCCCGCCAGGCTTTCGCCCGCAGCGAGCAGGAGCGCGCCAAGCGCCTCTGGGACGAGCAGGCGATCGCCCAGCGCGAGTACGACGAGCGCGTGAACGCCAGCCGCGAAGCCGACGCCAACCTGCGCGCCGCGCAGGCCTCGCTGCAGTCGGCGCGCCTGAACCTCGGCTACACCCAGGTGCGGGCGCCGGTGGCGGGCCGCATCGGCAAGCTCGAGATCACCGTCGGCAACCTCGTGGCCGCCGGTCCCGGCGCACCGGTGCTGACCACGCTGGTCTCGGTGAGCCCGATCTATGCGAGCTTCGATGTCGACGAGCAGGTGATCACCCGCGCGCTGAAGGACCTGCCCAGCGGTTCGAGCGCACGCGGCCAGATCGAGAGCATTCCCGTGCAGATGGGCACCGCCGGCCTGGAGGGCACGCCCTTCGCCGGCAAGCTGCAGCTGATCGACAACCAGGTCGACGCCCGCAGCGGCACGGTGCGGGTGCGCGCCTCGTTCGACAACAAGGACGGCGCGCTCATCCCGGGCCAGTTCGCCCGCATCCGCATGGGCCAGGCCCGCAACGAGACCGCGCTGCTGGTGAGCGAGCGCGCCATCGGCACCGACCAGAACAAGAAGTTCGTGATGGTCGTGGGCGACGACAACAAGGCCGTGTACCGCGAGGTCGCGCTCGGCGCGCCGATCAACGGCCTGCGCGTGGTCACCAAGGGCCTGAAGGCCGGCGACCGCGTGGTGGTGAACGGCCTGCAGCACATCCGCCCCGGCGCGCTGGTGGTGCCGCAGAACGTGACCATGGACGCGAAGGCCGACACGAAGCAACAACAACCGGAGCGCGTGGCCGAGGCCGCGAAGTCCTGACATCGGAGGGGAGCGCCTTCGCGCTCGCCGGAGAACCAACATGAATCTTTCCAAATTCTTCATCGACCGGCCGATCTTTGCCGGCGTGCTGTCGCTGCTGATCCTGATCGCAGGCCTGATCGCACTGCGCGGGCTGCCGATCTCGGAGTACCCCGAGGTCGCGCCGCCGCAGGTGGTGGTGCGCGCCCAGTATCCGGGCGCCAACCCCAAGGTGATCGCCGAGACGGTGGCCACGCCGCTCGAGGAGCAGATCAACGGCGTCGAGGGCATGCTCTACATGGGCAGCCAGGCCACCACCGACGGCGTGATGACGCTGACGGTGACCTTCCGCCTCGGCACCGACCCCGACAAGGCCCAGCAGCTGGTGCAGAACCGCGTGGCGCAGGCCGAACCCCGGCTGCCCGAGGAAGTGCGCCGGCTCGGCCTCACGACCGTCAAGAGCGCGCCGGACATCACGATGGTGGTGCACCTCGTGTCGCCCAGCGGCCGCTACGACATCGACTACCTGCGCAACTACGCGGTGCTCAACGTCAAGGACCGCCTGGCGCGCATCGAGGGCGTGGGCCAGGTGCAGATCTGGGGCGGCGGCGAGTACGCCATGCGCATCTGGCTCGACCCGCAGAAGGTCGCGCAGCGCGGCCTCTCGGCCAGCGACGTGGTGGCGGCGATCCGCGGCCAGAACGTGCAGGCCGCGGCCGGCGTGATCGGCGCCTCGCCGGGCCTGCAGGGCATCGACGTGCAGCTCTCGGTCAACGCCCAGGGCCGGCTGTCGACCGAGGAAGAGTTCGGCGACATCATCGTCAAGACCGATGCCGGCGGTGCGGTGACGCGCCTGCGCGACATCTCGCGCATCGAGCTCGGTGCCGCCGACTACTCGCTGCGCTCGCTGCTGGACAACGACTCCGCCGTGGGCGTGGGCGTGTTCCAGTCGCCGGGCTCCAACGCGCTCGACATCTCGGCCAACGTGCGCAAGACCATGGTCGAGCTCAACAAGAACATGCCCGAGGGCCTGGAGTACCGCATCGCCTACGACCCGACGCAGTTCGTGCGGGCCTCGATCAAGTCGGTGATCCACACGCTGCTCGAAGCCATCCTGCTGGTGGTGCTGGTGGTGATCCTGTTCCTGCAGACCTGGCGCGCCTCGATCATTCCGCTGCTGGCGGTGCCGGTGTCGGTGATCGGTACCTTCGCGGTGCTGCACATGCTGGGCTTCTCGATCAACGCGCTGAGCCTGTTCGGGCTGGTGCTGGCGATCGGCATCGTGGTGGACGACGCGATCGTGGTGGTGGAGAACGTCGAGCGCAACATCGAGGCCGGGCTCACGCCGCGTGAAGCCACCTACCGCGCGATGCGCGAGGTGTCGGGCCCGATCATCGCGATCGCGCTGGTGCTGGTGGCCGTGTTCGTGCCGCTGGCCTTCATCAGCGGCCTGACGGGGCAGTTCTACCGCCAGTTCGCGGTGACCATCGCGATCTCGACCGTGATCTCGGCGATCAACTCGCTCACGCTGTCGCCCGCGCTCGCGGCGCTGCTGCTGCGCGGCCACGACCAGCCCAAGGACGCGCTGACGCGCGGCATGGACCGGGCCTTCGGCTGGCTGTTCCGCGGCTTCAACAAGTTCTTCCACCGCGGCTCCGAGGCCTACAGCGGCGGCGTGAAGGGCGTGATCTCGCGCAAGACGCTGATGCTCGCGATGTACCTCGCGCTCGTGGCCGTGACCTTCGGGCTGTTCAAGGCGGTGCCCAGCGGCTTCGTGCCGACGCAGGACAAGCAGTACCTGATCGGCTTCGCGCAGCTGCCCGACGGCGCCACGCTCGACCGCACCGACGACGTGATCCGCCGCATGGGCGAGATCATGAAGAAGAACCCGAACGTCGAGGGCACGCTGGCCTTCCCCGGCCTGTCGATCAACGGCTTCACCAACAGCTCGAACTCGGGCATCGTGTTCGCCATGCTCAAGCCCTTCGAGGAGCGCACCCGCCAGGACCAGAGCGGCGGCGCGGTCGCGGGGCAGCTGAACCAGGCGTTCGCGGGCATCCAGGACGCGTTCATCGTGATGTTCCCGCCGCCCCCGGTGGCGGGCCTGGGCACCACGGGCGGCTTCAAGCTGCAGCTGGAAGACCGCGCTTCGCTCGGCTACGACCAGATGGACGCGGCGGTGAAGGCCTTCATGGCCAAGGCTTCGCAGGCGCCCGAGCTGACCGGCATGTTCTCGAGCTGGCAGGTCAACGTGCCGCAGCTCTATGCCGACATCGACCGCACCAAGGCGCGCCAGCTCGGCGTGCCGGTGACGGACATCTTCGACACGATGCAGATCTACCTCGGCAGCCTGTATGCGAACGACTTCAACAAGTTCGGCCGCACCTACAGCGTGCGCGTGCAGGCCGATGCGCCGTACCGCGCCCGCGCCGAGGACATTGGCATGCTCAAGGTGCGCTCCACCTCGGGCGAGATGATCCCGCTGTCGGCGCTGATGAAGGTGAACCCCACCTTCGGCCCGGAACGCGCGATGCGCTACAACGGCTACCTCACGGCCGACATCAACGGCGGGCCCGCACCCGGCTTCTCGTCGGGCCAGGCGCAGGACGCGATCGAGCGCATCGCCGCGGAGACGCTGCCCAAGGGCATCGACTTCGAGTGGACCGACCTGACGTACCAGGAAATCCTCGCGGGCAACTCGGCCATCATCGTGTTCCCGATCGCCATCCTGCTGGTGTTCCTGGTGCTGGCGGCGCAGTACGAGAGCCTGACGCTGCCGATCGCGATCATCCTGATCGTGCCGATGGGCCTGCTCGCCGCGATGACCGGGGTCTGGATCTCGGGGGGTGACAACAACGTCTTCACGCAGATCGGGCTGATCGTGCTGGTGGGGCTGAGTGCGAAGAACGCGATCCTGATCGTGGAGTTCGCCCGCGAGCTCGAGTTCGCCGGCCGCACGCCGATCCAGGCCGCGATCGAGGCCAGCCGGCTGCGCCTGCGCCCGATCCTGATGACCTCGCTGGCCTTCGTGATGGGCGTGCTGCCCCTGGTGCTGTCGACCGGCGCGGGCTCGGAGATGCGCAAGGCCATGGGCGTGGCGGTGTTCGCCGGGATGATCGGCGTGACGGCCTTCGGCCTGTTCCTGACGCCGGTGTTCTACGTGCTGATGCGCCGCCTCGCGGGCAACCGCCAGCTCAAGCAGCATGGCGAGGTGCCGCACGTCGAGGACTTCGTCTCGGCCGACCATCCGGCCGCGCCGGCCGCACCGTCGTCGCACGGCGGTTCGGGCGGCGGCGGGCTGCACCCGGTGCCGGCATCGCCCAGGCCTTCGCACGAGTGATCGCGCGGGCGACGAACGATCAAGAAGAAAGAAGAGTTTCATCATGAAATCCGCAAATCAATCGTGGGCCCGGCCCGCTCGCATGCTGCGCAACGCGCTGCTGCCGCTGGCGGCGGCCCTGGCCCTGGCCGGCTGCGCCAGCGTGCCGAGCGGCCTGCCGGAAGTGCCGACGACGGCCCAGTTCAAGGAGCAGGGCGCGACCCCGCCCGCGGGCTGGACCCGCGCCGTGCCCTCCGAGGCGCAGGCGCGCGGCGCCTGGTGGCTGGCCTTCAACGACCCGGTGCTCAATGCGCTGATCGAAAAGGCCGACGTACAGAACAACAACATCCAGGCCGCCGCGGCGCGGCTCGCCGAAGCGCGTGCGCTCGCGCGCAGCGCCAACGCCGACCGGCTGCCGCAGATCGGCCTGGGCGCGGGCGCCAACCGCGGTGCCGGCCTCGACAAGGCCACCGCCAGCACGCGGCCGGCGACCATGACCAACATCGGCGCGACCTTCTCGTACGAGCTCGACCTGTTCGGCCGCCTCTCGGGCGCGAGCGATGCGGCACGGCTCGACGCGGCAGGCCGCGAGGCCCTGCTGCAAAGCACCCGCCTCGCGGTGCAGGCCGAAGTGGCGCAGACCTACCTGCAGCTGCGCGCGCTCGACGCCGAGCGCGCACTGGTGCGCGAGCAGGTCGAGGCCTACCGCGACACGCTGCGCCTGTCGCAGCGGCGCCAGCAGGCCGGCGACATCGCCGAGCTCGACGTGGCGCGGGTGCAGACCGAGGTCTCGTCGACCGAATCGGAAGCGCTTGCGCTCGATCGCCAGCGCGCCCAGGTCGAGCATGCGCTCGCGGTGCTGGTGGGCGATTCGGCCTCGAGCTTCGGCCTGCGCACCGACGAGTGGAACACCGCGC
This sequence comes from Variovorax sp. TBS-050B, assembly GCF_029893635.1. NCBI lineage: Bacteria > Pseudomonadati > Pseudomonadota > Betaproteobacteria > Burkholderiales > Comamonadaceae > Variovorax > Variovorax sp. TBS-050B. The sequence continues at coordinate 4,243,668 of NZ_JARXYR010000002.1, read as the reverse complement.
TGCCCGCGGTGCCGCCCGGCGTGCCGGCCACGGTGCTGACGCGGCGCCCCGACGTCTCGGCGGCGCAGAACGCGGTGTTCGCGGCGCAGGCGCGCGTGGGCGTGGCGCAGGCGGCCTGGTTCCCGGACATCTCGCTGACCGGCGCGGCCGGCTATGCCTCGCCCGAGATCGGCGACCTCTTCAAGTGGTCGGCGCGGTCGTGGGGCGTGGGCGCGCTGCTGTCGCTGCCGATCTTCGACGGCGGCCGCCGCGAGGCCGGCGTGCAGGGCGCCAATGCGCAGCTCGATGGCGCGCTCGCGAACTACCGCAACCAGGTGCTCGTGGCCTTCCAGGAGGTCGAGGACCAGCTCGCCGCGATCCGCATCCTGCAGGAGCAGTCGGCGGTGCAGGCGCAGGCCGTGACCTCGGCGCAGCGCGCGACCAGCCTGTCGGACACGCGCTACCGCAACGGCTACGTGAGCCAGCTCGACCTGCTCGACGCGCGCCGCAGCGAGCTGCGCAACCGGCGCCAGGCGCTGCAGGTGAAGTCGGCGCAGTACCAGGCGGCCGTGGGGCTGATCCGCGCCATCGGCGGCGGCTGGGAGGCACCGCCCGCCACCGCGAGCGCCGCGCCGGTGCAGACCGCGGCGCGTTGAACACGCGCCACGCAGCAAGAAAAAGAGGAAGGGGCCGCGGGCCCCTTTTTCTTTGGCGCCCGCAACGGGGCCGCGCGGCGGCAACGGACAATAGCCGCATGAGATCTCGATGCGTGATGGTCCTCGGCACCACCAGCGGCGCCGGCAAGAGCTGGCTGGCCACGGCGCTGTGCCGCTGGTATGCGCGCCAGGGCCTGAAGGTGGCGCCGTTCAAGGCGCAGAACATGAGCAACAACGCACGCGTGGTCGATGGCGGCGAGATCGGCAGCGCGCAGTACTTCCAGGCGCTGGCCGCGCGCGCGCTGCCCGAGGTGCGCATGAACCCGCTGCTGCTCAAGCCCGAGCGCGACACCCACAGCCAGGTGGTGCTGCTGGGACAGGTGAGCGCGGAGCTCACGGCCTTGCCCTGGCGCGGACGCAGCGAGCGCGTGTGGCCGCAGATCGCCGAGGCGCTCGACGCGCTGCGCGCCGAGAACGACGTGGTGGTGATCGAGGGCGCCGGCTCGCCGGCCGAGATCAACCTGATGGCCAGCGACATCGTCAACCTGCGCGTCGCGCGCCATGCCGATGCGCGCTGCCTGCTCGTGACCGACATCGACCGCGGCGGCGCCTTCGCGCACCTCTACGGCACCTGGGCGCTGCTGCCCGAGGCCGAACGCGCGCTGCTGCGCGGCTTCGTGCTCAACAAGTTCCGCGGCGACGCGGCGCTGCTCGCGCCCGCGCCCGAACAGCTGCAGGCGCTGACCGGCGTTCCGACGGTGGCGACGCTGCCGATGTGGTGGCAGCATGGCCTGCCGGAAGAAGACGGCGTCTTCGATGCGCACAGCCGCTCGACCGGTACCGTCACCCGCACCATCGCCGTCGCCGTCGTCGCCTGTCCGCGCATCAGCAACCTCGACGAGTTCCAGCCGCTCAAGAACGTGCCCGGCGTCCGGCTGAGCTGGGCGCGCACGCCCGCCGATCTGGTGGGTGCCGACTGGATCGTGCTGCCCGGCTCCAAGCACACCAGCGGCGACCTCGCGTGGCTGCGCGCCCAGGGCCTCGACCGCGCGATCGCGGCGCATGCCGCGGCCGGCGGCGCGGTGCTCGGCATCTGCGGCGGGCTGCAGATGCTCGGCGAGGCGCTGGTCGATCCGCACGGCATCGACGGCAATGCGCCGGGCCTCGGCCTGCTGCCGCTGGTGACGGTGTTCGAGCGCGACAAGACGGTGCGCCACCGCAGTGCGGTGTTCGGCGCGCTCGCCGGGCCGTGGGCCGCGCTCTCGAACGTGGGCGTGAGCGGCTACGAGATCCATCATGGCCGCACCGCGCTCCATCCCCAGATGGCGCAGGACGGCCGCGAAGCGATGCCCGAGGGCCTGGCCTGGCAGAACGCCCGCGGCAACGTGCTCGGCCTCTACCTCCACGGCCTGTTCGAAGACCCCGCCGCGCTCCACGCGCTGTTCGGTGCCGCCGCGCCTACGCTCGACGCCACCTTCGACGGCCTGGCCGATTTCATCGACAACCACTTCGAGGCCGGCGTGCTGCACGGCCTGATCGCATGACCGACGACCACATGATCCCTTCGATTCCCGACCTCCACGACGACGCACTCGCGGCGCGCCTGCAGGGCCTGCTCGACAACAAGACCAAGCCGCTCGGCGCGCTCGGCCGGCTCGAAGGGCTGGCGCTGCGGCTCGGCCTGATCCTCGGCAGCGAGGCGCCCGCGCTCGAGGCGCCGCAGATGCTGGTGTGTGCGGCCGACCACGGGCTGGCGGCGCGCGGCGTCTCGGCCTATCCGAGCGAAGTGACCTGGCAGATGGTCGAGAACTTTCTTTCGGGCGGCGCGGCCGTGAGCGTGCTGGCGCGCCAGCACGGCCTGGCGCTGACGGTGGTGGATTGCGGCGTGCGGCGCGACTTCCAGCCGCGCCCGGGCCTCGTGCAGCGCCGCATCGCGGCCGGCACGGCCGATGCCTCGACCGGCCCGGCGATGAGCGCCGCGCAGTGCGCGCAGGCGATCGAGAACGGGCGCGAGGTGGTGCGGGCTTTGCCGGGCAATGCGCTGCTGCTCGGCGAGATGGGCATCGGCAACAGCTCGGCCGCGGCGCTGCTGCTCGCGCGGCTGGGTGGCTTGGACATCGACGCCTGCACGGGCGCGGGCACCGGCCTCGATGCCGCGGGGCTCGCGCGCAAGCGCACGGTGCTGCGCGAGGTGCTCGCGCTGCATGCGACGGCCGTGGCGCCGCTGGACGCGCTGGCGGCCTTCGGCGGCTTCGAGATCGCGACGCTGGCCGGTGCCGTGCTGCAGGCCGCGCACGAGCGGCGCGTGATCGTGGTCGACGGCTTCATCGCCAGCGCCGCGGTGCTGGTGGCGAACGCGCTCGCGCCCCACGTGGCGCAGCGCTGCGTGGCGGCGCACTGCTCGGCCGAACCCGGGCACACGGCGCTGCTGCGCTGCCTGGGCCTGGAGCCGCTGCTCGACCTGGGCCTGCGCCTCGGCGAAGGCTCGGGCGCGGCGCTCGCGTGGCCGCTGCTCGAATCGGCCTGCCGCATCCTGCGCGAGATGGCGAGCTTCGAGTCGGCCGGCGTGTCGCGCGGATGAACGGCCTGCGCCACTACCTGCTGGCCCTGCAGTTCTTCACGCGGGTGCCGGTGACCGGACGGCTCGCCGAATGGGTCGGCTTCAGCCCGCAGATGCTGCGCGCGAGCGCGGCCCATTTTCCGGGCGTGGGCTGGCTGGTGGGCGGCGCGGGCGCGGCGGTCTTCGTGCTGGCGCTGCAAGGGCTGCCGGGGCTGGTGGCGGCACTGCTGAGCATGGCGGCGACTGCGCTGCTCACCGGCGCCTTCCACGAAGACGGCCTGGCCGACGTGGCCGACGGGCTGGGCGGCTCGGCCGACCGCGGCCGCGCGCTCGAGATCATGAAGGACTCGCGCATCGGTGCCTTCGGCGCCATCGCGCTCGTGCTGGTGCTCGGCCTCAAGGCGGCGCTGCTCGCGGCGCTGGCGGGGCAGGGCGCGCCGGCCGCGGTGGCGGCGGCCGTCGTGGCCGCGCATGTGCTGTCGCGGCTCGCGCCGCTGTTCCTGATCCGCTGGCTGCCCTACGTGGGCGATGCCGGCGCGAGCAAGGCGAAGCCGCTGGCCGACGCGATCGGCGCCGGCGCCTTGGGCGTGGGCGTGCTCTGGTCGCTGCCGGCCGCGGGCCTGCTGCTCGCGACGCAGGGGCCTGCGCGCACGCTGGCGGCGGTGCTCGCCTGCGCGCTCGCGGCGCTGGCGATGGCGCGGCTCTTCCGGCGCCGGCTGCAGGGCTTCACCGGCGACGGCCTCGGCGCCACGCAGCAGGTGTGCGAGATCGCGATCTACCTCGCGCTCGCATGGCGGGCATGAAGCTCTGGCTGGTGCGCCACGCGCGCACCGACGCGGCGCCGGGGCTGTGCTACGGCGCCACCGACGTCTGCGCACCGGCCGAGGCGACGCGCGCGGTGGCGCGGGCCGTGGCATCGCGCCTGCCCGAGTCCGCGGCGCTGGTGCATTCGCCGCTGCGGCGCTGCGCCGAGCTCGCGCATGCCATCGCGGAACTCCGGCCCGGGCTGGCGCCGCGCGCGGACCCGCGCATCGCCGAGATGGATTTCGGCGCCTGGGAAGGGCGGCCCTGGTCCTCGATCGCACGGGCCGAGTTCGACGCCTGGACCGGCAGCTTCGCCGACGCCCGCGCGGGCGGGCATGGCGAGAGCACGGACGCCTTCATGCAGCGCATCGGCGCGGCCTACGACGCATGGCGCGCGTCGGGGCAGGACGCGGTGTGGATCACGCACGCGGGCGTGATGCGTGCGGCGCGGCTGCTGCACCAGGGCGTGCGCCGCGTCGCGCATGCGGCGCAGTGGCCGGCGGCGCCGATTGACTACGGGGCCTGCGAACTGATCGAATGCGGCCAGCAGCAGACGACCCACGGCGCGCCCTGAGCGGCCGCCGCGCCGCCACCGTTCGCGCCATCCATGTCCACGCCCGCCACCCACGAACGCCTCTACGTCCGCCTCGACGAGGACCCGCTGCACGGGCCCGAGGCGGCCATGCCCGCGGGCGCGCTGCGGGCCTTTCCCGTGTCGGCGGCGCTGCGCGCGCATGTCGCGCACATCCTGTGCTACCGCGAGGCGCTGCCCGAGGGCCGCGAGCTGCTCGAACGGGTGCTGCCCGACGGTGCCGTGCGGCTGGTGTTCAATCTCGGCGATGCGCCTTCGGCGGGCGCGGGTGAAGGACAGCCGGTGGAGGCCATCGGCGCCTCGGCCGCGCCGGCGCTGGTGCGGCTGCGCGGGCGCGTGGAGGGGCTGTCGGTGACGCTGCGGCCCGGCGCCGCCGCGGCCCTGCTCGGCATGCCGGCCGGCGAGATCGCGGGCACCGCGGTGCACCTCGACCAACTCTGGCGCGGCGAGGGCGCCATGCTGCGCGAACGCATGGCCGAAGCGCCCGACGACGCAGCGCGCGTGGCGCTGCTCGACACCGCATTGCGGCAGCGGCTCGGCGCGAGCGATTTCGCCGCGCACCCGGCGGCGGTGCGCGCCGCGCAACTGATCGCGGCATCGGGCGGCCGGCTTTCGCTGCGGGAGGTGGCGGCGGGGGTGGGCGTCGGCGAGCGCCGGCTGCAGCAGCTGTTCCAGCAGCAGGTGGGGCTGTCGCCGCGCGCCTGGAGCCGCCTCGCGCGGCTGCATGCCTGCCTGCGCGCGCTGCGCCGGCCTGCTGCCGCGGGCTGGGCCGAACTCGCGCTCGACGGCGGCTTCTACGACCAGGCGCATCTCGCGAACGAGTTCAGGGCGCTCTGCGGGCTCACGCCGACCGAGTTTGTCGGTCGCACGGCGATTTCGCATTCTTCCAAGACCGCGGCCTGAGCCCCGCGCTACCTTCGAGGCTCGACGCAGCGAAAGGAGAGAAGCGATGCAGAACGACAGGAGCGGGAACGACAAGCCGCTGAAGGGCCATGTGGCCGTGGTCACCGGCGCGAGCCGCGGCGCGGGGCGCGGCGTGGCCGTGGAACTCGGCGCCGCGGGCGCGACCGTGTACGTGACCGGGCGCAGCACGCGCGCGCAGCCGGCGCAGGGCTACGGCCGCATCCTCGCGCTGTCGGCGCTCGACGCGCTGCCCGGCAGCATCGACGACACCGCCGACGAGGTCACGCGCCTGGGCGGGCAGGGCATCGCGGTGCGCTGCGACCACACGCGCGAAGACGAGGTGGCGGCGCTCTTCGCGCAGGTGCAGAGCGAACAGGGCCGGCTCGACCTGCTCGTGAACAACGCCTGGGGCGGCCACGAGAGTTTCGACGGCGTGTTCGATGCGCCGTTCTGGGCGCATCCGCTGTCCCACTGGGACGCGATGTTCGACCGCGGCGTGCGCAACCATCTGCTCGCGAGCCGCTTCGCGGCACCCGTCATGGTGGCGCAGGGGCGCGGGCTGATCGTGACCACGAGCTTCTGGGACCAGGGCAAGTACATGCGCGGCAACCTGTTCTACGACCTCGCGAAATCGGCGATGAACCGGCTCGCCTTCGGCATGGCCGAGGAACTGCGCCCGCACGGCGTGGCCTCGCTCGCCTTGTCGCCGGGCTGGATGCGCACCGAGTTCGTGCTCGCGGGCCACCAGACCGACGAGGCGCATTGGCAGGAGCGCCCGGCGCTCGCGCGCACCGAATCGCCGCGCTACCTCGGGCGTGCGGTGGCGGCGCTGGCGGCCGATCCCGAGGTGCTCGGCAAGTCGGGCGGCGTGCACCGCGTGGCCGACCTGGCGCGCGAGTACGGCTTCACCGACATCGACGGCCGGCAGGTCGAGGCCTTCGTGCTGTAGCCCTGGTTCAGGCCGAATGCGGCGCCGGCGTCTTCGGCTTGTAGTCGCAGTACTCGCGCACCGCGCATTCCCAGCAGCGCGGCTTGCGCGCCACGCAGATGTAGCGCCCGTGCAGGATCAGCCAGTGGTGCGCATGCAGCCGGAACTCGAAGGGCACGCGCTTCTCGAGCTTGAGCTCGACCTCGAGCGGCGTCTTGCCCGGGGCGAGCCCGGTGCGGTTGCTGACGCGGAAGATGTGCGTGTCGACCGCGATCGTCGCCTCGCCGAAGGCCACGTTGAGCACCACGTTCGCGGTCTTGCGGCCCACGCCCGGCAGCGCCTCGAGTTCGGCGCGCGTGCGCGGCACTTCGCCGCCGTGCTGCTCGACGAGGATGCGGCAGGTCTCGATCAGGTGCTTGGCCTTGCTGCGGTAGAGACCGATGGTCTTGATGTATTCCTCCAGGCCTTCGACGCCCAGGCGCAGCATCGCCTGCGGCGTGTTGGCGACCGGGAAGAGCTTGCGCGTGGCCTTGTTCACGCCCACGTCGGTCGCCTGCGCCGAGAGCAGCACGGCGGCCAGCAGCTCGAAGGGGGTGGCGTATTCGAGTTCGGTCTCGGGCGTGGGGTTGGCCGCCTGCAGCGTGGCGAAGAAGGGGGCGATGTTGTCTTTTTTCATGGGGCGTCGGAGGCGGCGAGCCGCTTGGCATTGGACTTCATGCCTTCGAAGATGGCACTTGCGACCTGCTCGGGAAAATGGGTGGGCATCTGCGTCCGGACGCGGTCGATCACGTCCGGCAGCGTCTCGATGATTTCGGCGCGCAAGGCCTGCGCGTTGGCGAGGCCGGCGAGCTTCGCGACCACGTCCCAGTGGCGCGGCAGGATTTCGGCCAGCTTCCAATGCGCGTTGCGGCTGCGAATCGCCATGGCGAGCCGGGCCTTGTGCCAGCTGATGTGGTTCGGCCCTGTGCCGATGACGGGCCAGGCGGAAAGCACGTCGTACAGCGGTGCGAGACGATAACCGCCGCCGCGCTCCAGAAAGATCGAGAAGTTCTTCGCATGGCCGTCGGTGGCAGCCAGCAGCCAGAACAGCATCTGCGCCTTCACGAAGTTGCGTTTGTCGGCCGCGGTCTGCGTGCTGCCGTCGAGCACGCGCAGGATGTCTCGCATGCCGGGGCCGCCGTCGGCTTCGTACTTGCGCGCGCCCGGGGCGCCGAGCGCCTGGCAGAAGTCTTCCTGCGGCAGCCGGGCGATCCATTCTTGCGGTGTGCCGGCGCGCTGCAGGGCACGGTCGAACCGCCGCACGACCAGCACCTTGCGGGCGCCGAACACCGCGATCTCGCAATGCGCCACCGGCAGGCCGAAGGCTTCCACGATGCGCGAGCAGAGCCATTCGTTCTCGACCGAGGCGTGCATGTCGACGCCCATGTTGCCGACCAATCCCAGCGGAAGCTTCAGGATGTGGGTCGTCGGCGTCGTACCCAGGGGGCGGTACCACTGGCCGTCGCGCCGCAGGAGCGCGGTTTTTTCCTGTGCGCCGGCAATGGAAATGCGGAAATCGTCTTCTTCGCGCTGACCCAGCGCGCGGCCCGCGGACAGCGATACGTCGATCGCCCGTTCGACGCCGGCGAGGTCCAGCGGTTCGGCCTCCACGCGATCGAAACCGATGGGCGACTGCTCGGGCTGCAGCAATTGCACGGCGCCCACGCAATCCCGGCCGATCGCGCCCAGCAGATCGAAGGCGCCGGTGCTGCGCGTGGCGAACTTCGCCTGCAGTCGCTGGCGAATCGGGTCGCTGTCGGGAAGCAGGTTGTCGAAGTAGTTGCGCACCACCTCGCCGCGATGCGGCGCATTCCCGGGCATGAAGGGCAGCGAGAGCGAAATCCGGCGCGCCGCAGGCGACACGACCCACGACTCGACGTACTGGAATCGATGCTCGCCGTCGCGCACTTCCCAGTCGCCCACCTTCTGGCCATTGATCCAGACGGCCAGGCGCTGTGGGGCTACCACGAGGCATCTCCGGTTGCGGGCCCGACCGATGGCGACGACGGCAATTCCTCGAGGACGAAACGGTAGCCCATGGCGGCGACCAGCCGTGCCAATTGGTCGAAGCTGGTGACGCCGGGCTCGGCCTCGATGCGGGCGATCCGCTTCTGGCTCACGCCGAGGCGCGTGCCGAGTTCGGTCTGCGTCAGTTGGTTCGCCTGTCGCATGGCCTTGAGCAGGGTGCGCATCTGCTGCGGCGTCTCGATCGGGAAGGTGGCCATGGTTACTACTTTCAAGGAGTAATCTCAGAATACTACATAAAGGTGGTAAATCCGAAAAACCGCTTCAGGGCAGTAAAGTACCCGCGCCTCGGTCACAACCGACAATAGCGCCCAGAAAGTGAGACCTCCCATGCAATTCGCTTCCCGCCTCGACAACGTCGAAACCTCCGCCATCCGCGAACTCTTCAAGCTGCTCGGCAAGCCCGGCATCATCAGCTTCGCGGGCGGCTTTCCCGACAGTGCCATGTTCGACGTCGAGGGCTTGCGCGAAGCGAGCCAGAAGGCGCTGGCGGAAGAGCCCGGCGGGGCGCTGCAGTACGGCGCGACCGAAGGCTACGAGCCGCTGCGCACGCAGCTCTCGGCCTTCATGAAGACCAAGGGCGTGGCGGTCGACCCGAGCGGCCTGATCGTCACCACCGGCAGCCAGCAGGCGCTCGACCTGCTCGGCAAGACCATGATCTCGCCCGGCGACAAGGTGATCGTCGAGGGGCCGACCTTCCTCGCCACCATCCAGTGCTTCCGCCTTTACGGCGCGCAGCTGGTGAGCGCACCGGTCGACGCCAACGGCGTGAAGACTGACGAGCTCGAGAAGCTCATCGCCGAGCACAAGCCAAAGTTCGTCTACCTGATCCCGACCTTCGGCAACCCGAGCGGCGCGATGCTGAGCCTGGAGCGTCGCAAGAAGGTGCTCGAACTCGCGGTCAAGTACCAGACGCTGGTGGTGGAGGACGATCCCTACGGCGATCTCTACTTCGGCGAAGCGCCGCCGCCTTCGATCATGGCGCTGAGCCAGGAGGTGCCGGGCAGCCGCGAGTTGATCGCGCACTGCGGCAGCCTCAGCAAGGTGCTGAGCCCGGGCCTGCGCATCGGCTGGATGATCGCGCCGGCGGAACTGCTCGCGAAGGCGACGATGTGCAAGCAGTTCAGCGATGCGCACACCAGCACCTTCGCACAGGCGACGGCCGCGCAGTACCTGAAGAGCGGCCGGATGCCCGCCACGCTCGCGCACGTGCGCGAGGTCTACGGCCAGCGTGCGAAGGCGATGGGCGAGGCGCTCACGCGCGAGCTCGGCGATGCGGTGAGCTTCACGCAGCCGAACGGCGGCCTGTTCTTCTGGGCCCGCCTCACGGGCGCCAACGGCAGGCTGGCCGATGCGAACGAACTCGCCAAGCGCGCGATCGAGAAGCTCGTGGCCTTCGTGCCGGGCGCACCGTTCTATGCCGAGAACCCCGACGTCGCGACGCTGCGCCTGAGCTTCGCGACCGCCGACGTGGCGAAGATCGAGGAAGGCGTGAAGCGCCTAGGGCAGGCGCTCTAGCTTCCGCTCAGGGCGAGCGGTGCAGGCGGGGTGCCGCCAGCAGCGCGAGGTTGTCCGCGATGGCCGCATCCACGTTCGGATAGCGGCCTTTCATTTTGGAGAGCGTCATGATCGTCTGCAGCGCCTTCAGGTCCTTGACCGAGGGCGCGACGTTGATCTGCGCGATGGCCGCGGAGGGATTGCCGCGGTTGATCAGTGCCATCACCTTGCTTGCCCAGTCGTTCGCGCGTGCCATGCCTTCTTCACCTGCTTTCCATTGAACCGCCGACTGTACACAGCGGGGTACGATCCACCATGAGAAAAACCTTTCAGCTCCAGGTCGAGGGCAAGCACCCCGACCGCCTCGTCGAAGCCATCAAGCACGAGATCCGCAAGTACATCAAGCGCGAGCGCCGGCGCGAACTGCCCGAGGGCGCGGACTTCTGGGACTTCGACTGCCGCTTCGGCGGTGCTTCGGAGAACGCCGAGACCATCCATCTTTCCGCCATCACGGGGCTCATCGACGGCGTCGTGAAGGAAGGAGGCAAGCAGTTCTACGTCGAGATCCTGGCCAAGCCGGGCAAGCGCAGGCCGCGGGCGGAAGGGGAGGCTGCCGCTGCTTCCGACGAAGAAGACTGACGCGGGAGGGCGGGGGCGCGTGCCCAGGCCACCGGGTACTCCCCTCCGCGAATGTCCCCCGCCTTCGGCTCCTCCTTTATTTCGCTGCGGGGAGTACCCGGTGGCCTGTGCACCGGGGCACGCTCCTAGCGATCAGCCGATCAACCCCCGCCCTGTTTGCGCTCCCGCCGATGGGGTGCCTTGCGCAGCGAAATAAAGGAGGAGGCCGAAGGCCGGGGGACATTCGCGGAGCAAGGTACCCGTCGGCGGGATCGCAGCCCTGAACAGCCGCGCCAAAAAGCAGAACCGCCGAACTCAGAGCAGCGCCTGCGCCAGCCGCAGCCCGTGCCGCTGCTCCGCATCCTGCAGCGACCGCGCAATCGACGGATGCAGCCGCACCCCGTCCTTCGACTGCGCCTCGCGCCGCTTCAAACCGCCTTCGCCCGGCAGCCGCACGGGCCTGGCCGGGTCGATCGGCGCATTGCCGCGGCATTGCGCCGCCACGTGGTCCATCTGGCGCAGGAACGCGTCCTTGCCGCCGAAGGCACGCAGGTCGTGCAGCGTGATGTGCACCGTCGCGCCCCAGCCTTCGGGTGGATCGGCGCGGCCGTGGCCCGCGAGGCCGGCGGTCAGCGTCTCGACCAGCAGCGCCATGCCGTAGCCCTTGTGGCCGTGGCTCAGGCCGCCCACCGGCAGCAGCGTGCCGGGCGGCTGGTCGAACAGCACCTGCGGGTCGTTGGTCGGCCGGCCCGCGGCATCGATCAGCCAGTCTTCCGCGAAGGTCTCGCCGGCCGCGCGCTTGCGGTTGCTCATGCCATTGGTGGTGATCGAGGCCGAGATGTCGACCATCACGCCGCCCTGGGAGAGCGGAAAGCCCATCGCCAGCGGATTGGGCGTGAACACCGCCTGCGTGCCGCCGAAAGGCGCGACGCTCGCGGTGTTGGGGTCGGAACAGGCGAGCAGCATCAGCATGTCTTCCTGGAGCGCGCGCAGCATGTAGACCGCCAGGCAGGCGATGTGGTGGCTGCGGCGGATCACGAGCGAGGCGGTGCCGAGTTCGCGCGCACGTGGCACCAGCAGGTCCATGCCCTGGTCCATGAGCCACGGACCGGGCAGGCGCCTGCCGTCCCAGAGCACGGCGGCGGGGCGGTCCGACAGCACGTCCGGCGCGCCGTCGCGCGTCATGCCGCCCGATTCGAGCTCCTTCACGTAGCCGGCCAGCAGCGCGAGGCCGTGCGTGTCGTGACCCAGCAGATCGCCTTCGACGAGCGTGCGGCCGACGCTGTCGGCCATCGACGGCGCCAGTCCGGCCTTCTGCAGCATCGCGCTGGCGTAGTCCCGGAGCGCATCGGCGCGGTAGAGCGGGGCGGAGGATGCCGCGGTGTCAGTCATCGGAAGATCTCCAGCAGGCGGTCGAGCCCGCCTTCGTTGATGGCCACCATGGCCTGTTCGCGCACCTTCGGCTTGGCGTGGTAAGCGACCGAGAGGCCCGCTTCGCCCATCATCGGCAGGTCGTTCGCACCGTCGCCGACCGCGATCGTCTCCTGCGGCGAGATGCCGAGCAGCGAGGCCGCTTCGAGCAGCGTGCGGCGCTTCTCGGCGCCGTCGCAGATGTCGCCCCAGCTCTGCTGCACCACCTGACCCGTGAGATGCCCGTCGGCCTCGTCGAGCAGGTTCGAGCGAGCGAAGTCGATGCCCAGGCGCTCCTTCACGCGATTGGCAAAGAAGGTGAAGCCGCCCGAGACCAGCAGCACCTTGAGCCCCGCGGCCTTGCACGCGGCCACCAGTTCGGCGGCGCCGGGGTTGAGCTGGAGACGCTCGTCGTAGACCTGCTGCAGCGCCGCGACCGGCACGCCCTGGAGCAGCGCCACGCGGCGGCGCAGGCTTTCCTTGAAGTCCTTGATCTCGCCGCGCATCGTGGCTTCGGTGATGGCCGCCACCTCGGCCTTCTTGCCGACGGCATCGGCGATCTCGTCGATGCACTCGATGTTGATCAGCGTCGAGTCCATGTCGAAGGCGATCAGCTTGAAGTCGGCGAGCGCGAGCGGCGGGGTGAAGCGCTGGAGGACGAGGCCGGAACCGGGTTCGGAATGCGCATCTGCGCGCGGGGGGAGGGTGTTCATTCAGTCATGCCAGTTTTCGACGCGCAGGCCCGGCACGCGCGCGAACTCGCGGACGTTGCGGCTGACGACGATCAGGTTGTGTGCGATCGCGATGCCTGCGATGAGCAGGTCATAGGGGCCGATGGGCGTGCCTGCCTGTTGCAGATGGGCCTTGATGCGTCCCGCAGCCGCTGCGCCGGCGTCGTCGAGCGGCAGCACGCGCAGCCGCTCGCGCATTTCGTCGAAGAGCGCGCGCTGGGGGCCGGGGTTGCCGGACTTCGCAAGACCGAACTCGAGCTCGAAGACGTTGATGGCGCACAGGCTCATGTCCGCGTCGGGCGTCGCCGCCATGCGCGCGCGCACGCCGCCTGCGCCGCGAAACGCGTAGATCAGGGTGTTGGTGTCCAGCAGGAACTTCACAAGGATTCCCGCGGCGTGTCGGGTGGCAGGTCCTTGTGCATCTCCTCGGTCAGCGGAAATACGTCCCAGGCGGCCTTTTGCTCGTCGGCTGCTGCGAACACGCTCTGCCAGTCGGCTTTCTGACGCTGCCGTTCACGTTCCGCGAACTGGGCAAACCAGCGGCTCAAGGAGAGGTTGGCGGCGGCTGCCGCCGCGCGCGCTGCTTTCTCGGACTCGTCATCGAGGTAGATGGTGACTTGCGACACGGCGAATCTCCAAGAAAATTACATCGGAAATTATATAAGTGCGACCCACTTATACGGCAGCGACGGGGCTTTCCCGGGTGGTGGGCTGCCCCAGACTGCGCAGCACGTCGCGCACCATCTGCGCGCGCTCCTTCGGCTCCTTGAGTTCGCGCTCGATGCGCAGTTTCTCGTTGCCGGCGAGCTTGATGTGCCGGTTCTTCTGGATCAGCTGGATGATCGCCATCGGATCGACCGGCGGGTCCTTCTTGAAGCTGATGTTGATGATGCCCGGCGCCGCATCGACCTTGACCACGCCGTAGGGGCGCGCGAGCACGCGCAGCCGGTGGGTGTCGATGAGGGTCTGCGCCTGCGGCGGCAGCTTGCCGAAGCGGTCGACGATCTCCTCGAGCAGCGTGTCGATCTGGTCCGGCGTCTTGGCGGTGGCGAGCTTCTTGTAGAACGACAGGCGCAGGTGCACGTCGCCGCAATAGTCGTCGGGCAGCAGGGCGGGGGCGTGCAGGTTGATCTCGGTCGTGACCGACAGCGGCGCGAGCAGGTCGGGCTCCTGGCCGGCCTTGAGCGAGCGCACGGCCTCGCCGAGCATCTCGTTGTAGAGCTGGAAGCCGATCTCCATCATGTTGCCGCTCTGGTTCTCGCCGAGCACCTCGCCGGTGCCGCGGATCTCCAGGTCGTGCATCGCGAGGTAGAAGCCCGAGCCGAGCTCCTCCATCTGCTGGATCGCGTCGAGCCGCTGCGCCGCCTGCTTGGTCAGGCCCTCGGTGTCGGGCACCATGAGGTAGGCATAGGCCTGGTGGTGCGAGCGTCCGACGCGGCCGCGCAGCTGGTGCAGCTGCGCGAGGCCGAACTTGTCCGCGCGGCTGATGACGATGGTGTTGGCCGTGGGCACGTCGATGCCGGTCTCGATGATGGTCGAGCACAGCAGCAGGTTGTAGCGCTGCGCCACGAAGTCGCGCATCACGCGCTCGAGCTCGCGCTCCGGCATCTGGCCGTGGGCGACGGCGATGCGCGCCTCGGGAAGTATCTCTTCCAGCTTCTGGCGCCGGTTCTCGATGGTCTCGACCTCGTTGTGCAGGAAGTAGACCTGGCCGCCGCGCTTGAGCTCGCGCAGCACGGCCTCGCGGATCACGCCCGTGCCCTCGTTGCGCACGAAGGTCTTGATCGCGAGCCGGCGCTGCGGCGCGGTGGCGATCACGCTGAGGTCGCGCAGGCCCTCGAGCGCCATGCCCAGCGTGCGCGGGATCGGCGTGGCGGTGAGCGTGAGCACGTCGACCTCGGCGCGCATCGCCTTCATCGCCTCCTTGTGGCGCACGCCGAAGCGGTGCTCCTCGTCGATGATGAGCAGGCCGAGGTTCTTGAACTTGACCGACTGCGACAGCAGCTTGTGCGTGCCGACGACGATGTCGACCGTGCCCTCGGCCAGGCCCTTGGCGGCGGCCGTCACTTCCTTGGCCGAGCGGAAGCGGCTCATTTCGGCCACCTTGACCGGCCACTTCGCGAAGCGGTCGACCAGGGTCTGGTAGTGCTGCTCGGCCAGCAGCGTGGTGGGCGCGAGAAAGGCCACCTGCTTGCCGCCGGTGACCGCGATGAAGGCCGCGCGCAGCGCGACCTCGGTCTTGCCGAAGCCGACGTCGCCGCAGACCAGGCGGTCCATCGGCTGGGGCGAGATCATGTCCTGCACCACGGCGTGGATCGCGGCCTTCTGGTCGGCGGTCTCCTGGAAGCCGAAATCGTTCGCGAACACTTCGTAGTCGGCCGGCGAATAGCGGAAGGCATGACCCTCGCGCGCGGCGCGGCGGGCGTAGATGTTGAGCAGCTCGGCGGCCGAATCGCGCACCTGCTCGGCGGCCTTGCGCTTCGCCTTGTCCCACTGGCCCGATCCGAGCTTGTGCAGCGGCGCCTCGTCGGCGCTCACGCCGGTGTAGCGGCTCACCAGGTGCAGCTGCGAGACGGGCACGTAGAGCGTGGCCTTGTCTGCGTACTCGAGGTGCAGCATCTCCTGCAGCAGCGGCTTGCCGTCGGGACCGTTGCCCTGGCCCAGGTCCATGTGGATCAGCCCGCGGTAGCGGCCGATGCCGTGCGCCGAATGGACCACCGGGTCGCCCACGTTGAGTTCCGACAGGTCCTTGATCAGCGCCTCGACGTCGCTGACCTGCTCCTGCTTCTTGTTGCGCCGGCGCGTGGTGGGGGCGGTGGCGAAGAGCTCGGTCTCGGTGACGAAGTCGATGCCCTGTTCGCGCCAGGCGAAGCCCGAGGCCAGCGCGGCGGTCGCGATGCCGATCTTCTCGTCGGCGGAGGCTTCGAACTCGGCCAGCGAGTCGAAGGCCGGCGGGCTCACGCCGCTCGCGCGCAGGAAATCGAGCAGGCTCTCGCGCCGGCCCTCGCTCTCGGCGATGACCAGCACCCGGTGCGGCGTGCTGCGGACGTGTTCCTTGAGGCCGACCAGCGGGTCTTCGGCGCCGCGCACCACCGCGAAGGGCGGCAGGCGGTCGAATTCGGCATAGGGCGCCTCGGTGGCGACGTCGCCCCGGATGGCGAGCTGCGCATGCGGCTTGGCGCGCTGGTAGAACTGCTCGGCGCTCAGGAACAGCGCTTCGGGCGGCAGCGCGGGCCGCTCGGGATCGCCGCGCACGAGCCGGTAGCGCTCGCCCGTGTCCTGCCAGAAGTGCTGGAACGCGGGTTCGAGGTCGCCGTGCAGCACCACGGTGGCGTCGGCGCCGAGGTAGTCGAACACCGTCGCGGTCTCGTCGAAGAACAGCGGCAGGTAGTACTCGATGCCGGCGGTGGCGACGCCGTTGCCCATGTCCTTGTAGATGCGGCTCTTGGTCGGGTCGCCCTCGAGCAGTTCGCGCCAGCGGCTGCGAAAGCGCGCGCGGGCGTCGTCGTCCATCGGGAACTCGCGGCCCGGCAGCAGGCGCACCTCGGGCACGGGGTAGAGGCTGCGCTGGGTGTCGGGGTCGAAGGTGCGGATCGAGTCGATCTCGTCGTCGAACAGGTCGACGCGGAAGGGCACCGGCGAGCCCATGGGAAAGAGGTCGATCAGGCCGCCGCGCACCGCGTACTCGCCCGGGCTCACCACCTGCGTCACATGGCTGTAGCCGGCCAGCGTGAGCTGGGCCTTGAGCTTCGATTCCTCGAGCTTCTGGCGGGCCTTGAAGTGGAAGGTGTAGCCCGCCAGGAAGGCGGGCGGCGCCAGCCGATAGAGCGCGGTGGTGGCGGGCACCAGCACCACGTCGGCCTCCTTCTGGCTGATGCGCCAGAGCGTGGCGAGGCGCTCGCTGATCAGGTCCTGGTGCGGCGAGAAGCTGTCGTAGGGCAGCGTCTCCCAGTCGGGGAAGAGGGCGCAGCGCAGGTCGGGCGCGAAGAAGGCGATCTCGTCGATCAGCCGCTGCGCGTCGTTGGCGTCGGCCGTGAACATCGCGGTGGCGCGGCCGGCGGCCTTCTCGCGCAGGCCGAGCTGCGCGAGCAGCAGGGCATCGGCCGACAACGGGGGACGCGGCAGCGTGAATCGCTTGCCCGCCGTGAGGTGGGGGAGGTCCATGGAGCGTTGGCTGGAAATGCACGACACCCCGCGCCGGCTGGCGAGGGGTGTGCGAAGCGGTCGATTCTAGAATGGCGGCCCTTTGTCCGCTTGCCGTCGCCCATGTCCGCTTCCCGACTCTTCGTGCTGATTCCCTGCGCCGGCCACGGCCACCGCGCGGGCGGTACGCTGCCCAAGCAATACCAGCGCATCGCGGGGGCGTCGATGGTGGCGCACACGGTGCAGGCGTTCCGCGCGCTGGCGGGCCGCTTCGCGGGGCTGGCGGTGGTGGTCTCGCCCGACGACCGCGAGCTGCAGGCGGCGCTGCCGCGCTTTCCCGCCGAAGGCGAATACCTGCTGCAGGTGGGCGGCGTCACGCGCGCGGCCACGGTGCGCAACGGCCTCGCGGCGCTGCGGCAGAAAGGCGCGGGCGCGCACGACTGGGTGCTGGTGCACGACGCGGCGCGCTGCCTGGTGACGTCGAGCCAGATCGAGGCGCTGATCGCGGCCTGCGAGCACGATGCCGTGGGCGGCCTGCTGGCGCAGCGGCTGGCCGACACGCTGAAGGTCTCGTCCACCGACAGCCGGGTCGCGCAGACGCTGCCGCGGGCCGACAAGTGGCTCGCGCAAACGCCGCAGATGTTCCGCATCGGCATGCTGCTCGATGCGCTCGAGCGCGCCGGCGATGCGGTGACCGACGAAGCCAGCGCGATCGAGGCGCTCGGGCTCGCGCCGCTGCTGGTGCCCGGCAGCGCGCAGAACTTCAAGGTCACTTTTCCCGAGGACTTCGCGCTCGCCGAGGCACTGCTGCTGGGCCGCAAGAAAGGCATCGCATGAGCGCCCCGTTCGACATCCGCGTGGGCGAGGGCTGGGACGTGCACCAGCTCGTGGCCGGGCGCAAGCTGATCCTGGGCGGCGTCGAGGTGCCGCACACCACCGGCCTGCTCGGCCATTCGGACGCCGACGTGCTGCTGCACGCGATCACCGACGCGCTGCTCGGTGCGGCGGGGCTGGGCGACATCGGCCGGCACTTCCCGGACACCGACGCGCAGTTCCGCGGCGCCGATTCGGCGGTGCTGCTGGCGGAGGCGGCGCGCCGGGTGCGCGCGGCCGGATGGGCGATCGGCAACGTCGACAGCACCGTGATCGCGCAGGCGCCCAAGCTCGCGCCGCACATCCCGGCCATGTGCCGGCGCATCGCGGAAACGCTCGCGCTCGCGCCGGAACAGGTCAACGTGAAGGCCAAGACCGCCGAGAAGCTCGGGCCGGTGGGCGAGGGCCGGGCGATGGAAGCGCGCGCGGTGGTGCTGCTGCACCGCTGACGCGCACCGGCCGCGCGGCTCGGCCGGATCAGGCCCTGCGGGGCGGCTCGGCGGGCTTGCCGTCGGGCATCGCGCGCGGCATGCGGATGTGCGCCGCGAGGCCGCGGCCCGGCGTGCTGGTGAGCGCGAAGGTGCCGCCCATGCGCTCGATGTTCTTCGCCACGATCGACAGCCCGAGCCCGGCGCCCGCGGCCGAGGTGCGTGCCACGTCGCCGCGGAAGAAGGGCTTGGTCAGCTGCGACAGCAGCACCGGGTCGACGCCCGCGCCGTGGTCGCGCACCTTGATCAGCACCGCGTCGTTGTTGGCCTGCGCCTGGATCACCACGTCGGCCACGCCGGTGGCGGGCGTCTTGCCGTAGCGCCGCGCGTTCTCCACCAGGTTGGAGATCACGCGCGTGAGCTCGACCTCGTCGCCGAGCACGCGCAGGTCGGCCGGCACGTCGACGCGGATGTTCATCTCCTCGTAGTCCTGCACGGCATAGGTGCAGGCGTCGACCACGTCGCGCAGCAGCACCGGGCGGGGCACCACGTGGTCGGGGCGGGCGTAGTCGAGGAACTTGTCGATGATCGCGTCGAGCTGCGCGATGTCGGCCGCCATGTGGTCGCGCGCATCCTCGTCCTGCACGCTCATCTCGGTCTCGAGGCGCAGGCGCGCGAGCGGCGTGCGCAGGTCGTGCGAGATGCCGGCCAGCATGATGGCGCGGTCCTGCTCGATCTTGGCGAGCTGGTCCGCCATGCGGTTGAAGCCGATGTTGACCGCGCGGATCTCGTTGGTGCGCGCGCTCTCGTCGAGCCGGTGCGCCTCGTACTCGCCTTCGCGCACCTGCATGGTGGCGCGCGAGAGCTGCTTGAGCGGCAGGTTGATGAGCCGCGTGATCAGCGCCGCGCCGGCGAGCGACAGCGCCATTGCCGTGCTGAGCCAGACCAGCCAGGTGCGCCCGCCCACGCGGCTGAAGCGCGTGGGGTCGAGCAGCAGCCAGTAGGCGTCGCTCTCGATCGTGAAGCCGATCCAGAGGCCGGGCTCGTCGTTGACGCGGCTCGCGACGGTGGTGCCGTCGCCGAGGCGCTGCATCAGCTCCTCGGTCACGCGCTGGTCGAGCGCGCCGCTGGTGTAGGGCTGGAAGCGGTCGTTGGGCTCGCGCGGCAGGATGCGCACGCCTTCCTGGTCGGCCAGCGTCTTGATGAGCGAGACGCGCGTGATGGCGTCCGAGTACACCAGCGCCGCGCGCGTGAGGTTCACGAGCGAGGCGATCTGGTGCGCGGTCTGGATCGCGCGCGGTTCGTATTCGAGCGAGCGGAAGGTCTGCAGCCAGGCGACGGTGCAGCCGATCAGCAGCAGCGCGAGCAGGAAGAAGGTGCGCCAGAACAGGCTGAAGCCGAGCTTCAGCCCGCGGCGGCGCTCGCGCTGGCCGGCGCCCTCGAGCGGGCTCGGCATCGTGACCTGGGCGCCGTCCTCCGGGGCTGGGCTGGGTCGTCTTTCCGATTGCAGGCCGATGGCCACCACCTCGTGCCGGTCAGGCCGTGCCGTCCGGCACGAAAACGTAGCCCACGCCCCAGACGGTCTGGATGTAGCGCGGCGCCGCGGCATCGGCCTCGACCAGCTTGCGCAGGCGCGAGATCTGCACGTCGAGGCTGCGGTCGAAGGGCTCGAACTCGCGGCCGCGCGCCAGCTGGGCCAGCTTTTCGCGCGACAGCGGCTGGCGCGGATGGCGCACCAGCGCCTTCAGCATCGCGAATTCGCCGGTGGTCAGCGAGAGTTCCTCGCCGTCCTTCTTGAGGGTGCGCGAGCCGAGGTCGAAGGCGAAGGGACCGAAGGTCACGGTCTCGTTCTCGGTCGACGGCGCGCCCGGTGCCTCGAGCGGCGGACGGCGGCGCAGCACCGCATGCACGCGGGCCAGCAGCTCGCGCGGGTTGAACGGCTTGCCGAGGTAGTCGTCGGCGCCGACTTCGAGGCCGACGATTCGGTCGACGTCTTCGCCCTTGGCGGTGAGCATGATGATCGGGGTGCGATCGTTGGCGGCGCGCAGGCGGCGGCAGACGGAGAGGCCGTCCTCGCCGGGCATCATCAGGTCGAGCACGATCAGGTCGACCGTGTCGCGCAACAGGATGCGGTTGAGCGCCTTGCCGTCCTCGGCCACGATCACTTCGAAGCCTTCCTGGGTCAGGTAGCGGCGAAGCAGATCACGGATGCGGGCGTCGTCGTCGACGATCACGATCTTGTCGGTGCGAGCGGGAACTTGAGTCATTTCTACAACGTCGAATTTGTAACAGCGCCGATTCTGAAGGCGTTGACGTCCGGATGAGTCGCATTTGCCGGTGGTTTGACACTAAGTTACAAAACTTGCGGACGCTCGCTGTCTAGTCATCCGACGTTCGCCCGGTGATGGCAAAGTCGCCCTGACTGTCGATCTTTGCTCAATGAGAACCTTATTTCCCGCGCTGCCCATCGTCGTTGCATGCACCTGCTGTCCCGCATGGGCCGGTGGTGATTTTCTGGCGGTAGGGGATGCACGGCGGAACGACGTGCGCCAGGCCGTGGCGGCCCATCGCGCGGCGCAGCGCGACGAGATCCGCCGCGAGGAGGCCGCCGCCGGCCGGCGCCTCACCGCGGCCGAGCTGCACGAACTGCGCCAGCAGGTGCGGGGGCAATGGGCGCCGCCGGGTACCCCGGTGCGGATGAATTCGGCAGAATCCCAGCCGGCCGAGCGGATCGCGCCGGCGCCGCCGATGTCGGCCGCGCGGGTCCTGACCCTGCCGCGCAGCCAGCGCCGCTGACGCGGTCCGGCAGCGCGCCGGTCGCCTTCTGTTCTCCACCAACAACCCAAGAGGGAGTATTTCGCCTTGAAAAAACTGAAAACGATCGCAGCCTGCATCGCACTGGCCGCAGCGGCGGGCGCAGGCAGCGCCATGGCCCAGAACGGGGTCGCGCCGCCGCAGAACGTGCTGCAGCTCACGGCCTCGGGCACGGTGGAGGTGCAGCAGGATCTGCTGAGCATGACGCTGACCACCACCCGCGACGCCGCCGATGCCGCCACCGTCCAGACGCAGCTCAAGGCGGCCGTCGATGCCGCGCTAGCCGAAGCGAAGAAGAACGCCCAGCCGGGGCAGCTCGACGTGCGCACCGGCAACTTCAGCCTCTCGCCGCGCTATACCCGCGAGGGCAAGATCAACGGCTGGCAGGGCACGGCCGAGATGGTGCTCGAGGGCCGCGACTTCCCGCGCATCACCCAGACCGCGGGCCGCATCAGCACGCTCAACGTGGGCAACGTCGGCTTCGCGCTGAGCCGCGAACAACGCGCCCGCAGCGAGACCGAGGCGCAGACCATCGCGATCGAGAACTTCAAGCAGAAGGCCAACGAACTCGCGAAGGGCTTCGGCTTCGGCGGCTACACGCTGCGCGAGGTCTCGGTGAATGCGAACGACGGCGGCCCGATCCGTCCGCGCGTGATGGCGGCCGCCGCCAAGTCGTTCTCGGCCGACGCGCCGGTGCCGGTGGAAGCCGGCAAGACCAGCGTGGTGGTGACCGTCTCGGGCTCGGTGCAGCTCAAGTAAGCGCAGGCGCCTTCACTGGGCGGTCCAGCCGCCGTCCATCTGCCAGGCGACGCCGCGCACCTGGTCGGCGGCGGGCGAGCACAAGAACACCGCGAGCGCGCCGAGCTGCTCGACGGTGGTGAACTGCAGCGAAGGCTGCTTCTCGCCAAGCAGCTCGTTCTTCGCCTGCTCCACCGAGATGCCTTCGCGCGCCGCGCGATCGTCGATCTGCTTCTGCACCAGCGCCGTCAGCACCCAGCCCGGGCAGATTGCGTTGCAGGTGATGCCGGTGGTGGCGGTTTCGAGTGCCACCGACTTGGTCAAGCCCACGATGCCGTGCTTGGCCGCCACGTAGGCCGATTTCTGCGCCGAGGCCACGAGCCCGTGGGCCGAGGCGACGTTGACGATGCGGCCCCAGTTGGCCTCGCGCATCGCGGGAACCGCAAGGCGCGTGGTGTGGAAGGCGCTCGTGAGATTGATGGCGATGATCGCGTCCCAGCGCTCCGGCGGGAAGTCTTCCACCTTCGCGACGTGCTGGATGCCGGCGTTGTTGACGAGGATGTCGACGCGGCCGAACTTGGCGGCTGCGAACTTCATCATGTCCTCGATCTGGTCGGGCTTGCTCATGTCGGCGCCGTGGTACTCGGCGCGCACGCCGAGCGCCTCGATCTCGGCCTTGGGGGCCGCGGAATCGCCGAAGCCGTTGAGCACGACGTGGGCGCCTTGCTGTGCGAGCGCCTTGGCCATGGCAAGGCCGATGCCGCTGGTGGACCCCGTGACAAGCGCGGTTTTGCCTTTGAGCATAAAGATGTATCTCCGGATGAATTAGGATGCGACGAGACCATTATCCGCACCAGCACGACTTCGTTTTCATGACCGACCCGACGCTTCATGACGTGGCGTGCGATGACGCCCAGGGCGGCCATCGCATGGCCTATTGGCAGTGGGGCGACGCGCACAGTGCGCGCGTGGTGGTCTGCGTGCACGGGCTGACGCGGCAGGGGCGCGACTTCGACGTGCTGGCCCGCGCCATCGTGGCGCGTGCCGGCGGCGACGTGCGCGTGGTCTGCCCGGACGTGGCGGGCCGTGGCCGCAGCGACTGGCTGCGCGACCCGATGCTCTACCAGGTGCCGGTGTATGCGGCCGACATGCTGGCGCTGGTCGCGCAACTGCATCGCGAGCAGCCGATCGAGACGCTCGACTACCTCGGCACCAGCATGGGCGGGCTGATCGGCTTCGTGCTCGCGGGGCACCGCGAGCTGCCGCTGGTGCGGCCGATACGCCGCTTCGTCGTCAACGACGTCGGCCCGACGATCGAGGCCGCCGCGCTGCAGCGCATCGCCGCCTACGTGGGGCAGGGCGGTCGCTACGAGAGCCTGCAGGCCGCCGCCGATGCGATGTGGGCGATCTCCACCAGCTTCGGTCCGCACACGCCCGAACAATGGCTGGCGCTCTCGCGGCACATGGTGGTGCCGGCATCCGAGCGCACGGCCGACGGTGCGGCCAAGGCCGCGCCGCGCGACGGCGACGATCAGGTTGCCGGTCCGTGGCTGCTGCATTACGACCCCGCGATCGCCGTCGCGCTGCGTTCCATCACTCCCGAGGCCGCGGCCCAGGGCGGCGCGGTGATGTGGAGCCTCTACGACGCGATCACGGCACGCACTTTGGTGACGCGCGGCGCACAGTCCGATCTGCTGTCGCGCGAGACCGCACAGGCCATGACGCAGCGCGGACCGCGCGCGACATTGGTCGAGTTCGACGGCGTCGGGCATGCGCCCACCTTCGTCGATCCCGCCCAGGTCGCCGCCGTCGTGTCCTTCCTGTTCGATTGAGCTGCCACGTGAAGCGAGAGTCCTCGAACCTTCAGACGGCGACCACGCCCGACATGGCCGTGGTCGACTATCCGCTGTCCGCCGCCACGGCCGACCGCACGCCCGTGATGGCGAACATGCTGGCGCGCGCGCGCGCCTTCGCCGAGCCGCTGATCGCCGACGAGACGCTCGACACCGGCGAGAACACGCTCGCGCATGCCGATGCGGTGGCCGCCATCGTGGCGAAGATGGGCGGCTCCGAGGCCATGCAGGCGGCGAGCTACCTTGTCTACGCGTGCCCCCACCTCAACCGGCCGCAGGAGGTGATCGCCAAGGTCTTCGGCGAGAACTTCGCGGCGCTGGCGGTCGAGACCACCAAGCTGGTCCGCGTGCAGGAGCAGGCGCGCTCGGCGTCGCAGGGCCATGCCGAAGGCGCCGGCGCGCAGACCGAGAACGTGCGCAAGATGCTGCTCGCGTTCTCGCGCGACCTGCGCGTGGTGATGCTGCGCCTCGCATCGCGGTTGCAGACGTTGCGGCACGCCGCGGCGAGCAAGCAGCCTGCGCCTGAAAGCGTGGCGCGCGAGTCGCTGCAGGTGTTCGCGCCGCTCGCCAACCGGCTCGGCATCTGGCAGGTGAAATGGGAGATCGAGGATCTCTCGTTCCGCTTCCTCGAGCCCGAGACCTACAAGCTGATCGCGCGGCTGCTCGACGAGAAGCGCGTCGAACGCGAGGGCCACGTCGAGCAGTTGCGCTCGCAGCTCGAGCGGGAACTGCAGGCCGAGGGCGTGCGCGCCACGGTGCAGGGGCGGCCGAAGAACATCTACAGCATCGTCAAGAAGATGCGCGGCAAGTCGCTCGACTTCGCGCAGGTGTTCGACATCCTCGCGCTGCGCGTGGTGGTGCCCGACGTCAAGGACTGCTATGCGGCGCTGGCCTGGGTGCATTCGCACTTCCAGCCGATCGACGAGGAGTTCGACGACTACATCGCCAGGCCCAAGCCCAATGGCTACCAGTCGCTGCACACGGTGGTGCGCGAGCTGATCGACGGCAAGCCCGGCAAGCCGATCGAGATTCAGATTCGCACCGAAGAGATGCACGACCATGCCGAGCACGGCGTGGCGGCCCACTGGGCCTACAAGGAAGCCGGCCACAAGGGCTATGCCGGCGTGTGGGCCAGCGGCGAATACGACGCGAAGATCGCGGTGCTGCGGCAACTGCTCGCGTGGGAGCGCGATCTTTCCGGCGGCCTGCAGGGGCAGGGGCTTTTCGACGACCGCATCTATGTGCTCACGCCCGATGCGGCGATCGTCGAACTGCCGCAGGGCGCGACGCCGGTCGACTTCGCCTACACCGTGCACACCTCGCTCGGCCACCGCTGCCGCGGTGCGCGCGTGGACGGCGCGATGGTGCCGCTCAACACGCCGCTGTCCAATGGGCAGACGGTGGAGATCATCGCGGCCAAGGAAGGCGGCCCGTCGCGCGACTGGCTCAATGCCGAGCTGGGTTACCTGGCGAGCCATCGCGCACGCGCCAAGGTGCGCGCATGGTTCAACGCGCAGATCACGCACGAGACCGTCGCACGCGGACGCGAGGCGGTCGAGAAGCTGCTGCAGCGCGAAGGCAAGACCGCAACGCGGCTCGAGGACCTCGCCTCGCAACTGGGCTTCAAGTCGGCGGACCAGCTGTTCGAAGTGGTCGGCAAGGACGAGTTCTCGCTGCGCAACATCGAGATGCTGCTGCGGCCGCCGGAGCCCGCGCCGAATCCCGACGACGGCGTGCACATCAAGAAGCCGCGCGCGAGCGAGAAGTCGGGCAAGGGCGGCGTGCTGGTGGTGGGCGTGTCTTCGCTGATGACGCAGTTGGCCAAGTGCTGCAAGCCGGCGCCGCCCGATGCGATCAGCGGCTTCGTGACGCGCGGTCACGGCGTCAGCGTGCATCGCACCGACTGCAGCAACTTCCGCATGATGGCCTCGCGCGACAGCGGCCGCGTGATCGACGTCGAGTGGGGTACCTCGAAGGGCGGCGAGTCGCCGGTCTACGCGGTCGACGTCGCGGTGGAAGCCGCCGACCGCCAGGGTCTGCTGCGCGACATCTCCGATGTGTTCGCGCGCGAGAAAGATGAACGTGATCGGCGTGCAGACGCAGTCGGTCAAGGGAACGGCATGGATGACCTTCACCGTCGAGATCTCCGATGCCGCGCGATTGACGCAGGTGCTCGGGAGCGTGATGGCGGTCACCGGCGTGCGATCTGCACGTCGGCGCTAAAAAGTGCGTTTTCTCCTGCTACAATAGCTGCTTCTCGGACACATCCTTAGGCGCGTAGCTCAGCTGGTTAGAGCACCACCTTGACATGGTGGGGGTCGTTGGTTCGAGTCCAATCGCGCCTACCAATTTCTGCTTCATTCCCGGCCAACCACCGGGTTCCTTGAACAGAGCATCACCGGGTTCCCCGGTGCGTCCATCGTCCTTTCGGTGCGCAGACAAAGACCATGGCCCGGTTGTTGTGCTACCTTGGCCACTCTGCAAGCCTTTCTCAAATTTCTTGATAAGCGATCTGATGAATACGCGGTCAACGCTGGTTGATCGGGCTCAGGCCGAGAAGCGGCTGGCCGCATTGCTCCGGCAAGCCCCCATCGAATTTGCGCGCGCGGCCTACGGCATCACCGACCATGCCAGCGGTCGCACCGACACCATGGCCGCGCGCGAAATCGCACGCGCCCTTCGGCAGGGCGTGCCCGTGACGCAGGAACGCGTCGAGCAGCGCGCCCGTGCCTACCTGCCCACCGCCGGCCACGAGCATTGCCCGCGCTGCTGGGTGGTGTACGGACAGAAGAATCCCCTGCGCTTTCGCGAGGCGAGCGAAGAACGTCCGGAGACCGCGGGCTGCGGCGCATGCGGTGCCGAATATGCGACGTCGCTCGACTGAAGATGAGGGCGGCGCACGGTCAGGGTAAACCTTGTCGCGATGCAGCAAAACCGCTACCTAGAATCGTCCGCACGACATGGGCATCCATGTAGAGGAGCGCGCAGTGCAGAGCAAGAAGTCCGGGGTCAAACCGGTGCAACGTGTCATCAAGAAGTACCCCAACCGAAGGCTCTACGACACCGAGACGTCCACGTACATCACCCTGACCGAGGTGAAGCAGCTGGTCATCCAGAACGCCCAGTTCGTGGTGCGCGACGCCAAGACCGGCGACGATCTCACGCGCAGCATCCTGCTGCAGATCATCCTTGAAGAAGAAGCGGGCGGCGCTCCGATGTTCACCGAGCAGGTGCTGGCCAACATCATCCGCTTCTACGGCCAGGCGATGCAGGGCTACATGGGCCCGTACCTCGAGAAGAACATCCAGGCCATGACCGAAGTGCAGGCCCAGCTCGCCGAAAAGGCCGAAGGCCTCACGCCCGAGATGTGGTCCCGCTTCCTGACGATGCAGTCGCCGATGCTGCAGGGCCTGATGGGCAACTACGTGGAGCAGTCGAAGAACGTCTTCCTGCAGATGCAGGAACAGATGCAGAAGAACACCGAACAGGTGCTGGGCGCGTTCGGCATCAAACGCCCCTGAATCCCGGGCCCGGCCGATAGCTGGGACAATACGGCTCATATGAGCGAAGTTGCCTCCCACGAACGAACTGCCACGTCGGCCGCCCCCAAGGTCGGCTTCGTGAGCCTCGGCTGCCCGAAAGCCCTCACGGACTCCGAACTGATCCTGACCCAGCTGAGTGCCGAGGGCTACCAGACCGCCAAGACCTTCGAAGGCGCGGACCTGGTGATCGTCAATACCTGCGGCTTCATCGACGATGCGGTGAAGGAAAGCCTCGACACCATCGGCGAGGCGCTGGCAGAGAACGGCCGCGTGATCGTCACCGGCTGCCTCGGCGCCAAGACCGGGGAGCAGGGCGGCAACCTCGTTCGGCAGATGCATCCGAGCGTGCTCGCCGTCACCGGGCCGCATGCGACGCAGGAAGTCATGGATGCGGTGCACGCCAACCTGCCGAAGCCGCACGATCCCTTCATCGATCTGGTGCCGAATACCTTCGGCATCGCCGGCGTCAAGCTCACGCCGCGGCACTACGCATACTTGAAGATCAGCGAAGGCTGCAACCACCGCTGCACCTTCTGCATCATTCCGTCGATGCGCGGCGACCTCGTCTCGCGGCCGGTCGGCGATGTGCTCGGCGAGGCGAAGGCGCTGTTCGAGGGCGGCGTGAAGGAACTGCTGGTGATCAGCCAGGACACCTCGGCCTACGGCGTCGACGTGAAGTACCGCACCGGCTTCTGGGACGGCAAGCCGGTCAAGACGCGCATGCTCGAGCTGGTCCGCACGCTCGGCGAAATCGCGGAGCCCTTCGGCGCATGGGTCCGGCTGCATTACGTGTACCCGTATCCGAGCGTCGACGAAGTCATTCCGCTGATGGCCAGCGGCCAGGTGCTGCCGTACCTCGACGTGCCGCTGCAGCACAGCCACCCTGACGTGCTCAAGCGCATGAAGCGTCCCGCGAGCGGCGAGAAGAACCTCGAGCGCATCGCGCGCTGGCGCGAGGTCTGCCCCGAACTCGTGATCCGCAGCACCTTCATCGCGGGATTCCCGGGAGAGACCGAGCAGGAATTCGAGCACCTGCTCGACTTCATCCGCGAGGCGCAGATCGACCGCGCCGGCTGCTTTGCCTACAGCCCCGTCGAGGGGGCCACCGCGAACGACATCCCCGGCATGCTGCCGCCCGAAGAGCGCGAGGCGCGCCGCGCCCGCTTCATGGAAGTGGCCGAAGCCGTGTCGATCGCCAAGCTGCGCCAGCGCGTCGGTGCCACGATGCAGGTGCTGGTGGATTCGGCGCCGGCCCTCGGCCGCAAGGGCGGCGTGGGGCGCACCTATGCCGACGCGCCCGAGATCGACGGAACCGTGCGGCTGCTGCCGCCTGAGAAGATCAGCAAGACGCTCAAGGTGGGCGAGTTCACGCGCGCGCGCATCGTGGGCGCGGAAGGTCATGACCTGATCGCGCTGCCGATCTGAGGACCACTTCCGTCATTCAGAAAGAGAAAAGCCCGCGCGAGCGGGCTTTTCAACTGGCGGAGGCGCGGCCGTTCCGGCCGGCAGCCCTCAGTCTTCCGAGCGCGAGATGACCAGAAGGCTCATGAACAGCGCGCCGAGAAACATGCCGATCAACAAGGTGAATGCAGCGATCACGATGGTTTCCGTTTGGTTAGATGAACGTATTCTCAAACTAAACGTAACTTTATGTGTCGCATCGGCGTTACTTCCGGACGCTTTTTGAGTTGAAAGTGTGACTTTTGCCACACCTAGGACCAAGTCGTCCGGGCTGACGGCAGATGTCGGCTCAATCCGAAGGGGTGCGCTCGTCCTCGGAGGTCCGACCGGGATACAGGTACCTGAAGTATCGGCCTGACTTGCCGTAGAGCTGCGCCGCGAGTGCCACCGGGTCTTCGTTGCCGTGCTTTTCGTAGAGCACCGGCCCCCAGATGATGAAGCCGTCGATGCTCAGCGAGTGCGGCGCCGGCTCGATGGCTTTCCAT
This sequence comes from Variovorax sp. TBS-050B, assembly GCF_029893635.1. Classification (NCBI taxonomy): domain Bacteria; kingdom Pseudomonadati; phylum Pseudomonadota; class Betaproteobacteria; order Burkholderiales; family Comamonadaceae; genus Variovorax; species Variovorax sp. TBS-050B. The sequence goes on along the minus strand of NZ_JARXYR010000002.1, from coordinate 4,214,589 downwards.
GCATGCGCGAACTTCGAAATCCATGCCAGGGCTTCGCTCAGTGCATGGTTGCGGCCAGGAGGTGAGGGTTCTGCAGATGCGGACATGGCGGTATCCTTTGTTAAAAGACTGTATGAATGTACAGTAAATTAACCGCCGCAGGGTGCCGACTTGACTCAGCTGAAGCCGGCGACCCAGGCCCAGAGTCCGACGCCCATCGCGATCCACAGCATGACCACGAGCACGGCACCTCCAATGCTCCGCGGCTTGGCGCCCCGGGTCTTCATCCACTGGTCCGCTTGCGCGCGACATTCGGAAAGCACGTCCGCCGGCACGAGTCGGATGTTCAGCCAGATGAGGGCGGGCAGCAAGAGAACGTCGTCGAGGTAGCCCAGCACGGGAATGAAGTCGGGAATCAGGTCGATCGGACTCAGTGCGTACGCGACCACGAAAGCGGCGAGCAGCTTGGCGAACCAGGGCGTGCCCGGGTGGCGGCAGGCGAACCACAGGGTGACGGCATCACGCTTGATTCGCGACGCCCATTGGCGGATGCTTTGAAGGATGGGCATGGTCGATGAAAGACGACGAGAGGCACGGCGGCAAGGCGGACGATCGTATGCGCCGGCGCCTGGGCGATGCGCTGACCGGCGGTCGGTTTACCTTCGTCTCCGCGTGGTAAGGTGCGTCTCGGCTTCAAGGCCGATACGCAGACCCGTCCAGGGTCTCTGCCGCGGGTTGAACGCCGCACTCTTACCAGCCCACTTGTTCGAATCCGTGCCGTCGATCAGCGTTTCGCAGGATGTTCCTTTCGAGGAGCGCGAGCGTTCGTGCGGGTGGGCAGGAGTGCCGCTGATTGCGCCAGGGTTGGCTGCGGTCGGCATTCACGAGGGAAGGCTTCCCTCGATCATGTACCCAGGGCAAAGAAAAAACCCCTGCGAATCTACGATTCACAGGGGTTTCAGCTTGGTAGGGGTGGTGCCCAGAAGAGGACTCGAACCTCCACGATGTTACTCGCTAGTACCTGAAACTAGTGCGTCTACCAATTCCGCCATCTGGGCCCACATAGCTGCCGAAGCAGTTATGTTTTGAATTTCAGGAAAGAGAGAATCATATCAAAAATAATGGCCATTCCAGCGGACTGCTGGATGAATTTGAAGGAACCGTTCAAGGACATCGCGACGGACACGGTTTCGTGCAGCGCGACGACGGTGAAGCCGACATCTATCTGCCGCCCAACGAGATGCGCGCGGTGCTGCACAAGGACCGCGTCAAGGCGCGCGTGGTGCGGCAGGACCGGCGCGGTCGTCCCGAGGGGCGCGTGGTCGAGATCGTCGAGCGTCCGGAGCAGCCGATCATCGGCCGCCTGCTGCATGAAGGCGGCGTGTGGCTCGTCGCACCCGAGGACAAGCGCTACGGTCAGGATGTCCTGATCCCGAAGGGCGCCACCGGCCACGCGAAGGTGGGGCAGGTGGTGGTGGTGCAGCTCACCGAGCCGCCGGCGCTGTTCGGCCAGCCCGTGGGCCGCGTGAAGGAAGTGCTCGGCGAGATCGACGATCCCGGCATGGAGATCGAGATCGCGGTGCGCAAGTACGGCGTGCCGCACGAGTTCTCCGAGGCCTGCCTCGCCGAGGCCAAGGCGCTGCCCGAGAAAGTGCGTCCCGTCGACAAGAAGGGACGCATCGACCTGACCGACGTGCCGCTGGTCACGATCGACGGCGAGGACGCGCGCGACTTCGACGACGCGGTGTACTGCGAGCCCGCGAAGGTCGGCCGCGGCAAGGGCTGGCGCCTGCTGGTGGCCATTGCCGACGTGAGCGCCTATGTGCACACCGGCTCGGCCATCGACATCGATGCCTACGACCGCGCCACCAGCGTCTACTTTCCGCGCCGCGTGATCCCGATGCTGCCGGAGAAGCTCTCGAACGGCCTGTGCTCGCTGAACCCCGAGGTCGAACGCCTCTGCATGGTGTGCGACATGCTCGTGGCTGCGGACGGCGAGATCTACGCCTACCAGTTCTATCCGGCCGTGATGTTCAGCCACGCACGCTTCACCTACACCGAAGTGGCGGCGATCCTCGGCAACACGCGCGGTCCGGAGGCGGCCAAGCGCAAGGAGCGCGTGAAGGATCTGCTGAACCTGGCGGACGTCTACAAGGCACTGCTCAAGCAGCGCGGCAAGCGCGGCGCGGTCGATTTCGAAACCACCGAGACGCAGATCATCTGCGACGACGCCGGCCGCATCGAGAAGATCGTGCCGCGCACGCGCAACGAGGCGCACCGGCTGATCGAGGAAGCCATGCTCGCGGCCAACGTGTGCAGCGCCGACTTCATCGCGCAAGGCAAGCACCCGGGGCTGTACCGCGTGCACGAAGGCCCGACGCCGGAGAAGAAGGAGATCCTGCGCGGCTATCTGAAGGCGATGGGCGTCGGCATGAGCATCACCGACGATCCGAACCCCGGCGAGTTCCAGGCCATCGCCGAGGCGACCAAGGACCGGCCCGATGCGCAGCAGATCCACACGATGCTGCTGCGTTCGATGCAGCAGGCCATCTACACGCCGATCAACAGCGGCCACTTCGGTCTGGCCTACGAGGCCTACACCCACTTCACGAGTCCGATCCGGCGCTATCCCGACCTGCTGGTGCATCGCGTGATCAAGGCCATCCTGGGCAACACGCGCTACCAGCTGCCGATGCTGCCGACCCCGGGCGAGGCGCACGCCAAGCTCGCCAAGCGGCTCGCATCGCGCGTCAAGGCACCGACGGCCAAGCCGCAGAAGGCCACCGTGGCGCCGAGCAAGGAAGTGCTCGCCTGGGAGGCCGCCGGCCTGCATTGCAGCGCCAACGAGCGCCGCGCCGACGAGGCGAGCCGCGACGTCGAAGCCTGGCTCAAGTGCAAGTACATGCGCGAGCACCTGGGCGAGGAGTACGGCGGCGTGGTCACCGCGGCCACCACCTTCGGCATCTTCGTGACGCTCGATGCGATGTACGTCGAGGGGCTGGTGCACATCACCGAACTCGGCGGCGAATACTTCAAGTTCGACGAGATGCGCCAGGAACTGCGCGGCGAGCGCACCGGCATCCGCTATGCCATCGGCACGCGCGTGCGGGTGCAGGTGAGCCGCGTCGACCTCGACGGTCGCAAGATCGACTTCCGCCTCGTGCGCGAGGGCGAGGACCTCACGACGCGCGCGATGAAGGACAAGGGTGCGGCCCCCGCAGGCGTGCCGGTCAAGGCCTCGGCCAAGCGCAGTTCGCGCCACAAGGCCGAGAGCGCCGCCGCCGAGCCGCGCAGCGAGCAGCGCGGCGCGGCCGCCGCGGCGCCGGAACCCCAGACCGCGATGCAGGCGTTCAAGGCGGCGGTCAAGAAGGCCACCAACAAGATGAAGGGGCGCAAGCCGCGCCGTCCTTGACGCGCCGCATCGTGCCCGTCGAACACAGACTCAACCCCACCGACAAGCTGAAAAGGAGACACAGAGCATGAGCGTGGACAACAACAGGAGCCGCATCGCGATCGTCACGGGTGCGGGCACCGGCATCGGCCGTGCCGCGGCCTTGGCATTGCTGGGCGATGGCTGGAGCGTGGCGCTCGCCGGGCGCCGCCTCGAGCCGCTCGAGCAGGTGGCCGAGGAGTCGGGCGCCGGTGCGCGCGCCTTCGCGGTGCCCACGGACGTGGCCAGCGCGGAATCCGTGCAGGCGCTGTTCGCCGCCACCGTGGAGCGCTTCGGCCGTGTCGACCTGCTGTTCAACAACGCCGGCGTCGGCAACCCGCCCGGCCCCTTCGAGGACTGGACGCCCGAGCAGTGGCGCGGCGTGGTCGACATCAACCTGAGCGGCATGTTCTTCTGCATCCAGCAGGCGTTCCGCACGATGAAGGCGCAGACGCCGAGGGGCGGCCGCATCATCAACAACGGCTCGATCTCGGCCACCGCGCCGCGGCCGAATTCGGCCGCCTACACGGCGACCAAGCACGGCGTCGAGGGCCTGACCAAGACCGCCTCCCTCGACGGACGCAAGTACGACATCGCGGTGGGGCAGATCGACGTGGGCAATGCCATGACCGAGCTGGCCGCGCGCATGGCCAAGGGCGTGCCGCAGGCGAACGGCGAACTCGCGATCGAACCGCTGATGGACGTGAAGATCGTCGGCCAGTCCGTGCTCTACATGGCGAACCTGCCGCTGGACGCCAACGTGCTGTTCCATACCGTCATGGCCACGAAGATGCCCTTCGTCGGCCGCGGCTGACGCAGGGCGCGGAGCCCGCCTGCGTTCAGGAAGCGCCGCGCCTGCCGAGCGCGCCCGCCGTCAGCGCGGGTGCGCCGGCCGGCCAGACGTCGGCCGCATGGCCGTGGCGCCACACCGCTTCACGGGCGGCATCGAAGGCTGATCGCCCTGAGGCCAGCCCCGCTCCGATCATCCCCGCCAGAACGTCCCCGGTGCCGGCGGTCGCGAGGCGCGCATTGCCGGTCAGGTTGACGACAGGCGGCGCGCCGGCTTCGGCGATCACCGTTCCCGATCCCTTGAGAACCACCACCGCGCCGAAGCGCGCGGCGAGTTCGCGTGCCGCGCGAAGGCGGTCCGCCTGAACCTCCTGCGCGGTGCAGGCCAGCAGCCGCGCGGCCTCGAGCGGGTGCGGCGTCATCACCGTGGGACGTCCGCGGGAGGCCCGTGCCTGGAGCTGCGCCTGCAGATGGCCGTCGGTCGCGATCGCGTTCAGCGCGTCGGCATCGAGCACCAGTGCCGCCGCCGTCGCCAGCACGCGCGGCAGCACGGCGCGCACGGCGGTGCCCCCGCCGCAGCCGCAGACCGCGACCGTGCGGGAGAGGTCGAGCGAGGCGGCGTCGCGCAGCATCAGCTCGGGCTGGAGCGCGGCGAGCGGGGCCGCCGCGGGGTCGAGCAGCCCCGCGTAGACCCGGCCCGCGCCCGCGTGCAGCGCAGCCGTGGCCGCCAGCAGCGCGGCGCCCGCCATGCCGGGCGCGCCGCCGATCACCGCCACGTCGCCGTAGCTGCCCTTGTGCGAGGCGTGCGGGCGCGGCCGGACAGCCGGTGCGCCAGCGAGACGCGCCGCGGGCGCGCCGGCCGCGCCGCCGCAGCCGAGGTCGTCGAACCAGATGCTGCCGCAGGCATCGCGGCCCTGTGCCGTGAAGAGGCCAGGCTTCAGCGTCAGCAGGCTCAGGCAGTGGCGGGGCGAAGGGCTGCCGTCCGCAGGCCCGCCGGCGCGGTGCCGCAGCACGCCGGTTTCGGCATCGAGGCCGGAGGGCACGTCGATGCTCAAGGTGGGCGCCGGCGCCGCGTGCATGCGCGCCAGCCACTCGGCCATCGCGCCCTCCGGCGGCCGGGTGGCGCCGATGCCGAGCAGCGCGTCGATGGCGAGGTCGTGCGCGGCCGGCGGATGGGGCGCGAACTCGACGCCGGCGTCGCGTGCGCGCTGCAGCGAAGCCCTGGCGTCGGGCGGCAGCCGGCCTTCGTCGCCGACGAAGGTGACGACCGGCGCGAAGCCGCGAAGGCGCAGCCGGGCCGCGGCCTCGAAGCCGTCGCCGCCGTTGTTGCCGGGCCCGCAGGCCACCCAGACCGTGCGCGCATGCGGCGCGATCGCCATCGCCAGCCGCGCGGCGGCCAGCCCGGCGCGCTCCATCAGGGTGTGGGCGGGCAGTGCTTGCGCCGCGGCCTGCTCGATGCGGCGCGTGGTGGCGACGTCGAACAGGTCGGCGACGGTGTCGGGCGTGATGCGTTGCATGGGCCGATTCTGCGCCCCGCGGGCCTTCTGCTAGGCGTGCAGATGGAGCCGTTCGACGCCGAGTCCTTCGAGATCGACGCCGGCGTCGCGCCCCCCGATCAGGTCGGCCACCACGCGGGCGCTGCCGCACGAAAGCGCCCAGCCGCTCGAGCCGTGCCCGAGGTTGAGCCAGACGCCGGGTACGCCGCTCGCGCCGAGCACCGGCGGGCCGTCGGGCAGCATCGGCCGCGCGCCTTTCCATTGCTGCACGCCCGACTGCAGCGTGACCGCGCCCGGAAACCAGTCGTGCAGCACCTTGTAGAGCGTCTGCACCGCGGCCGGATTCATGCGGCCGAGCGAACCGCCGATCTCGGCGCTGCCCGCCACCCGCACGCGCTGGCCGAGCCGCGAGATCGCGACCTTGTAGCGCTCGTCCATCACCGCACTGCGCGGCGCGTTGAGCGATTCGCGGATCGGCGCGCTGATGGAATGCCCGTACACCGGCGCCAGCGGAATCCGCAGCCCCAGCGGCCGCAGCAGCGAGGCCGAGGCGAGCCCGGCGCAGACCACGACGGCGTCGAAGTTCAGCGGCGGCGAGCCGCTCGCGAGCGACAGCGACGTGGGCGTCGCGCGGCTCAGCGGCGCGATGTCGCAGTTGAAATGGAACTGGGCGCCGAGGGCCTCGGCCTCCCACTTGAGGAGCAGCGCGAACTGGCGGCAGTTCGCCACCTCGTCCTCGGGCAGATGGATCGCGCCCGCGAGCGCCGTGTCGGTGCTGAGCGCCGGCTCGATGCGGCGTGCCTCGTCGGCATCGACCTCGCGAAAGACGCTGCCGGCCGCGCGCAGCACCTCGAGCCCGGGCTGCACCAGTTTCTTCTCGCGCTTGGAGCGCAGGAGCACCAGGTAGCCGTCGCTGCGTTCGTAGCTCAGTTCGCGCGCTTCGGTCACCTCGTGCAGCCGGGTCCGGCTGTAGAACGCGAGGCGCTGCATGCGCGCGCGATTGGCGAGATACGTCTCCAGCTTGCACGCCTTCTGCCAGCGCGAGATCCAGCCGAGGTCGCGTGCGCCCAGCGGCCAGCGCAGCTTGATGGCCCCGTGCGAAGAGAGCAGCGAGCGCAGCACCTTGACGCGCATGCCCGGCGCGGCCCAGGGCGTGACGTAGCCCGGCGCCACCACGCCGGCATTGGCGAAGCTGGCTTCTTCGGCGGCGGCGCCGCGGCGCTCGAAAACGGACACTTCATGGCCGTCCGAGGCCAATTCCCAGGCGGTGGTGACGCCGATGATCCCGGCGCCCACGATCGCGATTTTCATTGATGGAAGAAGTAAGAAGAGAGGGCCCGCACCTGTCGGCGCGACTGCGCGAGCCTACCGTGCCTGCAGCACTTTTTCCGCCTGAAGGGCAATCGCGAGCACCGGATCGTCATGCAGGGCCCCGTGCCAGATCATCAGCCCGGCCGGAAGCTCGCCGGCCGCGTGGCATGGCAGTGAGATCGCGCAGCCGTCGAGCATGTTGACGACCGAGGGATTGCGCAGCAGCAGCGCGTTGATGCGGAAGAACGCGTCGTCGCGCTCGGCGCCGGGCGCCACGTCAGCGATGGCGGGCGCGGTGATCGGCACCGTGGGCGACAGCACGGCGTCGAACGGCGCCAGCGCCGTTTCGATGCGAGAGATCCAGTCGCGGCGCGCGTTCACGAGGTCGATGTATTCATGCGCCTTCATCGCGGCACCCTTGAGGATGCGCTGGGCCACGCGCGGGTCGTAGCCCGCGCCGCTGCGTTCGAGCAGCAGGCGGTGCCATGCATACGCCTCGGCGGCCGAGAAGCCGCCCGTGGCGTTGATCGCCGGCAGCTCGGCAAGCTCGGGCAGCACGATCTCCTCGATGCGGGCGCCGCCTTGTCGCAGCGCCGCGAGCGCATCGTCGAAGGCGCGGGCCACCGCGGGCTCGATGCCGTCGAAGAACAGGTTCTTCACCACCGCGAGCCGGTAGGCGCCCAGCGCCGCCGCGCCGGCCGTCACGCGCCGGGCGGCGAGGATCTCGTGGGCGAGGATGGCGTCGCGCACCGAGCGCGTCATGGCGCAGACGGTGTCGAGCGTGGTCGACAGCGGCAGCGCGCCGTCGGCCGGAACGAGGCGGGCGGTGCTCTTGAAGCCGACGATGCCGTTCAGCGCGGCCGGAATGCGGATCGAGCCGCCGGTGTCGGAGCCCAGGCCGATGAACGCAGCACCCGTGGCCACCGAGATCGCGGCGCCGGAGGACGAGCCGCCCGGAATGCGCGGCGTGGCGGCGTCGGCCACGTTGGCCGGCGTGCCGTGGTGGGGATTGACGCCGACGCCGGAGAACGCGAACTCCGTCATGTTGGTGCGGCCCGTGAGCACCCCGCCGGCGGCGCGCAGCCGCGCCACGGCGACGGCGTCGGCCCGGGCGGCCGGCGCGTGCGACAGCACCACCGAGCCGGCCGGCGTCGGCTGCCCTGCGATGTCGAACAGGTCCTTGGCGGTGAAGGCGAGGCCGGCGAGCCGGCTTGCGGGCGCCGCCGCGGCGACCTCCTGACGCGCCTCGTGGAACATCGTGCGGGTGAATGCGTGGCGGCAGGCCGCCGATTCGGAGAGGCCGATGGCGCGCTCCAGTTCGGTGCGTGCGTCGGTGCCACCGGCCAGGAGGTCCAGACGGGTGGCGTGAAGGTCGTTCATGGGTGGCTTGAAGGGCTGCGGACGGCTCGGTTCCGGGGGAGGGACGGGTGGGCCGTGCTATACTCGTTGGGTTTCGCTGACGGGTGGCAGGCTTTGACAGTCTTGTCGCCCCATCCAGCCAGACACATCCGCAAACCGGCCCATTCAAGGTGTTGCTGTTCCGCAGAAGCCAGGAGCAGCAAAACGGGCTGGATTTTAGACCCAACCTTTGGAGTAATTTTCAATGTCGACCACCATGCGCGAAATGCTGGAAGCCGGTGTCCACTTCGGACACCAGACCCGCTTCTGGAACCCCAAGATGGCCCCGTTCATCTTCGGCCATCGCAACAAGATCCACATCATCAACCTGGAAAAGTCGCTCCCGATGTTCCAGGAGGCGATGAAGTACGCCAAGCAGCTCACCGCCAACCGCGGCACCATCCTGATGGTCGGCACCAAGCGCCAGGCGCGCGAGATCGTGGCTGCCGAGGCGCGTCGCGCCGGCGTGCCCTACGTCGACACCCGCTGGCTCGGCGGCATGCTGACCAACTTCAAGACGGTCAAGACCTCGATCAAGCGCCTGAAGGACATGAAGGCCCAGCAGGAAGCCGGCCTCGACAGCCTGAGCAAGAAGGAACAGCTCACGTTCACGCGTGAAATCGAGAAGCTCGAGAAGGACATCGGCGGCATCCAGGACATGACCGCGCTGCCCGACGCCATCTTCGTGATCGACGTGGGCTTCCACAAGATCGCCGTGGCCGAAGCCAAGAAGCTCGGCATTCCGCTGATCGGCGTGGTGGACTCGAACCACTCGCCCGAAGGCATCGACTACGTGATCCCGGGCAACGACGACTCGTCGAAGGCCGTCACGCTCTATGCCCGCGGCATCGCCGACGCGATCATCGAAGGCCGCAACAGCGCCACCGGCGACGTGGTCAAGGCCATCGCCGAAGGCAGCGACGAATTCGTTGAAGTCGAAGAGGGCGCCTCGGCCTGATCGAGGCCTTCACGCGCCTGAAGAAGGGGCTTTGGTGCCCCTTTTTTTTAATCTGATTTTTTGGACACGGAGAGAGAACAATGGCTGCAATCACCGCAAGCATGGTCGGCGAACTGCGCGCAAAGACCGATGCGCCCATGATGGAATGCAAGAAGGCCCTGACGGAGGCCGACGGCAACATGGAAAAGGCTGAAGAGCTGCTGCGCATCAAGCTCGGCAACAAGGCCGGCAAGGCCTCGGGCCGCATCACGGCCGAGGGCGTGGTCACCGCGTTCGTCGAAGGCGACAAAGGCGGCATGATCGAGATCAACTGCGAGACCGACTTCGTCACCAAGAACGACAGCTTCCTGGCCATGGCCAACGCCGCCGCGATGCTGGTCGCGAAGAACAACCCGGCCGACCTCGCGGCGCTGGGCGCGCTGCCCTACGAGCAGGACGGCTTCGGCCCCACGCTCGAGGACGTGCGCAAGGGCCTGATCGGCAAGATCGGCGAGAACATGAGCTTCCGCCGCTTCAAGCACTTCTCGGGCAACGGCAAGCTGGCTTCGTACCTGCACGGCACGCGCATCGGCGTGATGGTGGAGTTCGAAGGCGACGACACCTCGGCCAAGGACGTGGCGATGCACATCGCCGCCATGAAGCCGGTCGCGATCTCGGCCGCCGACGTGCCTGCCGACCTGATCGAGAAAGAACGTGCCGTGGCGGCAGGCAAGGCCGAGGAAGACCGCAAGGCGGCCGAAGCCGAGGGCAAGAAGCCGCAGCCGGCCGACATCGTTGCCAAGCGCATCGAAGGCGGCGTGCAGAAGTACCTCAAGGAAGTCTCGCTGCACAACCAGGCTTTCGTGAAGAACGACAAGCAGACCGTCGAGCAGATGCTCAAGGCCGCCAACACCGCGATCAAGAGCTTCACGCTCTACGTGGTCGGCGAAGGCATCGAGAAGAAGGTCGACGACTTCGCCGCCGAAGTGGCCGCGCAGGTTGCTGCCGCCAAAGCCAACGCGTAAAACTGTTACGCACCGAAGCGACGGCACGCCCCTGTGCGCCGTCGCTTTTTCACCGCCTCGTTCTACACTCGCCCCCGCCAACTCAACCAAGGAAAATGCCCATGTCCGATGCCCGCCCAGCCCACAAGCGAATCTTGTTGAAGCTGTCGGGCGAGGCGTTGATGGGGGATGACGCCTTTGGTATTAATCGTGCCACCATCGTGCGCATGGTCGAGGAGGTGGGCCGAGGTCGTGAACATGGGCGTGGAGGTCGCGGTCGTGATCGGCGGCGGCAACATCTTCCGCGGCGTCGCGGGAGGCTCCGTCGGCATGGACCGCGCCACGGCCGACTACATGGGCATGCTGGCCACGGTGATGAACTCGCTGGCGCTGGCCGATGCCATGAACAAGCAGGGGCTGGTGGCGCGCGTGATGTCCGCCATCGCGATCGAACAGGTCGTCGAGCCCTACGTGCGGCCCAAGGCCCTGCAGTACCTCGAAGAGGGCAAGGTTGTGGTCTTCGCGGCGGGCACGGGCAATCCGTTCTTCACCACCGACACCGCCGCCGCGCTGCGGGGCGCCGAGATCGGCGCCGAGCTGGTGCTCAAGGCGACCAAGGTCGATGGCGTCTATACCGCCGATCCGAAGACCCATCCGGATGCCACGCGCTATTCGACGCTCACCTTCGACCAAGCCATCGCGCAGAATCTCGGCATCATGGACGCCACCGCCTTCGCGCTGTGCCGCGACCAGAAACTGCCGATCAAAGTGTTCTCGATCTTCAAGAACGGCGCGCTCAAGCGCGTCGTCATGGGCGAGGACGAGGGCACGCTGGTGCATGCCTGAGGAGTAAATTGAGATGACCACCCCGACCATTGCCGACATCCGCAATGCGACCGACAGCAAGATGAACCAGTCGCTCGCAGCGTTCCAGAACAACCTCACGAAGATCCGCACCGGCCGCGCGAATCCTGCGCTGCTCGACTCGATCCACGTCGAGTACTACGGCTCGCAGGTGCCGCTGAGCCAGGTGGCCAACGTGTCGGTGCTCGATTCGCGCACGATCAGCGTTCAGCCTTGGGAAAAGGGCATGGGCGCCAAGATCGAGAAGGCCATCCGCGAAAGCGACCTGGGCCTGAACCCCGCGTCGATGGGCGACCTGATCCGCGTGCCGCTGCCCGCCATGAGCGAGGAGCGCCGCCGCGAGATGACCAAGCTGGTGCGCAACGAAGGCGAGAACGCCAAGATCGCCACGCGCAACCTGCGCCGCGACGCGAACGAATCGGTCAAGAAGCTGGTCAAGGAGAAGCTCGCTTCCGAAGACGATCAGAAGCGCGCCGAAGCCGAGATCCAGAAGGTCACCGACCGCCACATCGCGGAGATCGACCGCCTGGTCGCGGCCAAGGAAGCGGAGATCATGGCCGTTTGAGGCTGCGCATGGCTTCCCCTTCGCCGCAGATTCCCCGCCACATTGCCATCGTCATGGATGGCAACGGACGCTGGGCCACGCGGCGGTTCCTGCCCCGCGTGGCAGGCCACAAGCAGGGCGTCGAGTCGCTGCGCCGATGCGTGACCGCCTGCGTGGACCGCGGCGTCGGCATCCTCACCGTGTTCGCGTTCTCGTCGGAGAACTGGAACCGGCCCGCCGAAGAGGTGTCGGGACTGATGGAGCTGATGGTCGGCGCCCTCGCGCGCGAGGTGCCCAAGCTCAGCCGCGACGGCGTGCGCCTGCATTTCGTCGGCGAGCGCGCGGGACTCTCCAAGAAGATGGTGCAGGGCCTCGTCGACGCCGAGACCGCCACCGCGCAGAACACCAAGCTGATCCTCAACGTCTGCTTCAACTACGGCGGCCGGTGGGACATCGCGCGGGCCGCCGCCCGGCTTGCGGCAGAGGGCGAGGCGCTCACCGAAGCCAATCTCGACCGCGCCATGGCCCTGGCGCATGTGCCCGATCCCGACCTGCTGATCCGCACGGGCGGCGAGCAGCGCCTGTCGAACTTCCTGCTGTGGCAGAGCGCCTATGCGGAGCTGTTCTTCAGCGACAAGCTCTGGCCCGAGTTCGACGAGGCCGCGCTCGATGCCGGCATCGCCGCCTACCAGGCGCGCGAGCGCCGCTTCGGCAAGACCTCCGCGCAGGTCACCGCCGGCAACCAACCCTCCCAAGACCGCCAGATGGCCTGAGGGCTGCCGGCACAACCCCAAGCCGCATGCTCAAACAACGCATCATCACGGCGGTCGTGCTGCTGGCCATCCTGCTGCCGGCGCTCTTCTACCCCTCCTACGTTCCCTTCGCATGCGTGATGCTGGTGCTGATCGGCGCCGCCGCATGGGAATGGGGACGGCTCAACGGCTACGGGCAGCGGCTGTCCGTCTTTCTGGGCGCCGAGACCATCGCGCTTTGCGCGCTGTCGTGGTGGCTCGGGCTGCTCGACCGCTCGCTGCTGCCGATCTGGCTCGTGGCGAGCGCATGCTGGGTGCTGGGCGGGGCCGCGCTGCTGCGCGTGGCGGTGCCCGGTTGGCCGCGCATTCCGCGCGGCGTGCGCCTCGTCGGCGGCCTGCTGGCGCTCTGGGTGGCCTGGCTCGCGGCCGTGCAGGCGCGCATGGTCGGCATCAACTTCCTGCTGTCGATCCTGGTGCTGGTCTGGGTGGCGGATGTTTTCGCCTATTTCGCCGGCCGGGCGCTGGGCCTCAAGTTCACGCGCGGCAAGCTCGCCCCCGCCATCAGCCCGGGCAAGAGCTGGGAAGGCGTCTGGGGCGGCATGGCCGGCGTGGTGGTGCTGGCCTTCGCCTGGGTGTGGGCCGACAGGGCTGCCGGCGCGGCCGTTGCCAGCCTCCACACGCGGCTCTACGACCGCGGCTGGTGGCTGCTTCTGCTCGGCGTGGTGTTTCTTTCGGCGATGAGCGTCGTCGGCGACCTGGTCGAATCGCTCATCAAGCGCAGCGCCGGCGCCAAGGACAGCAGCAACCTGCTGCCGGGTCACGGCGGCGTGCTCGACCGCGTGGATGCCCTCTTGCCGGTGCTGCCCATTGCCATGATGCTGGCTTCCTTGTGAACATGTCCAAACAACGCGTCACGGTGCTGGGCTCGACCGGCTCGGTCGGCGTCAGCACGCTCGACGTCATTTCGCGCCACCCCGAGCGTTTCGAGGTCTTCGCGCTTTCCGCGGCCACCAAGGTCGACGAGATGCTGGCGCAGTGCGCCCGCTTCCTGCCGCGCTTCGCCGTCATGGCGAGCGCGCCGCATGCGGCGCTGCTGGCTGAGAAGATCGACCAGAACCGCCTGCCGACGCGGGTGCTGAGCGGCGCGGCGGCCATCGAGGAGATCGCCGCGCACGACGAGGTCGATGCCGTCATGGCCGCGATCGTCGGTGCCGCGGGCCTCGGGCCCTGCCTCGCGGCCGCGCGTGCCGGCAAGCGACTGCTGCTGGCCAACAAGGAAGCGCTGGTCGTCGGCGGCGAGCTCTTCATGCGCACCGTGCACGAAGGCGGCGCCACGCTGCTGCCGATCGACAGCGAGCATTCGGCGATCTTCCAGTCGCTGCCGGAAGACCCCTCGACCTGGGCCCGGCGCATCGACAAGATCATCCTGACGGCGTCGGGCGGGCCCTTCCGCACCCGCGCGCCGGAGACGCTGGCGTCGGTCACGCCCGAGCAGGCCTGCGCCCATCCGAACTGGGTCATGGGCCGCAAGATCTCGGTCGACTCGGCCACCATGATGAACAAGGCGCTCGAGGTCATCGAGGCGCGCCATCTGTTCGGCGTGCTGCCGGAGCAGATCGAGGTGGTGATCCATCCGCAGAGCGTGGTGCATTCGATGGTGCAGTTCACCGACGCCTCGGTCATCGCCCAGCTCGGCACCCCCGACATGCGCGTGCCGATCGCCGTCGGCCTGGCCTGGCCCGAGCGCATCGAGAGCGGGGCGGGGCGGCTCGACTTCCGCCAGATGGCGGCGCTGAGCTTCGACGCCCCCGATGCGGCGCTGTTCCCCGGCCTGGGCCTGGCGTGGCACGCGCTGCGCGCCGCCCCGGGAACCACCGCGGTGCTGAATGCCGCCAACGAGGTCGCCGTCGAGGCCTTTCTCGACCGGCGGCTGCGCTTCGACCGCATTCATGCGGTCAACATGGAAACTTTGGAGGCCGTGGCTCCCTCCAAGCCCGCATCGCTGGCCGACCTGCTGGCGCTCGATGCCAGCGCCCGGGCGGCGGCCAATGCCGCGGCGCTGCGCTTCGCCGCCTGACGCGTCCCCTGCCAACCGAGAATCCCGATGCTCACTGTCATTGCTTTCGTGGTCGCACTCGGCGTGCTGATCGCCGTCCACGAATACGGCCACTACCGCGTCGCCGTCGCCTGCGGCGTGAAGGTGCTGCGCTTCTCCGTCGGCTTCGGCAAGACCCTGTACCGCTGGCAGCCCCGGCGCCAGCACCCGGGACAGGCGACCGAGTTCGTGATCGGCGCGTTCCCGTTCGGCGGCTACGTCAAGATGCTCGACGAGCGCGAAGGGCCGGTGGCGCCCGAAGAGCGGCATCGCGCCTTCAACACGCAGCCGCTGCGTTCGCGTGCGGCGATCGTCGCGGCCGGGCCGATCGCCAATCTGCTGCTCGCGGTGGCGCTCTACACCGCCGTCAACTGGATTGGTGTCGAGGAGCCGGTCGCCAGGCTCGCCCGTCCGGTGGCTGCTTCGCTCGCCGAGGCGGCCGGGCTGCGCGGCGGCGAGCATG
This sequence comes from Variovorax sp. TBS-050B, assembly GCF_029893635.1. Taxonomy (NCBI): domain Bacteria; kingdom Pseudomonadati; phylum Pseudomonadota; class Betaproteobacteria; order Burkholderiales; family Comamonadaceae; genus Variovorax; species Variovorax sp. TBS-050B. The sequence goes on along the minus strand of NZ_JARXYR010000002.1, from coordinate 4,199,527 downwards.
TGCTGCGCGCGGGCTTCGAGGGGCAACTGGAGCCGGTGGACTCGTTCGAGGACCTGCGCTGGCGCATGACGCGCGGCGCGCTCGACAGCCGCGACCTGACGCTCGAGATCGCGGGCGAGGGCGGCCGGCCGGCGCGCGAGCTCGTGCTGCCCCTGAGCCGCATGCATGCGAAGGACGCCGATCCGCAGATGTTCCGCAAGATCGGTCTGCTCGCGCCGCTGACGCGGCCCGAGATCGGACAGGTCATGGCCGAGAGCGCCGCCGAGCGCGCCGGCCTGCGCAGTGGCGACGTGGTGCGCGCCGTCGGGAACACGGCCATCGTCGACGGCCAGCAGCTGCGCGAGGCGATCCGCACTTCGGTCGACGGCGACCAGCCGCGTGCGCAGACCTGGCAGGTGCTGCGCGGCGGCCAACCGGTCGAGCTCGTGGTCACGCCCGAGGTGCGCGACGACAACGGCGCCAAGGTCGGACGGATCGGCGCCTACGTGGGCGCGCCGCCCGAGATGGTCACGGTTCGGCAGGGGCCGATCGAGGGCTTCTGGCGCGGCATCGTGCGCACCTGGGAGGTGTCGGCCCTCACGGTACGGATGATGGGCAAGATGGTGATCGGCGAAGCATCGCTCAAGAACCTGAGCGGCCCGCTCACGATCGCCGACTACGCAGGCAAGTCCGCCAGCCTCGGATTCACGCAGTACCTCGTGTTCCTGGCCCTGATCAGCGTGAGCCTGGGCGTGTTGAATCTCATGCCGCTGCCGGTCCTCGATGGAGGACACCTGATGTATTATCTTTGGGAGGGCCTGACCGGCAAGGGCGTCTCCGACGCCTGGATGGAACGGCTTCAGCGCGGCGGTGTCGCTCTGCTGCTGGTCATGATGTCGGTTGCACTCTTCAACGACGTCACGCGGCTCTTTGGTTAACTTTCTGCCGGCCCTTTCCGCGCCGGCCCAATTCACAGATGAACACAAACTTCAGTCGCTTTCGCCTGCGTAGCGTAGCCGCGGTGGTGGCCAGCGCGTTGGCGGCCACGGCAGCCTGGGCCGTCGAGCCTTTCACGGTGCGCGACATTCGCGTCGAAGGCTTGCAGCGCGTCGAACCCGGCACGATCTTCGCATCGCTGCCGCTGCGCGTGGGCGACACCTACAGCGACGAACGCGGCTCGGCCGCGATCCGCGCGCTGTTCGATCTGGGGTTGTTCAAGGACGTGCGCATCGACGTCAACGGCAACGTGCTGGTGGTGATCGTCGAGGAGCGGCCCACCATCGCCGACGTCGACTTCGTCGGCACGAAGGAATTCGACAAGGCCGCGCTCCAGAAGGCGCTGCGCGAAGTGGGCCTGGCCGACGGCCGCCCGTACGACAAGGCGCTCGCCGACCGCGCCGAGCAGGAGCTCAAGCGCCAGTACGTGAGCCGCAGCCTCTACAACGCGCAGGTGGTGACCACGGTCACCCCGATCGAGCGCAACCGCGTCAACCTGACCTTCACCGTGACCGAAGGCGACTCCGCCCGCATCCGCGAAGTGCGCGTGGTCGGCAACAAGGCCTTCAGCGAATCGACGCTTCTGAGCCTGTTTGACCAGGACAGCGGCGGCTTCATGAGCTGGTACACGAAGTCGAACCAGTACTCGCGCACCAAGCTCAATGCCGACCTCGAGACGCTGCGCTCCTACTACATCACGCGCGGCTACCTCGAGTTCCGCATCGACTCGACGCAGGTCGCGATCTCGCCCGACCGCCAGGACCTGACGGTCACGGTCAACATCACCGAAGGCGAGAAGTTCGTCGTGGCGGGCGTCAAGCTCGACGGCAACTACCTCGGCCGCGACGACGAGTTCAAGTCGCTCGTGACCATCAAGCCGGGCGAGCCCTACAACGGCGAACAGGTCACGGAAACCACCAAGGCCTTCACCGACTACTTCGGCACCTTCGGCTACGCCTTCGCGCGCGTGCAGGCGCGTCCCGAGATCGATCGCGTCAACAACCGCGTGACGCTGACGCTGCAGGCCGAGCCCTCGCGCCGCGTCTACGTGCGCCGCGTCATCGTCGGCGGCAACACCAAGACGCGCGACGAAGTCATCCGGCGCGAGTTCCGCCAGTTCGAAGCCTCGTGGTACGACGGCGACAAGATCAAGCTCTCGCGCGACCGCGTGGACCGCCTCGGCTTCTTCACCGAAGTCAACGTCGAGACGCAGGAGATCCCCGGCTCGCCCGACCAGGTCGACCTCACGATCAACGTGGCCGAGAAGCCCACCGGCAGCCTGCAGCTCGGCGCCGGCTATTCGAGCGCGGAGAAGGTGGCTCTCACCTTCGGCATCTCGCAGGAGAACGTGTTCGGCTCGGGCAACTTCCTCGGCGTGCAGGTCAACACCAGCAAGTACAACCGCACGGTGTCGCTGACCACGACCGATCCGTACTTCACGAAGGACGGCATCTCGCGGACCGTGAGCCTCTATCACACCACCACGCGCCCGTACTCGACGAACGTCGATGGCGACTACAAGCTCGTGAACCAGGGTGGATCGATCCGCTTCGGCGTGCCGTTCAGCGAGGTCGACACGGTCTTCTTCGGCGTCGGCCTCGAGCGCTACGCTTTCGATCCGAACAGCACGACCTCGTTCTCGGGCCTGTTCACGCCGGCTTCGTACCTGCGCTACTTCCAGTGCTCGAAGGACGCGAGCGGCTGGTTCGTGACCGGCTGCGACCAGAAGAGCGTCTGGGGCGTGCCGCTGACCATCGGCTGGGGCCGCGACAGCCGCGACAGCGCGCTGGTCCCGACCACCGGCCGCCTGCAGCGCGCCAATCTGGAACTCGGCGTCGCGGGCGACATGAAGTACGTCAAGACGAACTACCAGTACCAGCAGTTCTTCGCGATCAACAAGCAGTACACCTTCGCGATCAATGCCGACGTCGGCTATGCCAAGCCGCTGGGCGGCAAGGTCTACCCGATCTTCAAGAACTTCTATGCCGGCGGCCTGGGTTCGGTGCGCGGCTTCGAGCAGAACTCGCTCGGTCCGCGCGACGTGCCGCTGCCCGGCCAGACCGAAGGCGCGGCGCTCGGCGGTACCAAGAAGGCGGTCTTCAACGCCGAACTCAGCACGCCGTTCCCCGGCGCCGGCAACGACCGCACGCTGCGCCTCTACGGCTTCTTCGACGTCGGCAATGTGTTCGGTTCGCGCGCCGACGGCCTGACCGACGAGCAGTGGAAGGCGCAGAAGAAGCTGCGCGCTTCCGTGGGCCTGGGCATCAGCTGGATCTCGCCGCTCGGCCCGCTGCGTCTGGCCTATGCCTTCCCCGTCAAGTCCCAAAAGGAAGTGCTGGATCCGGCCACCGGCTTCGTCCTGATCCCGAAGGATAGAATCCAGCGCTTGCAATTCCAGATCGGAACGTCTTTCTAAATGAAGCATTTGATCCGCGCCGCCGCTGGCGCGTTGTTGATTCCCGTCTTCGCGCTGGCTGCCGCGCCTGCCCACGCGCAGGAGACCTTCCGCATCGGTTTCGTGAATCCGGACCGCGTGCTGCGCGAGGCCCAGCCCGCGAAGAATGCGCAGGCGAAGCTGGAGGCCGAGTTCCTCAAGCGCGAGAAAGACCTCACGACGCAGGGCGAAGCGCTCAAGACCGCCTCCGAGCGGTTCGAGCGCGAGGCGCCCACGCTCTCCGAAAGCCAGCGCACCGCGCGCCAGCGTGCGCTGGTCGAGCAGGACCGCGACTTCCAGCGCCGTCGCCGCGAGTTCCAGGAAGACCTCAACGCGCGCAAGAACGAAGAGCTCCAGCAGGTCTACGAACGCGCCAACCGCGTCGTGAAGCAGGTGGCCGAGGCCGAGAAGTACGACGCGATCCTGCAGGAAGCGATCTACATCAACCCGAAGCACGACATCACGGACAAGGTGATCAAGGCGCTCAACGCCACGACCACTTCCTCCGCGCCAGCGGGCGGCAAGTAACGCCGCAGACGGCGTGTCGTTGCAGCTCGGAGCCATCGTCAGCGCCCTGGGGGGTGAACTCCACGGCGACCCGGCGCTGTCGATCGAGCGGCTCGCGCCGCTGCAGAACGCCGAGCCCGATGCGCTCAGCTTCCTGAGCCATCCCAAGTACCAGCAGGAACTCGCGGCCTCCCGGGCCGGCTGCGTGATCGTCGGCCCCGCCATGCGCGAGGCCGCGGCCGCACGCGGCGCCTTCATCCTCACGCCCGACCCCTACCTCTATTTCGCCCGCCTCACGCAGCTGTGGAAGGCGCACCATGCGCGGCCCGAGGCCGATCGCATCCATCCCTCGGCCGTGGTCCATCCCGAAGCAACCGTCGATCCGACGGCACGCATCGGCGCCTTGTGCGTGGTGGAGCGGGGCGCACGCATCGGCGCGGGCACGGTGCTCAAGTCGCGCGTCACGGTCAGCGAGGACTGCGTGATCGGCGAACGCTGCCTGCTGCATCCCGGCGTGGTGATCGGCGCCGACGGCTTCGGCCTTGCGCCGCATGCGGGTGCCTGGGTCAAGATCGAGCAGCTCGGCGCGGTGCGCATCGGCGATGACGTCGAGATCGGTGCCAACACCTGCATCGACCGCGGCGCGCTCGACGACACGGTGATCGAGGACGGCGTCAAGCTCGACAACCTGATCCAGATCGGCCACAACGTGCGCGTGGGCAAGCACACGGCCATGGCGGGCTGCGTCGGCGTGGCGGGCAGCGCGACCATCGGCGCGCACTGCACCTTCGGCGGCGGCGCGATCGTGCTGGGCCATCTCACGGTGGCGGACGGCGTTCACGTGTCGGCCGCGACGGTGGTCACCCGCTCGATCCACAAGGCCGGCCAGTACACCGGCATGTTCCCCATCGACGACAATGCGAGCTGGGAAAAGAATGCTGCAACGCTGAAGCAGTTGCACGGCCTGCGCGAACGACTCAAGGCGCTGGAGAAGGCTCCCGAGAAAAAGTGAAGACGATGCAGGAACAGACAATCATGACGACGACGCTCGATATCCATCAGATCCTCAAGCTGCTGCCCCACCGCTATCCGTTCCTGCTGGTGGACCGCGTGCTGGACATGGAGAAGGGCAAGCGCATCACGGCGCTCAAGAACGTGACGATGAACGAGCCGTTCTTCAACGGCCATTTCCCGCACCGTCCGGTGATGCCGGGCGTGCTGATGCTGGAAGCGATGGCGCAGGCCGCGGCGCTGCTGTCGTTCCGTTCGCTCGACATCGTGCCGGACGACAACACGGTCTACTACTTCGCCGCCATCGACGGCGCGCGCTTCAAGCGCCCCGTGGAGCCCGGCGACCAGCTCACGCTCGAGGTCGAGATCGAGCGCATGAAGGCCGGCATCTCCAAGTTCAAGGGCCGTGCGCTCGTGGGCAGCGAGCTGGCCTGCGAGGCCTCGCTGATGTGCGCGATGCGCCAGATCAACTGATGTCGACCGGCGCATGACGCAGGTTCATCCGACGGCCATCGTCGACCCCAGGGCCGAACTCGACCCGACGGTCGCGGTCGGTCCCTACGCCGTGATCGGTCCGCACGTGCGGGTGGGTGCCGGCACGACCATCGGCGCGCACTGCGTGATCGAGGGCCACACCACGATCGGGCGCGACAACCGGATCTTCCAGTTCTCCTCGCTCGGCGCGATCCCGCAGGACAAGAAGTACGCCGGCGAGCCGACGCAGCTCACGATCGGCGACCGCAACACGGTGCGCGAGTTCTGCACCTTCAACCTCGGCACCGTGCAGGACGTGGGCGTCACGCGCATCGGCGACGACAACTGGATCATGGCCTACGTGCACATCGCGCACGACTGCCAGGTCGGCAACCAGGTCACGATGGCCAACAACGCCACGCTCGCCGGCCACGTCGAGATCGGCGACTGGGCCACCATCGGCGGACTGACCGGCATCCTGCAGCGCATGCGCATCGGCGCCCATGCCATGGTCGGTTTCCAGAGCAACGTCGACAAGGACGTGCCGCCCTACATGGTGGTCGACGGCAGCCCGCTCGCGGTGCGCGGCGTCAATCTCGTCGGCCTGCGCCGGCGCGAGTTCTCCGCCGAGCGCATCGGCGCGATCCGCGACATGCACAAGCTCCTGTACCGCCAGGGCAAGACGCTCGAGGAGGCGCGCGCCGGCATCGCCGCGCTGGCCGCACAGGTGCCCGATGCCGCGGCCGACGTGGCGCTGATGGACGGCTTTCTCGCCACTTCGACGCGCGGCATCGCGCGCTGATTCCGGTCATGACATCCAACGCGCAGCGTCGCTTCGCGCTGGTCGCCGGCGAAGCCTCCGGCGACCTGCTCGCCGGCCTGCTGCTCGATGGCCTGCAGGCGCGCTGGCCCGCATTGCAGACCATGGGCATCGGCGGTCCCCGGATGCTTGCGCACGGCTTCCAGAGCTGGTGGCCGCAAGAGAAGCTCGCGGTCCGGGGCTACATCGAGGTGCTGCGCCATTACGCCGAGATCGCCGGCATCCGCCGCCAGCTCAAGGCGCGGCTGCTGCGCGAATGGCCCGAGCTCTTCATCGGCGTCGACGCGCCCGATTTCAACCTCGACCTCGAGGCCGGCCTGCGCAGCCGCGGCATGAAGACGGTGCATTTCGTCTGCCCCTCGATCTGGGCCTGGCGCGCCGACCGCATCGAAAAGATCCGTGCCGCGGCGGACCATGTGCTGTGCATCTTTCCATTCGAGCCCGCGCTGCTCGAGGCGCAGGGCGTGCAGGGCAGCTACGTCGGCCATCCGCTCGCCAACGTGATCCCGATGACGCCCGACCGCGCCGCGGCCCGCGCGGCCCTGGGCCTGGCGCCGGATGCGCAGGTCGTGGCGCTGCTGCCCGGCAGCCGGCGCTCCGAAGTGCGCTATCTGGCCGCGCGATTCTTCGCGGCCGCTGCGCTGATGCTGAAGGCAAAGCCGGCGCTGCAGTTCGTGGCGCCCATCCTGCCGGGGCTGCGCGTGGAGGTCGAGGCGCTGCTGCAGGCCAGCGGCGCGGCCGGCCGCGTGACGCTGCTCGACGGCCAGTCGCATGCGGCGCTGGCCGCCTGCGATGCCACGCTGATCGCGAGCGGCACCGCCACGCTGGAGGCCGCGCTGTTCAAGCGGCCGATGGTCATCGCCTACAACATGAATTCGCTCACCTGGCGGCTGATGCAGCGCAAGCAACTCCAGCCCTGGGTCGGCCTGCCGAACATCCTTTCCAACGAGTTCGTGGTGCCCGAGCTGCTGCAGGAGGCCGCGACGCCCGAGGCACTGGCCCGCGCCACGCTCGACTGGCTCGACGCGCCCGAGAAGACCGAGGCGCTGCAACAAAGATTTTCAGCGCTGCACGTGCAACTGCAGCGCGATACGCCGACACTTTGCGCCGATGCGATCCAGAAAGTTCTTGAAGGCTGAGCAGGCGCCGCTCGCCTGGGATGCGCCCGGCCTCGTGGCCGGCGTCGACGAGGCCGGTCGCGGGCCGCTGGCCGGCCCGGTGGTGGCCGCGGCCGTGATCCTCGACGACCAGCGCCCGATCCGCGGCCTGGCCGACTCCAAGACGCTGACGGCGCTGCAGCGCGAGCGGCTGCACGACCAGATCCTCGCGAAGGCACTCTGCTGCTCGGTCGCCCAGGCCAGCGTCGAGGAGATCGACACGCACAACATCCTGCAGGCCACGATGCTCGCGATGCGCCGCGCGGTCGAGGGGCTGCGCCTCAAGCCCGCCAAGGTGCTGGTCGACGGCAACCGGCTGCCCACGCTCGACGTGCTGGCCGAAGCCATCGTCAAGGGCGATGCGCGGATCAAGGCGATCTCCGCCGCTTCGATCCTCGCCAAGGTCCATCGGGACCGCCTGTGCGAGCAGCTGCACGTGGAATTCCCGCACTACGGCTTCGCCGGCCACAAGGGCTACGGCACGCCGGAGCACCTCGAGGCGCTGCAGCGCCATGGCGCCTGCGTCCACCACCGCCGGTCGTTCAGCCCGGTGGCCGCGGCGCTGGCCCGCACGGGGACGATCCCCGTGCTGCCGGCGGACGCCGCGCTGCTGCCGGATGCGGCGCAGATCGCCGCCGCCGCGGAAAGCGTCCGCCTCGACCTGCGCACCGCGCCCTGAGGCTTCGCACGCATGACCGAACCCGCCGGCCCGAGCCGCATCAGCTCGCGAGACAACCCGCTGCTCAAGGATCTGCGCAAGCTCGCCCAGGACCCGGGCGCCTACCGCAAGCTCGGCCGTGTCTGGCTCGAAGGCGACCACCTCTGCCGGGCGGCCTTGTCGCGCGGCGTCCGGCCCGCGATCGCGGTTTTTGCCGCGTCGTTCTGGCCCAGCGCGCCGGCCGAATGGCACCTCGGTGCTACCAAAACAGTAGTGGTCGACGACGACCTGCTGCGCGGCGCGAGCGGGCTCGAATCGCCCGCGCCGATGGGCTTCGTGCTCGACCTGCCGCCGCCGGCGGCCTTGCAGCCCGATGCGCCCAGCGTGGTGCTCGACCGCCTGCAGGACGCCGGCAATGCCGGTTCGATCCTGCGCAGCGCGGCCGCCTTCGGTTTCGCTCAGGTGATCGCGCTCAAGGGTACGGCAGCGCTCTGGGCGCCGAAGGTGCTGCGCGCCGGCATGGGCGCGCACTTCGGCCTGCGCCTGATCGAAGGCGTGGCGCCGGAAGCGCTCGACGCGCTGACGGTTCCGCTCGTGGCCACCAGCTCCCACCATGGCGAATGGCTTCACAAGGCGCGCCTGCCGCATCCCTGCGCATGGCTGATGGGGCACGAGGGGCAGGGCGTCTCGCCCGCGCTCGAGGCGCGCGCGGCCCTGCACATCCGCATCGCCCAGCCCGGCGGCGAGGAATCGCTGAACGTGGCCGCCGCCGCCGCGATCTGCCTGCACGCGAGCAGTGCCCTTCAAGCCGGGTAGGGGCGCAGTCCGGGCTACAATCGGGGGCTTACTCGCAAATCAGCGTCGCCCGGCCGCCTTCAACGCCATCTTCCCCTTAAGCAGCAGTCCGCAGGCAACGCGCCTGGGGCTCCGGGCGACCGTAACCATCCGGAGAACCCAGTGCTTTTGTCTCTCAAGGGAAGTTTCCCGCCCCGCCATCCTGGCGCTCGCAGACGGCACGGTCTTTCTAGGCAATTCGATCGGGGCCGCCGGCTCCACGACCGGTGAAGTGGTGTTCAACACCGCCATGACCGGCTACCAGGAAATCCTCACCGACCCGAGTTACTGCCAGCAGATCGTGACGCTCACGTATCCGCACATCGGCAACTACGGCGTCAACGGGGAAGACATCGAAGCCGACAAGATCCATGCCGCCGGCCTGATCATCAAGGACCTGCCCCTCGTCGCCTCCAACTTCCGCAAGACCGCGACGCTGACGGAGTACCTGGTCGAGGGCAAGACCGTCGCGATCGCCAACATCGACACCCGCAAGCTCACGCGCCACCTGCGCACCCACGGCGCCCAGAACGGCTGCATCCTCGGCCTGGCCGCGGGCGAGGCGGTCACGCAGGCGCTGATCGACAAGGCGATCGCCCAGGCCAAGGCCGCGCCGAGCATGGCCGGCCTCGACCTCGCCAAGGTGGTGTCGGTCACGCAGACCTACGAATGGACCGAGACCGAGTGGAAGCTCGCGAACGCGAACGGCAAGCCGGGCTACGGCGTGCAGATCACGCCGCGCTTCCACGTGGTGGCCTTCGACTACGGCGTCAAGAAGAACATCCTGCGCATGATCGCCCAGCGCGGCGCGCGCATCACCGTGGTGCCCGCGCAGACGCCCGCAGCCGACGTGCTCAAGCTCAAACCCGACGGCATCTTCCTCGCCAACGGTCCCGGCGACCCGGAGCCCTGCGACTATGCGATCGCGGCCACGCGCGAGCTCATCGAGACCGGCATCCCGACCTTCGGCATCTGCCTGGGCCACCAGATCATGGCCCTGGCCTCGGGTGCGAAAACCTTCAAGATGAAGTTCGGCCACCACGGCGCGAACCATCCGGTCAAGGACCTCGACAACGGCCGCGTGAGCATCACGAGCCAGAACCACGGCTTCGCGGTGGACGAGAAATCGCTGCCGTCGAATCTGCGCGCCACCCACGTCAGCCTGTTCGACAACACGCTGCAGGGCTTGGCACGTACGGACAAGCCGGCGTTCTGCTTCCAGGGCCATCCGGAAGCCTCGCCCGGCCCGCACGACATCGGCTACCTGTTCGACCGCTTCACCGAGCTGATGGAGCAGGCACGTGGCTGATGCACCCGCGGTGCTCGACGTCTCGGTGCTCGCGGCATTGCGCGAGGCCGAGAACAAGATCTACGTGCTGCGTGGCCTGAAGGTCATGCTCGCGCAGGATCTGGCCGATCTCTACGGCGTCGAGACCCGGGTGCTCCTGCAGGCCATGCGCCGCAACCTCGACCGCTTTCCGGCGGATTTTGCTTTTTCCCTTGAAAATCAAGACCTTGCGAGTTTGAGATCACAGATCGTGATCTCAAAAACCGAGAAGCCCGGCTCCGGTGGCGCCCGCTACCGCAGCGTGGCCTTCACCGAGCAGGGGGTCGCGATGCTCTCGAGCGTGCTGCGCAGCGAACGCGCGGTGGCGGTCAACATCGAGATCATGCGCACCTTCGTGAAGCTGCGCAGCATGCTGTCGGAGCATGCCGACCTCAAGCGCAAGCTGACCGCGCTGGAACAGAAGTACGACCAGAACTTTCGCGATGTCTTCACCGCGATCCACCAACTGATGGATGAGCCGAAGCCGGGCGCCTACAGCGGCCGCGGCATCGGTTTCACCAAGGACGATTAAAAGATGCCCAAGCGCTCAGACCTCCAATCCATTCTCATCATCGGCGCCGGCCCGATCATCATCGGCCAGGCCTGCGAGTTCGACTACTCCGGCGTGCAGGCCTGCAAGGCGCTGCGCGAGGAGGGCTACAAGGTCATCCTGATCAACAGCAACCCCGCAACGATCATGACCGACCCGGCCACGGCCGACGTGACCTACATCGAGCCGATCACCTGGCAGACGGTCGAGAAGATCATCGCCAAGGAGCGTCCCGACGCGATCCTGCCGACCATGGGCGGCCAGACCGCGCTCAACTGCGCGCTCGACCTCTGGCGCAACGGCGTGCTCGACAAGTACACCGGTGCGGCCACCAACAAGTCGGTCGAACTGATCGGCGCGACGCCCGAGGCCATCGACAAGGCCGAGGACCGCCTGAAGTTCAAGGACGCGATGACCAAGATCGGCCTGGGCTCGGCGCGCTCGGGCATCGCGCACTCGATGGACGAGGCCTGGGCGGTGCAGAAGAACGTCGGCTTCCCGACGGTGATCCGCCCCAGCTTCACGCTCGGCGGCACGGGCGGCGGCATCGCCTACAACCCCGAGGAATTCGAGACCATCTGCAAGCGCGGCCTCGAAGCCTCGCCGACCAACGAGCTGCTGATCGAGGAATCGCTGCTCGGCTGGAAGGAGTACGAGATGGAGGTCGTGCGCGACAAGGCCGACAACTGCATCATCGTCTGCTCGATCGAGAACCTCGACCCGATGGGCGTGCACACCGGCGACTCGATCACCGTGGCGCCCGCGCAGACGCTGTCCGACAAGGAATACCAGATCCTGCGCAATGCCTCGCTCGCCGTGCTGCGCGAGATCGGCGTGGACACCGGCGGCTCGAACGTGCAGTTCTCGATCAACCCGAAGGACGGCCGCATGGTCGTGATCGAGATGAACCCGCGCGTGTCGCGTTCCTCGGCGCTGGCCTCCAAGGCCACCGGCTTTCCGATCGCCAAGGTCGCGGCCAAGCTGGCCGTGGGCTACACGCTCGACGAACTGCGCAACGAGATCACCGGCGGCGCCACGCCGGCTTCGTTCGAGCCCTCGATCGACTACGTGGTCACCAAGATCCCGCGCTTCGCATTCGAGAAGTTCCCGCAGGCCGATTCGCGCCTCACCACGCAGATGAAGTCGGTGGGCGAGGTGATGGCCATGGGCCGCACCTTCCAGGAATCGTTCCAGAAGGCGCTGCGCGGCCTCGAAGTGGGCGTGGACGGCCTGAACGAAAAGACGCAGGACCGCGAAGTGCTCGAGAAGGAGCTCGGCGAGCCCGGCCCCGAGCGCATCTGGTACGTGGGCGACGCCTTCGCCATGGGCCTGAGCGTGGATGAAGTGTTCGCGCTGACCAAGATCGACCCGTGGTTCCTGGTGCAGATCGAGGAGATCGTGAAGATCGAACTCGAGCTCGAGACCAAGTCGCTCGAGGACATCGACCGCGACACGCTGCTCGCACTCAAGAAGAAGGGCTTCTCCGACCGCCGCCTCGCGAAGCAGCTCAAGACCACCGACACCGCGATCCGCGAGAAGCGCCGCGCCCTCGGCGTGCGCCCGGTCTACAAGCGCGTGGACACCTGCGCGGCCGAGTTCGCGACCAACACGGCCTACATGTACTCCACCTACGAGGAAGAGTGCGAGGCCGAGCCGACTACAAGCAAGAAGATCATGGTGCTCGGCGGCGGTCCCAACCGCATCGGCCAGGGCATCGAGTTCGACTACTGCTGCGTGCATGCCGCGCTCGCGATGCGCGAGGACGGCTACGAGACCATCATGGTCAACTGCAATCCGGAGACCGTGTCGACCGACTACGACACCTCGGACCGCCTCTACTTCGAGCCGCTCACGCTGGAAGACGTGCTCGAGATCGTCGACAAGGAAAAGCCCACCGGCGTGATCGTGCAGTACGGCGGCCAGACGCCGCTGAAGCTCGCGCTCGACCTGGAGGCCAACGGCGTGCCGATCATCGGCACCTCGCCCGACATGATCGACGCGGCCGAGGACCGCGAGCGCTTCCAGAAGCTGCTGCACGAACTCAAGCTGCTGCAGCCGCCGAACGCCACCGCACGCACCGAGGCCGAGGCGCTCGAGAAGGCCGCGGCGCTCGGCTATCCGCTCGTGGTGCGCCCGAGCTACGTGCTCGGCGGCCGCGCGATGGAGATCGTGCACGAGCAGCGCGACCTCGAGCGCTACATGCGCGAGGCCGTCAAGGTCAGCAACGATTCGCCGGTGCTGCTCGACCGCTTCCTCAACGACGCGGTCGAGTGCGACGTCGACTGCCTGCGCGATGCCGAGGGCCAGACCCTGATCGGCGGCGTGATGGAGCACATCGAGCAGGCCGGCGTGCACTCGGGCGACTCCGCCTGCTCGCTGCCGCCCTACAGCCTCTCGGCCGAGACCGTGGCCGAACTCAAGCGCCAGAGCGCGGCGATGGCGGCGGCGCTCAACGTGGTCGGCCTGATGAACGTGCAGTTCGCGATCCAGCAGAAGGACGGCAAGGACACGATCTACGTGCTCGAAGTCAATCCGCGCGCATCGCGCACCGTGCCCTACGTGAGCAAGGCCACCGGCATCCAGCTCGCCAAGGTCGCGGCGCGCTGCATGGCCGGCCAGTCGCTCGCGTCGCAGGGCGTCACGAAGGAAGTGACGCCGCCGTACTTCAGCGTCAAGGAAGCGGTGTTCCCGTTCGTCAAGTTCCCGGGCGTCGACACCATCCTCGGCCCCGAGATGAAGTCGACCGGCGAAGTGATGGGCGTCGGCCGCACCTTCGGCGAAGCCTTCGTCAAGTCGCAGCTCGGCGCCGGCACGCACCTGCCGAAGTCGGGCAAGGTCTTCATCTCGGTGAAGAACAACGACAAGGCGCGCGCGGTCGAGGTCGCGCGCGGGCTCGCCAAGCTCGGTTTCGAGCTGATCGCCACCAAGGGCACGGCCGCGGCCATCGCCGCCGCGGGCATCGCCTGCGAGACGGTCAACAAGGTCACTGAAGGCCGTCCGCACATCGTCGACATGATCAAGAACAACGAGATCGCGCTGGTGATCAACACGGTCGAGGAACGCCGCAACGCGATCGCCGACTCGCGCCAGATCCGCACCTCGGCGCTGCTCGCGCGCGTGACCACCTTCACCACGATCTTCGGCGCCGAAGCGGCGGTCGAGGGCATGGGCTTCATGGACGAACTCGGCGTGATTTCGGTGCAGGAGATGCACGCGCAGCTCGCCGCGGCCTGAGCCTCGCCATGGAAACGCAGCTCGTCGAACTGGACCTCGCGGACTGGGCCGCGGCCACGCCCAACGAGGCGTGGATCGCGGAACTCGAGGCCGGCAAGGTGCTGTACTTCCCGCGGCTCGGCTTCGAGCTGCTGCCCGAGGAGCGCCGGCTGCTGACGCCGAGCCTGCTCGCCGAGGGCGTGCGCAACATCAGCCTGGACGCCGAGGGCCGGCTCAAGGGCGCGGCCGGCGACGAGGCGGTGCAGCGCGCGACCGCGGCGATGGTGGGGCGCTTCCGCGCCCAGGCGACGCAGCTCATCCATGGCCTGCTGCCGCACTACACGCCCGCGCTGCGCCTCGCGCCCACGAGCTACCGGCCGGCACAGGTCGAGACGCGCGTGCAGTCCTGGCGCGCCGACGACCGGCGGCTGCACGTCGACGCCTTTCCGTCCCGGCCGAACTACGGCGAGCGCATCCTGCGCGTGTTCACCAACGTCAATCCCGACGGCGCGCCGCGCGTATGGCGCGTGGGCGAGCCGTTCGAAGACATCGCCCGGCGCTTCGTGCCGCGTGCCAAGCCCTATGTCCGCTGGCAGGCGAAGCTGCTGCAGGCGCTGCACGTGACCAAGTCCTTCCGCAGCGAGTACGACCACCTGATGCTGCAGCTGCACGACGGCATGAAATCGGACCTGGCCTACCAGGAGAACTCGCCGCAGGAAACCGCGAAGTTCCCGCCCGGCTCGGTGTGGGTGTGCTTCTCCGACCAGACCTCGCACGCCGTGATGGCGGGCCAGTACATGCTCGAGCAGACCCTTCATCTGCCCGCCTCAAAGCAATACAATCCCGATTCGAGCCCGCTCGCCATCCTGAGCCGGCTGACCGGACGCACACTCGTCTGATCATTTCCCCCATCGACCGCCGAACGGCAGCGTTCGGCGGTTTCGCTTTATGGAGACTACATACATGGCGACCATCCCCATCACCAAGCGCGGCGCGGAGAAGCTGCGCGACGAGCTGCGCAGGCTCAAGACGCAGGACCGGCCGGCCATCATCAGCGCCATCGCCGAGGCGCGCGCCCAGGGCGACATCAGCGAGAACGCCGAGTACGAGGCCGCCAAGGACCGCCAGGGCTTCATCGAGGGCCGCATCCTCGAGATCGAGGGCAAGCTCTCGGCCGCGCAGGTCATCGACCCCGCCGAGCTCGACGCCGGCGGCAAGGTGGTGTTCGGCTCCACCGTCGAACTCGAGGAAGAAGAGAGCGGCGATGCGGTGCAGTACCAGATCGTCGGCGAGGACGAGGCCGACCTGAAGCAGGGGCTGATCAACGTCTCGAGCCCGATCGCGCGCGCGCTGATCGGCAAGGAGGAGGGCGACACCGCCGAGGTGCAGACGCCCGGCGGTCTCAAGCGCTACGAGATCGTGGCGGTCCGCTACCTCTGAACGGGCGGATGAAGGCGCGTCTCGCCCTGCTGCTGGCCGCCTTCTGGTGGGGCAGCCTCACCACGATCGGGTTTCTCGTGGTGCCGATGCTGTTCGCGAAGCTCGGCAACCCGGCCGTGGCGGGCAATTTCGCGGCCCGGCTGTTCGAGGCGCAGAGCTGGATCGCGATCGGCTGCGGCCTGCTGCTGCTGGCTCATTTCAGGTCCAGGATGGACGACGAAGGCACGACCGGCGTCTTCATGCCCGCGATCTTCCTGATTCTCGCGGCCCTGCTGCTGGCACTGCTCCAGCAATACGCCGTGGCTCCGCGCATCGTGGCGCGCGACAACCTCAAGCTCTGGCATGCCGTGGGAAGCGGCATGTACCTGGCGCAATGGTTGTGCGCGGGTGCGCTGCTGTGGCGCATGAGCGCCCGCTCCCCGTCGGCTTGAGCGGACCTGGCGGCGCGCTCGCTGCTGCGCCGCCCGCCTGTCATTCCTTCCAGAACTTCGCGACCCAGTTCGCCGGCCGGATGTACCGGAAGGCGCGGTTGCGCCGGCCGGCCAGCGCGTCGGGCGGATTGCATTCGCCATGGAACACCATGACGCGGGCGCCTTCGGGCACGAACGGCTCTTCCCAGTAGTTGGAGGGCCAGGTCGGAATGCCGTGGTACTTGAAGCTCGGGCACCATGCCGCGGGCCAGTAGGCCAGCTTGCCCTGCTTGTGCATCATGGCCGACAGGTAGGTCTGCTCGTTGCGGTACTCGGCCTGCACCTCGTCCATGTGTTCGCGGAAATGCGCCAGCACGTCGGCGTGGGCGCCGAGCTCGAAGCGGTAGACCGACGAGTTGCCGGTGATCCGCTGGCGCCGCCAGGGGCGGGCGTAGTCGTGGATGATCAGGAACTCGCCGGGCTGCTCGAAGAAGGCGTCCAGGCCGCCCACCACGACCACGTCGAGGTCGAGGAAGAGGGCGGTGCCGCGCAGGCCGTGCAGATCCTTTTCGAAGGTCGTGAGCTTCTTCCAGGCGCCGTCGCGCTGGCCGGGGGCCAGGTGCAGGTTGAGCGGCGGGATCGGCAGGCAGAGGACTTCGGGCCGGATGCCGGCGCCGTCGTCCGTCAGGCACACGAACTTGAACTCGCCGCCGAGGTTGCGGCGAACCATCGCATAGAGCCGGTTGACGTACTCGGGGCCGTACTTGGTGCCCCACTTCATGCAGAGAATATGGCGCTCGGCGCCTTGTGCCGACACCGGGCTCAGTCCGACTGGTTGCGCTTCTTGGCCGACAGCGGACGCTTCGCCTTGGCGCGCTTGATGTTGCCGCCCGGGGTGAGCCGCTGGTTGCCGAGGACCCGCAGGGTCTTGATCTCGGGGCGCTGGCCGCCGCGCTTGCTGTACTTGACGATCTTCACGTCGCGCGGTCCGGGCATGCGGTCTTCGTCGAGCACGCGCTCCTTCTCGGGCTTGGGACGCCACAGCACCAGCAGCTTGCCGATGTGCTGGATGGGGGCGGCGTCGAGTTCCTCGGCGAGCTCGCGCAGCATCGCGTCGCGCGCGAGGCGGTCGTCGGAGAACACGCGGATCTTGATCAGGCCGTGGGCCTTGAGGGCCGCATCGGCCTCCTTCTTCACGGCAGGGGTGAGCCCGTCTCCACCGACCATGACGATCGGATCCAGGTGATGAGCTTCGGCGCGGTGCACCTTGCGCTCGGCAGGGGTAAGTTGAATGGCGGGCATCCCCGTATTATCGACGCGTCCACGAACACTCCCCATGAGCACCAAAGCCAAAAGCAAGAAAGTCAACAAGGCGTGGCTGCACGACCATGTCAACGACCCCTACGTGAAGCTCGCCACGAAGGAGGGCTACCGTGCGCGCGCCGCCTACAAGCTCAAGGAGATCGATGAATCGCTCGGGCTGGTCAAGCCCGGCCAGCTGGTGGTCGACCTGGGCTCCTCGCCAGGGGCCTGGAGCCAGTACCTGCGCCGCCGCATGTCGCCCGAAGGCGCCGCGGCGGGCGAACTCAACGGCACCATCATCTCGCTCGACCTCCTGCCGATGGAGCCGATCGAGGGCGTGACCTTCCTGCAGGGCGATTTCCGCGAGGCCGAGCTGCTGGCGCAGCTGGAAGGCGTGTTGGCGGGCCGCAAGGCCGACCTGGTGGTCTCGGACATGGCGCCCAACCTCTCCGGCATCCATTCGGCCGATGCCGCGCGCGTGGCGCACCTGATCGAACTCGCGATCGACTTCGCCCAGCACCACCTGCGGCCCGAAGGCGCGCTGGTCGCCAAGCTGTTCCACGGCAGCGGCTACGACGAACTGGTGAAGCTCTTCCGCGCCAATTTCCGCACCGTGAAGCCGTTCAAACCCAAGGCCTCGCGTGACAAATCGGCAGAAACCTTTCTGGTCGGCATGGGTCTGAAGGGGCGGGAAACGCTTTGATACCTTGACGCGATGCGCTCCATTGCGTCGGAATTCGGGCAATTCGCCGCGTCAACCCTGGTGCGGCTATGGCTGCTTTAGGGAAAAGCCGCTTTTTCGCAGCTTGAAAAGCCTAAAATGGGGCGCAATTGCGTACCCGTGGCGCGTCCTTTCACAATCTTGTCACGCGCTTTTGACTGGAGCTTCGTTTGAACAATCAGTGGTTTTCCAAAGTTGCCGTCTGGCTCGTCATTGCCATGGTGTTGTTCACTGTGTTCAAGCAGTTCGACACCCGCGGCGGCGTCGGCTCGGGGACGGTGAGCTATTCGGAGTTCCTGGACCAGGTCCGGAACAACCAGATCAAGAGCGCCGTCATCCCTGAGGGCGCCGGCGGCGGCGAGATCATCGCCGTCACCAACGACGACCGCAAGATCCGCACCACCGCCACCGTGCTCGACCGCGGCCTCGTGGGCGACCTGATCGACCACAACGTCAAGTTCGACGTCAAGCCGCGCGAAGAAGGCTCGCTGCTCATGACGCTGCTCGTGAGCTGGGGCCCGATGCTGCTGCTGATCGGCGTCTGGATCTACTTCATGCGCCAGATGCAGGGCGGCGGCAAGGGCGGGGCGTTCAGCTTCGGCAAGAGCAAGGCCCGCATGATGGACGAGAACAACAACACGGTCACCTTCGCCGACGTCGCAGGCTGCGACGAGGCCAAGGAAGAAGTCCGCGAGGTGGTCGACTTCCTGAAGGATCCGCAGCGCTTCCAGAAGCTCGGCGGCCGCATTCCGCGCGGCCTGCTGCTGGTCGGCCCCCCGGGCACCGGCAAGACCCTGCTGGCCAAGTCGATCGCCGGCGAGGCCAAGGTGCCGTTCTTCTCGATCTCGGGTTCCGACTTCGTCGAGATGTTCGTCGGCGTGGGCGCGGCCCGCGTGCGCGACATGTTCGAGAACGCCAAGAAGAACGCGCCCTGCATCATCTTCATCGACGAAATCGACGCGGTCGGCCGTCAGCGCGGTGCCGGCCTCGGCGGTGGCAACGACGAGCGCGAGCAGACCTTGAACCAGATGCTGGTCGAGATGGACGGCTTCGAGACCAACCTCGGCGTGATCGTGGTCGCGGCCACCAACCGCCCCGACATCCTCGACGCGGCCCTGCTGCGCCCGGGGCGCTTCGACCGCCAGGTCTACGTCACGCTGCCCGACATCCGCGGCCGCGAGCAGATCCTCGGCGTTCACATGCGCAAGGTGCCGCTGGGCCAGGACGTGAACCCGAGCGTCATCGCGCGCGGCACGCCCGGCATGTCGGGCGCCGACCTGGCCAACCTCTGCAACGAGGCCGCCCTCATGGCCGCACGCCGCAATGCGCGCGTGGTCGAGATGCAGGACTTCGAGAAGGCCAAGGACAAGATCTTCATGGGCCCCGAGCGCAAGAGCATGGTCATGCCCGAGGAGGAGCGCCGCAACACGGCCTACCACGAGTCCGGCCATGCGCTCATCGGCAAGCTGCTGCCCAAGTGCGACCCGGTGCACAAGGTCACGATCATCCCGCGCGGCCGCGCCCTCGGCGTGACCATGAGCCTGCCGGCGCAGGACCGCTACAGCTACGACCGCGAATACATGCTGAACCAGATCAGCATGCTGTTCGGCGGCCGCATCGCGGAAGAAGTGTTCATGCACCAGATGACCACCGGCGCCAGCAACGACTTCGAGCGCGCGACCTCGATCGCCCGCGCCCGCGACATGGTCACGCGCTACGGCATGTCCGATGCGCTGGGCCCGATGGTCTATGCCGAGAACGAAGGCGAGGTGTTCCTGGGCCGCTCGGTCACCAAGACCACCAACATGAGCGAGCAGACCATGGAAAAGGTCGACTCCGAAGTGCGCCGCATCATCGACGAGCAGTACGCCCTGGCGCGCCGCCTGATCGAGGAGAACAGCGACAAGATGCACGCGATGGCGAAGGCGCTGCTCGAATGGGAAACCATCGACACCGAGCAGCTCGACGACATCATGGCCGGCCGCGCACCGCGTCCGCCCAAGGACTGGACGCCGCGCATTCCGCCTTCGGGCAGCGGCGGCAGCGGCGGGACGCCCGCGGTCAATCCGGACCCCGCGCCCAGTGCCGCCTGAGGTGCAGCCGGACATCGACAGCAACGGGGCCCTGGGCCCCGTTTTCGATGACGACGCAGCAGCAGCAGCAGAAGAAGGCGCCGCATGACGATGGCTCCCGCGGTCTGGCAGACCGCCCGCTTCCCGATCGATCTCGCGCAGCCGCGCGTGATGGGCATCGTCAACGTCACCCCCGATTCCTTCTCCGACGGCGGCGCGCATGCCTCGACCGAAGCCGCGCTGCGGCATTGCGAGCAGTTGCTGAAGGAGGGCGCCGACATCCTCGACATCGGCGGCGAGTCGACGCGCCCCGGGAGTCCGCCCGTCCCCCTCGAGACCGAACTCGCCCGCGTGCTGCCGGTGGTGCGCGAAGCCGTCCGGCTCGGCGTGCCGCTCTCCGTCGACACCTACAAGCCCGAGGTCATGCGCGCGGTGCTCGACCTGGGCGCGGACATCGTGAACGACGTCTGGGCGCTGCGGCAGCCCGGCGCGCGCGAGGCCGTCGCCGCCCATCCTTCGTGCGGCATCTGCCTGATGCACATGCACCGCGACCCGCAGACGATGCAGGCCGTGCCGATGCAGGGCGACCCCGTCCCCGAAGTGCTCTCGTTCTGGGCGGCGCAGGTGTCGCCGCTGCTGGCGCTCGGCATCGCGCCCGCGCGGATCGCGCTCGACCCGGGCATCGGCTTCGGCAAGACGGTGGCGCAGAATTTCTCGCTGCTCGCGCGGCAGCGCGAACTGCAGGCGGCGGGGTATCCGCTGCTGCTCGGCTGGTCGCGCAAATCGTCGATCGGCGCGGTCACCGGCATTCCGGTGGCGGCCGAGCGGCTGGTGCCCAGCGTGGCGGCCGCGGTGCTCGCGGTCGACCGCGGCGCGGCGGTGGTGCGCGTGCACGACGTGCGCGACACCGTCGCGGCGCTTGCCGTGTGGCGCGCCATGCAGGCTGAACAGGAATCGCCATCGCTTCGCTGCTGAAGCGCCTCCAACCATCTACAAGAAGAACGAAACATGACCCGTAAATACTTCGGCACCGACGGCATCCGCGGCACGGTGGGCCAGTCGCCCATCACGCCCGACTTCGTGCTGCGCCTCGCACACGCCGTGGGCCGCGTGCTCAAGAAGAGCGAGTCGCGCCCCACGGTGCTGATCGGCAAGGACACGCGCATCTCGGGCTACATGCTCGAATCGGCGCTCGAGTCGGGCTTCAACTCCGCCGGCGTCGACGTGGTGCTGCTCGGACCGCTGCCCACGCCGGGCGTCGCCTACCTCACGCGTGCGCAGCGCGCGAGCCTGGGCGTGGTGATCAGCGCGAGCCACAACGCCTTCCCGGACAACGGCATCAAGTTCTTCAGCGCGCAGGGAACGAAGCTCGACGACGACTGGGAACTCGCGGTGGAGGCCGCGCTCGAGGAGGCGCCGGTGTGGGTGTCCTCGGCCGAGCTCGGCAAGGCGCGCCGCCTCAACGATGCGCCCGGCCGCTACATCGAGTTCTGCAAGAGCACCTTCGCCAGCGACCTCACGCTGCGCGGCATGAAGCTGGTGGTCGATGCGGCCCACGGCGCGGCCTACCAGGTGGCGCCGAACGTGTTCCACGAACTGGGCGCGGAGGTCGAGAGCATCGGCTGCGCACCCGACGGGCTCAACATCAATGAGGGCGTGGGGGCGACGCATCCCGCCGCGCTCGTCGAAGCCGTGAAGGCGCAGCAGGCCGACTACGGCATCGCGCTCGACGGCGATGCCGACCGCCTGCAGCTGGTCGACGCGAGCGGGCGCCTCTTCAACGGCGACGAACTGCTCTACCTCATGGTCGCCGAGCGCATCGCACGCGGCGACAAGCCCGCGGGCGTGGTGGGCACGCTCATGACCAACAAGGCCGTCGAGGTCGCGCTGCGCGGCCAAGGCATCGAGTTCGTTCGCGCCAAGGTCGGCGACCGCTACGTGCTCGAGGAGCTCGACCGGCGCGGCTGGCTGCTCGGCGGGGAGGGGTCGGGCCATCTGCTCGCACTGGACCGCCACACCACCGGCGACGGCATCGTGAGCGCGCTGCAGGTGCTGCAGGCCTGCGTGCGCAGCGGCAAGACGGTGGCGGAGCTTCTTGCGGGCATCACGCTGTTCCCGCAGACGCTGATCAACGTCCGCCTGACGCCGGGCCAGGACTGGCAGCGCAACGAGGCCCTGAGCCGCGAGACCCGGCGCATCGAAGCCGAGCTCGGCGACGGCGGCCGCGTGCTGATCCGCGCGAGCGGCACCGAGCCGCTGGTGCGCGTGATGGTCGAGGCGCGCGATGCGAAGCAGGCGGAGGCCTGCGCGCAGCAGCTGGCGGCCACGCTGGCGCCATGACGGCGACGGTGCGGGTCGTTCTCGCCGACTACCGCGATGCCGCGCAGGCGGCCGCGCTGGTCGAACTGCTCGACGGCTATGCGCGCGACCCCGCGGGTGGCGGCACGCCGCTCGACGCCGAGGTCCGCGCGGCCCTTCCGGCGGCGCTCGCGGCACGGCCACAGGCCTTCAGCGTGCTCGCCTACGACGGCGACCGGCCCGTCGGGCTGGTCAACTGCATGGAGGGCTTTTCGACCTTTGCCTGCAAGCCGCTCGTCAACGTGCACGACGTGGTCGTGCTGGCGAGCCACCGCGGCCAGCGGGTCGCGCAGCGGATGCTCGCCTGCGTCGAGCAGGAGGCGCGCCGGCGCGGCGCGTGCAAGCTCACGCTCGAAGTGCTCTCGGGCAACGCGCCGGCCCTGCGTGCCTACGAGCGCGAGGGGTTTGCGAACTACCAGCTCGACCCGGCCTTCGGGCACGCGGTGTTCCTGCAGAAGAAGCTCTGACGAAACAAGAAAGGCCGCGGCGATCGGATCGCCGCGGCCCTTGCGGTGCGTTGTTCGTCAGCGCATCAGAAGCGCGTCACCGGCATGTCGGCTTCGGTCTTGGCGGCGGCCGAATACTTGCCGAGCTCCCACTTCGCGATCGCGTTGCGGTGCACTTCGTCCGGGCCGTCCGCGAAGCGCAGCGTGCGCGCGCCGGCATAGGCGTAGGCCAGCGGGAAGTCGTCGCACATGCCACCGCCGCCATGCGCCTGCATGGCCCAGTCGATCACCTGGCAGGCCATGCTCGGCGCCACCACCTTGATCATCGCGATGTCGGTCTTGGCGACCTTGTTGCCGGCCACGTCCATCAGCCATGCGGCCTTGAGCGTGAGCAGGCGCGCCATGTCGATCTTGCAGCGCGCCTCGGCGATGCGCTCCTGCGTCACCGTCTGCGAGGCGACGGTCTTGCCGAAGGCCACGCGCGAGGATGCGCGCCGGCACATGAGTTCGAGCGCACGCTCGGCCAGGCCGATCAGGCGCATGCAGTGGTGGATGCGTCCCGGGCCGAGGCGGCCCTGCGCGATCTCGAAGCCGCGGCCTTCGCCGAGCAGGATGTTGTCGACCGGCACGCGCACGTTCTCGAAATACATCTCGACGTGGCCGTGCGGCGCATCGTCGTAGCCCATCACGTTGAGCGGGCGCACGATGCGGATGCCCTTGGCATCGGCCGGCACGATCACCATGCTCTGCTGCGAGTGGCGCGGCGCCTCGGGGTCGCTCTTGCCCATGGTGATGAAGACCGCGCAGCGCGGATCGGCCGCGCCCGAGATCCACCACTTGTGACCGTTGATCACGTACTCGTCGCCCTGGCGCTCGATGCGGGTCGAGATGTTGGTGGCGTCGCTCGACGCCACCTCGGGTTCGGTCATCGCGAAGGCCGAGCGGATCTGGCCTTCGAGCAGCGGCTTGAGCCAGCGCGCCTTGATGTCCTCGGAGCCGTAGCGGGCGATGGTCTCCATGTTGCCGGTGTCGGGCGCCGAGCAATTGAAGACTTCGGAAGCCCACTGCACGCGTCCCATGATCTCGGCGAGCGGCGCGTACTCCTGGTTCGTGAGGCCCGCGCCTTCATAGCCCGAGGCGGCGGCGCTGTCGACCGGCAGGAACAGGTTCCAGAGCCCCTGGGCCTTGGCCTTCTTCTTGAGCTTCTCGACCGTCTCGAGCGCGGTCCAGCGCTTGCCGGCGGCCGTGTTGGCGGCCAGTTCGGCCGAATACTCGGCTTCGGCAGGATAGATGTGATCGTCCATGAACGCGCTGACGCGTTTCTGGAGTTCCTTGGTTTTTGCCGAGTAATCGAAGTCCATCGTCTGTCTCCTGGTGGGGGTAGGGCAGCTACGCCTTTTGGGCAAACTGCCAGGCCATGTCGGCCATGGGGCGCGCACCGCGGGCCGAAGCCACGGCTTGCTCGCTCGATGCGGTGCCGGCCTCGACCCGCTTGGCAATGCCTTGCAGGATCGCGGCCATGCGGAACAGGTTGTAGGCCTGGTAGAAGTTCCAGTCCGGCGCCAGCGCTTCGGGCGTGCTGATGCGCGTGCGCTCGCAGTAGCGGCGGATGTATTCGCTCTCCGTGGGAATGCCCAGCGCCGCCACGTCGACGCCGCCGATGCCGCGGCCGGTGGTGGGCGGCATGTGCCACGACATGCAGTGGTAGCTGAAGTCGGCCAGCGGATGGCCGAGGGTCGAGAGCTCCCAGTCGAGCACCGCGATGATGCGCGGCTCGGTGGCGTGGAACATCACGTTGTCGAGCCGGTAGTCGCCGTGGACGATCGAGACCTTGCTCTCGTCGCGCGCGCTCTCGGGCATGTGCGTGGGCAGCCAGTCGATCAGCCGCTCCATCGCCTCGATCGGCTGCGAGAGCGCGCCGGCGCCGTCGGCCGAGGCCTTGTACTGCTTGCTCCAGCGGCCGATCTGGCGCTCGAAGTAGTTGCCGGGCTTGCCGTAGTCGGCCAGGCCGCGCGCGGCGAAGTCGACCGTGTGCAGCGCGGCGATCACGCGGTTCATCTCGTCGTAATGGGCCGCGCGTTCGGCGTTGCTGAAGCCCGGCAGCGACTGGTCCCAGAGCACGCGGCCCTGCATGAACTCCATCACGTAGAAGGCGCGGCCGATGACGCTCTCGTCCTCGCACAGGCAGTGCATGCGCGGCACCGGCACGTCGGTGCCGGCCAGCCCGCGCATGACCTTGAACTCGCGCTCGACCGCATGGGCCGAGGGCAGCAGCTTGGCGACCGGGCCGGGCTTGGCGCGCATCACGTAGCTCTGCTTCGGCGTGACCAGCTTGTAGGTCGGGTTCGACTGGCCGCCCTTGAACATCTCGACCGAGAGCGGACCCTCGAAGCCTTCGAGGTGCGCCGCGAGCCAGGCGGAGAGCGCCTCGACGTCGAAGGCATGCTGCGACGAGACCGCACGGGTGCCGATGAAGTTGGAGAAGTCCTGGCTCATGTCAGTGATCTGCTTCCGAGATGCGCATCAGCGCCGCGCGATCCAGCACCACGAGGCCCGCCGGTTCGATGCGGATCGTGCCCTCGCGCTCCATGGTCTTGAGCTCCTGGTTGACCCGCTGGCGCGAGGCGCCGAGCAGCTGCGCGAGCTCTTCCTGCGCCAGGTGCAGGCCGATGCGCGTCTGGCTGCCGTCTTCCAGGTTCGGCACGCCGTAGCTGCGCACCAGATGGATGAGCTGCTTCGCGAGCCGCGCGCGCAGGGGCAGGGTGTTGAGGTCCTCCACCAGGCCGAACAGCGTGCGGATGCGCCGCGCCTGCAGCCGCATCAGCGCTTCGTACAGCTCGACGTGGGTCGCGAGGATCTTCTGGAAATCGGCCCGCGCCACGCAGAGGATGGTGGTCTCCCCATGCGCATAGGCGTCGTGCGTGCGCCGGTCCCCGTCGAACATCGCCACGTCGCCGAACCAGATGCCCGGCTCCACGTAGGTCAGCGTCACCTGCTTGCCCGAGACCGCCGTCGAACTGACGCGCACCGCGCCCTTGGCGCAGGCGATCCAGTGATCGGGCGGATCGCCCCGGGCGGAGATCAGGTCGCCGTCCTTGTGGCGTTTGACGAAGGCGCATCGAAGAATGTCGTGCCGTAGCGATGGCGAAAGGGAAGAGAACCAGCGACCACTGTTGATCGCTTCACGTTCTTCGATGGTAAGAATGGGGTCGTCCATTGGTCTGTCCTGTCGGCGACTGAAAAGCTGGGAGGTGTCACGGGAGCGACGGGGCGCGCTGCTAGCCGTATTGCGGCGGCTTCTTCTCGAGGAATGCGGCGATGCCGATGCCGGCGTTCGGATGATGCAGGTTGCGCACGAAGTGATCGCGCTCCTGCGAAAGCTGCGATGCGTAGGTGGCGCCGCGCGACTCCGTCAGCAGTTCCTTGATGCTCGCGAGCGCATTGGGTGCATGCGCGTTGAGCCGGCCCGCGAGCGCCAGTGCGCCCGCGAGCGCCTGGCCGTTCTCGGTGAGTTCGTTCACCAGGCCGGCGGCATGCAGCCGCGGTGCCGTGATGCGTTCGCCGCCCATCAGCCACTCGCTCGCGAGCTGGCGCGGCAGCGCCCGGCCCAGCTCCCAGCTCAGGCCGCCGACCGGCGACAGCGCCACGTTGCTGTACGAGGACGCGAAGATCGCATCGCGCGCGGCCACGACGAAGTCGCATGCCAGCGCGAGCGAGAAGCCCGCGCCCGCCGCCGCGCCCTCTATGGCGGCGATGACCGGCTTGGGAAAGGCGCGGATCGAGTCGATCCAGTTGTGCAGGCCCTCGATGCTTTCGGCCTGCACCGAAGGATCGCGCTGGCGGTTGTCGGCCAGCCGCTGCAGCGAACCGCCGGCGCAGAACCAGGCGCCCTGGCCCACGATGACGACGCTGCGGACCTCGTGGCTGCTCTCGGCGCCGTTGAGCGCCTCGATGCCCGCGGCGTAGATCTCGGGGCTCAGCGCATTGCGCTGGGTCGGATTGGCGATGGTCAGCACCATGGTGCGTCCCTCGCTGGTGCTCTTCAGTTCGGCGGTCATGGCTGTGATGCTTTCATCGGTGGTTGGGGAATGGGTGGGGCTACTCTTCTTCGTGCAGCAGGCTCAGGCCGAGCGCGCCGCGCCGGCGCAGCCACGGGCTCGGGCGATAGCGTGGGTCGCCGTAGACCGTCTGCAGGTTGAACAGCACTTCGAGCATGTTGGTTGGCCCGTGCAGGTTGCCCATGGCGAGCGGCCCGCGCGGATAGCCGAGGCCCAGCTGCACTGCGGTCTCGAGATCGGCCGGCGAGCACACGCGCTGCTGGCACATGTCGGCGGCGATGTTCACGATGGTGCCGACCACGCGCTGCGTGACGAAGCCACCGCTGTCGCGGATCACGCTCACGGCCTTGCCGTCGCGCGCGAAGAGGGCATGGGCCGCATCGCGCATGTCGCGCCGGGTCGCGGGATTGGTGGCGAGCACGCGGCGCCGGGTGGCGGCATCGTCGATCAGCATGTCGATGCCGACGGTGCGCGTGGCGTCGAGGCGCTCGACGGCGGCCATGGTGGTCACGTCGAAGCCGAGCGGTGCCACCAGGATCAGCGAACCGGGCGCGGCCGACGCGCCGCTGTCGATCTGCGCGCCCAGCGTGTTCACCTGGCGCAGCAGTTCGGCGCGCCGGGCGGCACGGGGCGAGACCCAGACCGCGGGCAGCGTGCCCACGGTGGGCGGCGGCGCCTCGGGCGCCTGCTGCATCGCGCCGTCCTGGTAGCGGTAGAAGCCCTCGCCGGTCTTGCGCCCCAGCGCACCGGCCGCGAGGCGCTGCGCGGTGATCACGCTCGGCCGGAAGCGCGGCTCCTCGTAGTACTGGTGATAGATCGACTCCATCACCGGATGCGACACGTCGAGCGCGGTCAGGTCCATCAGCTCGAAGGGGCCGAGCCGGAACCCCGCCTGGTCCTTCAGGATGCGGTCGACCGTCGCGAAGTCGGCCACGCCCTCGCTCACGATGCGCAGCGCCTCGGTGCCGTAGCCGCGCCCCGCGTGGTTGACGATGAAGCCGGGCGTGTCCTGCGCCTGCACTGCGCTGTGGCCCATCTGCGCGGCATAGCCCGCGAGCCGCTTGCAGGTCTCGGCCGAAGTCTTGAAGCCCGCCACCACCTCGACCACCTTCATCAGCGGCACCGGGTTGAAGAAGTGGAAGCCCGCCACGCGCTCCGGATGCGCGAGTCCGGCCGCGATCGCGGTGACGGAGAGCGAGGAGGTGTTGGTCGCGAGCGTGGCCGTGGGGGCCACGACCGATTCGAGCTCGCCGAACAGGCGGCGCTTGACCGCGAGGTCTTCGACCACCGCTTCGATCACGAGATCACAGGCGGCGAGGGCGGCGATCGAATCGACCGCTTTGACGCGTGCGATGTGCGCATCGCGCGCAGCGGCGTCGATCTTTCCCTTCTCGTGCAGCTTGTTCCATTGGGCTGCGAGCGCTTCGCGCCCGCGTTCCGCGGCGCCTGCGACGCTGTCGAGCAGCAGCACGTCGCTGCCCGCCTGGGCCGCGATCTGGGCGATGCCTCGGCCCATGGCGCCGGCGCCGACGACGCCGATCCGGGTGTAGTTCACTGTCATTTGCAGAAAGATTTTCGCTGGTTGGGGGCGGGGCCCGTGGACGGCACCGCGGCGCGCCGCGGCGGGTGCAGCCCCCGATTTTGCAGGCACGGGCCGCGCGGGCGCTGCAGGTGTTACGCGGGTGCGTCAGGCGGGGCGGCGGCTGCGATCGACGGCCACGCTCACGCTGATGGCCGTGAGCAGCAGCGCCAGCCCGACCAAGCTCATCCATGCCGAGGCATCGTGGGCCAGCAGCCATCCGCCCAGCGCCGCGCCCACCGCCTGGCCGACGTAGATGCCCGAGCTGTTCAGCGCCACCGAACCCGGCGCGAGCGCGGGCGCGAGGCCCACGAGCCGCGCCTGCTGCGCCGAATTGGCGGCGAAGCAGCCCAGGCCCCAGGGCACGAGCACCGCGGCCAGCCACGGCAGCGTGTGTGCCGAGGGCCAGAGCAGCAGGCTCAGCGCGATCAGCGAACTCGTCACGAGCACCATGCGGCCCGCGCCGAGGCGGTCGATGAAGCGGCTCACGAGCATGTTGCCCGCGAGGCCGAAGAGCCCGAACAGCGCCCACATCAGGCTCAGCGTGCCCGGGTCGGCGCCGAAGTCCCGCTTCAGGATCGGGCCGAAATAGCTGAACAGCACGAACTGCCCCGAACCCTGCAGGGCCGTGACCGACACGATGCCCATCAGCACCGGGCTGCGCAGCACGCGCGACCAGGCGGCCGCCGTGAGCGCCGCGGGCCGGATGCCGGTCGGCAGGGTCAGCCAGACCCAGCCCGCGCTCGCGAGGCTCAGCAGCGCGATGGCCCCGAAGGCGGTGCGCCAGCCCAGATGTCCGCCGATCAGCGCGCCGATCGGCAGGCCCAGCACCGAGGCCACGGACCAGCCGAGGAAGACGAAGGTCACGGCGCGTCCGCGGTGTTCCTGCGGCACCAGCATGCCGGCGCAGGCCGCGGCCTGGGGGGTGAAGATGGCGGGCGCCACCACGGTGAGCATGCGCACGGGGAGCAGGGCGGCGAAGCTCGGCATCAGCGCCGCCAGCGCATGCCCTGCGGCATACCAGACCAGCGTGAGCGTGAGCAGCAGGCGGCGGTCCCAGCCCGCGACCACGGCCGCGAGCAGCGGCGCGCCAAGGCACATCACCATCGCCGCCGCGGTGATCAGCTGGCCCGCCGTCGCCACGGTGACGTCCAGCGAGGTACTGATCTCGTTGAGCGTGCCCGGCACCGCCATCACGCCCGTGCCGATCACGAAATTGCCCGCCAGCAGCGCCCAGAGCGCGCCGCGCGGTGCGGTGCGGTTCATGGCGTCGCTCCCGCTCTGCCGGGCGGGGCGGCGTTCACCGGCGAACCTGCAGGGCGCCGGGGTTCACGATGTTGGTGGGATTGCCCTTGATGAAGCTCACGACGTTGTCGAAGGCCTGGCCGAAATAGCTCTCGTAGCTCTCCTGCTCGACATAGCCGATGTGCGGCGTGCAGATGCAGTTTTCGAGCCGCAGCAGCGCATGGCCCTGCAGCGGCGGCTCGCTCTCGAACACGTCGATCGCTGCCAGGCCCGGACGGCCGCGGTTGAGCGCCGCGAGCAGCGCATCGGCCTCGACCAACTCCGCGCGCGAGGTGTTGACGAAGAGCGCGGTCGGCTTCATGCGCGAGAGGTCCTCGAGCGTGACGATGCCGGTGGTCTCCTCGTTCAGCCGCAGGTGCACCGACAGCACGTCGGCCGCGGCAAAGAACTCCTGGCGGTTCTGCGCCACCTGGAAGCCGTCGGACCGCGCCTTGGCGCAGCTCGCCTCGCGGCCCCAGATCACGACCTGCATGCCGAACGCCTGTCCGTAGCGCGCCACCAGCTGCCCGATGCGGCCGTAGCCCCAGATGCAGAGGGTCTTGCCCTTGAGCACCGAACCAAGTCCGAAATTGGGCGGCATCGAAGCCGACTTGAGCCCCGACTGCTGCCAGGCCCCGTGCTTGAGATTGCTGATGTACTGCGGCAGCCGGCGCATGGCCGCCATGATCAGCGCCCAGGTGAGTTCGGCGGGCGCCTGCGGCGAGCCCGTGCCCTCGGCCACCGCCACCCCGCGCTCCGTGCAGGCGGTGACGTCGATGTGCCCGCCCACGCGGCCCGTCTGGGAAATGAGCTTGAGCTTGGGCAGCTTCTCGATCAGCTGGCGCGAAATGTGGGTGCGCTCCCGGATCAGCACGATCACGTCGGCATCCTTCAGGCGGACCGAAAGCTGGCCGATGCCCTTCACCGTGTTGGTATAGACCTTGGCCGCATACGCGTCGAGCTTGGAGGCGCAGCGCAGCTTGCGCACGGCGTCCTGGTAATCGTCGAGGATCACAATGTTCATGGCACGCCATTGTGCCTCGCAGCATTGACATGACGTGCGTGTGAACGTTTGGATACCCGTCCCGGGCTCTGGTCACCGGGCGATACGGGTTCAGTGCAGGCGCGAGGACTGCGGCGTGGCAGCGACCGTTTCCATCGCTTCCAGGGCCGCGAGGCGGTCGAGTTCGGCACAGACGTCGGCCATGCGGCCCGAAATCACCATGCGGTTGGTGCTGCGCTTTTCGCCCTGGTGGCCGTCGACCACGCGGATCACGCGCAGGGGGCGGGCGGCCGCGGGCGCTGCTTTCGGCGTGGACTGGCCATGGCTGCGCGCCGTGCAGGCGGGGCGGACCGCCACGTAGCGCAGGCCGGCGGAGGCGCTGCCCGCCTGGCGCTGGCGCGCGCCGCGCGCCGGCAGCAAGCGGCTGGCGAGCGATTGCAGCGGCATCCAAAGGTCAACGATAGCGAGTAGGGCGATTCCCATGTGAACTCCAAGAAGGTTTGAGGTTGAACACAGGCAGGATTGCTTTCGCCGGACGCAACAGGGTGATGGCCACTGTGTGTGCCATACGCCCGCCACCTGATGCGGCTGGATGGGGTGGTGCTGCTGCTCGCAGCCGGCCCGAGGCCGGGCTACATCAGCATGGTGTTGCGGATGAGGCCGACCGCGAGGCCTTCGATCTCGAAAGGCTCGCCGGGCTGGACGATGATCGTGGGGTAGTCCGGATTTTCGGCGTGCAGTTCGATGACCTGCTTGTTGCGCTTGAGGCGCTTGACCGTGACTTCGTCGCCGAGGCGTGCCACCACGATCTGACCGTTGCGCGCCTCCTTGGTGGCCTGGACCGCGAGCAGGTCGCCATCCATGATGCCGGCGTCGCGCATCGACATGCCGCGCACCTTGAGCAGATAGTCGGGCTGCTGCTGGAACAGCGTGTTCTCGACGTAGTAGGTCTGGTCGACATGCTCCTGCGCGAGGATCGGCGAACCCGCAGCCACGCGGCCGATGAGCGGCAGCGCGAGCTGCGCCATGCCGGGCAGCGAGAGCGAGAACTGCGCGCCTTCGCGGTGGCGCGTTTCGTTGAGCGAGCGCAGTGCATCGCCCTTCAGCCGGATGCCGCGCGAGGTGCCGCTCACGAGTTCGATCACGCCCTTGCGGGCGAGCGCCTGCAGGTGCTCTTCGGCGGCGTTGGCGGACTTGAACCCGAGCTCGTTGGCGATCTCCGCCCGCGTGGGCGGCGCGCCGGTGCGTGCGATGGCGCTCTGGATCAAATCGAGGATCTGCTGCTGGCGGGCGGTAAGCTTCACGGCGAACTGCATAGTGGTTCCTTGCGGCACTGGCTGAATATCCAGTACCTGTATTTTTAACCAGTTTTTAAAAGTTGGCAACCCATGGTCGATTTCATCCCACCGGCTGCGCGGCGCGTCGTGGTCCTGGGCACGGGCGGCACCATCGCGGGCCGGGCCGCGAGCAGCGGCGACAACATCGGCTACACCGCGGGTGAAGTCCCCGTGGCGGACCTGCTCGGCGGCATCGCGGCGCCCGAGGGCATCACGCTCGCCGCGGAGCAGGTGGCACAGCTCGACAGCAAGGACATGGGCTTCGACGTCGGGCTGCAGCTGGCGCAGCGCTGCGCCGCCTTGCTGTCGGAGGCCGACGTCGCAGGCGTGGTGATCACCCACGGCACCGACACGATCGAGGAAACGGCGTACTTCCTCCACGCGGTGCTTGCGCCCGCCAAGCCGGTGGTGCTGACCTGCGCCATGCGCCCGGCGAGTTCGCTGTCGCCCGACGGGCCTCAGAACGTGCGCGATGCGATGGCGGTGGCGGCCACGGCGGGCGCCGGCGGCGTGACGGTGGTCTGCGCCGGCACGATCCATGGCGCGCCCGACGTGCAGAAGGTGCATACCTACCGTGCCGACGCCTTCGCCTCGGGCGATGCCGGGCCGGTCGGCTACGTGGAGGAGGGCGCGGTGCGGCGCCTGCGGGATTGGCCTCGCAGCGGAGCGCCGTTCGCGCTCGATGCGGCAGAGATCGCGGCCATGGGCTGGCCGCGCGTCGAGGTCGTCATGAGCCATGCGGGCGCGAGTGGCGCGCTGATCGATCTGCTGGTTCAGGAGCGCGCGTCGGGTGCTGCGGCGCCGGTGCGCGGCCTGGTGCTGGCGGCCACCGGCAACGGCACGGTGCACCATGCGCTCGAAGCCGCGGCGCTGCGCGCGCAGCAGGCCGGCATCGAGGTGCTGCGCGCCACGCGCTGCGCGAGCGGACGCATCCTGCCGAGGCCCGACGACCGCCTGCGCGATGCCGGCGCCCTGACGCCGGTCAAGGCGCGGATCGCGCTGATGCTGGAATTGCTCGCGGTGAAGAAGAAGGCGCAGGGCGCAGCCTGAAGGGCAGCGCCTCGCGCGGCGCTCAGCTGCTCAGGGCGGCCAGCGCGCGCTGGGTGATTTCGTCGACGGTGCCGACGCCCTTGATGGCGCGGTACTTGGGCGCGTTGGCGGGGTCGGCCTTCGCCCAGGCGGAGTAGTAGTCGACCAGCGGACGCGTCTGCTGGCTGTAGACCTCGAGCCGCTTGCGCACGGTTTCTTCCTCGTCGTCCTTGCGCTGGATCAGGTCTTCGCCCGTCACGTCGTCCTTGCCCTCGACCTTGGGCGGGTTGAACTTCAGGTGATAGGTGCGGCCCGACGCGGGGTGCGAGCGCCGGCCGCTCATGCGTTCGATGATGTCGCTGAACGGCACGTCGATCTCGAGCACGTAGTCGAGCTTGACGCCGGCTGCCTTCATGGCGTCGGCCTGCGGAATGGTGCGTGGGAAGCCGTCGAACAGGAAGCCGCCGGCACAGTCCGATTGCGCGATGCGTTCCTTCACGAGGTCGATGATCAGGTCGTCGCTCACCAGCCCGCCCGATTCCATGACCGCCTTGGCCTGCTGCCCGAGCGGCGTGCCTGCCTTGACCGCCGCGCGCAGCATGTCGCCCGTGGAGATCTGCGGAATGCCGTACTTCTGGCAGATGAAGGTGGCTTGCGTGCCTTTGCCCGCCCCGGGCGCGCCCAGCAAAATTAGTCTCATGGTGTCCTCGGACGGTTCTTAGATTTTGTGTCGCACCCTGCCACGGCCTCGTGGCCGCGCAAGGCGGAATTGCTTCGAGGATAGCATGCGAGGGCGCCCGCGATTCGTGCCGCCGCCCTCGGTGCGCGCGCCTCGGCGCCTCAGTCGGCGGGAGCGGCCGCGAGGATCGCGCGCACGCGGGCGAGGTCTTCGGGCGTGTCGACGCCGGGGCCCGGCGCCGTCTGGCTGACGTGCACGGCGATGCGGTGTCCGTGCCACAGCGCGCGCAGTTGTTCGAGC
This sequence comes from Variovorax sp. TBS-050B, assembly GCF_029893635.1. Taxonomy (NCBI): domain Bacteria; kingdom Pseudomonadati; phylum Pseudomonadota; class Betaproteobacteria; order Burkholderiales; family Comamonadaceae; genus Variovorax; species Variovorax sp. TBS-050B. The sequence goes on along the minus strand of NZ_JARXYR010000002.1, from coordinate 4,165,549 downwards.
GCTTCGGTGGCCTCGACCGGCGCGGGGGGCAGCGCGGGAAAGCGCCGCACGAAGCCGGCGCGATAGCCGTAGATGCCGATGTGGCGCAGCGGCGCCGGCGAAGGCAGCACGGTGGGCGCCGCGCCGCCCGAAGAACCGTCGCGCCACCACGGAATCGGTGCGCGGCTGAAGTAGAGCGCATGGCCCTCCGCGTCGAGCACGGCTTTCACCACGTTGGGGTTCATGAAGTCGGCGAGCGAATCGATCGCGTGCACGGCGGTGCTCATCGCCGCCGAGGGCTTCGCGGCCAGCGTGGCTGCCACGGCGTCGATCAGCGCGGGGTCGATCAGCGGCTCGTCGCCCTGCACGTTGACGACGATGTCGTCGCCGTCGAGCGCCAGCTGCTCGCAGGCTTCGGCGAGGCGGTCGCTGCCGCTCGGATGGTCCTGCCGGGTGAGGACGGCCTCGATGCCATGCGCGCGGCAGGCATCGACGATCGACGCATGGTCCGCCGCGACCACGACGCGCGACGCGCCGGACCGGCCCGCGCGCATCGCCACGCGCACCACCATCGGCAGGCCGGCGATGTCCGCCAGCGGCTTGTCGGGCAGCCGCGTCGAAGCCAGCCGGGCGGGTACCAGGACGGTGAAGCTCACAGCCCCAGCTCTTCGTCGGACAGCGTGCGCGCCTCGTTCTCCAGCAGCACCGGGATGCCGTCGCGCACCGGATACGCGAGCCGCGCGCTGCGCGAGCAGAGCTCCTGCTTCTCGGCGTTCCAGGTCAACGGGCCCTTGGTGACGGGGCAGACGAGCAGTTCAAGCAGCTTGGTGTCCATCGAGCGATGATAGCTTCGCGTCGAGCGCGGCGAAGAAGGCTGGAGAAGGCATGAAGTCGAGCGGCACCGCCAGGGCGTCGGGCGCCTTGCGCCAGAGCTTGACCGCATCCTTCTCGGTGCAGAGCAGTCGCTGACCGTCGGCGGCGGGCCGCTCCCAGTTCTCGAAATCGTGGTGATCCGGCAGCGCGATCGTGGCCGAAAGCGTGAGCCCGCGCGCGCGCAGCATCTCGAAGAAGGCCTCGGGCCGCGCGATGGCGGCGAGCGCAACCACCGGCCGGGTCGCGAGCGTCTCGAGCGGAACGCGGGTGCCGTCGCGCGCCACCGCCTCCGGCGCCAGTGCGCGCGTGGCGGTGTAGCCGCCCTCGAAGGCCGGCCGGCTGCCGCTGTGGAGCACCAGGTCGCAGGGCCGCGGCCAGCGCTCGCGCAGCGGCCCCGCGGGCAGCCGCCAGCCGTTGCCGACGCCGCGGTCGTCGAACACGCAGATCTCGATGTCGCGCGCCAGCGCGAGGTGCTGCAGGCCGTCGTCGCTCACGATCACCTGCGTGGCCGGATGCCGCGCCAGCAGGGCGCGTGCCGCTTCGATGCGGCGCCGCGCCACGAACACGGGCGCTCCGGTCGCGCGTCGGATCAGGGCCGGTTCGTCGCCCACGTCCTCGGGCGCGCTGTCCTCGCGCACCTCGCGGCAATCGTCCGTGCGGCGGCCATAGCCGCGGGACACCACGCCGACCCGCAGGCCGCGGTCCCGCAGATGCCGCACCACCGCCATCACCACCGGGGTCTTGCCGGCGCCGCCGGCAATCACGTTGCCGACCACGATCACCGGCACGCCGACGCGTTCGGTGCGGCGCCAGCCGCGCCGGTAGAGCCAGCGTCGCAGCGCGAAGAGCGCCGCATACAGGAGCGACAGCGGCCACAGCAGGCAGGCCAGTGCGCCGCGGTGCAGCCACGCCTGCTGCAGCTTCATTCAGCTTCCTCGCGGGGGCGCGCTGCCTTCGGGCGTGCCCGCGAGACCGGCGCAGCCCGGCCGAATGGGCATCGCGCGTTCGAAGGAGGCGCTGCAGGAGCCGTTCATCTAGTGCGGATTCGCCGTCGACTGGGCTGCGAAGGTGATCTGCACCAGGCCCGCGCGGCGCGCGGCTTCCATCACCGTGATCACCGACTGGTGCGGGCTGGTGGCGTCGGCGCTGATGATGACCACGCTGTCCTTGCCACCGGTGGCGGCCGATGCCAGCGCTGCCGCCACCGCGTCCACGCTGCGCTCCGCCACGGGGGTCTTGTTGACCGTGTAGCGCCCGTCGGCGGACACCCCGACGATCACTTCCTTGGGATAGTCGCGCTGCGCATCGACGTCGGCCGTCGGCAGGCGCAGCTGCATCTCCGTGAACTTGCTGTAGGTGGTCGACAGCATCAGGAAGATCAGGATGACCAGCAGCACGTCGATGAACGGGATCAGGTTGATCTCCGGCTCGTCGCGCGCGCCGTGGCGAAACTGCATGCGGGCGCGGCGGCTCATTTGCGCAGTGCGCTGAGGTGGCGCGCGAAGCGTTCGCCCGAGAGTTCGAGGTGCAGCAGGTATTCGTCGACCCGGCTGCGGAAATAACGCCAGAAGATCAGCGTCGGGATCGCGACGATCAGGCCGAAGGCCGTGTTGTAGAGCGCGATCGAGATGCCGTGCGCAAGCTGGGCGGGATTGCCAGAACCCACCGCGCCGCTGCCGGGCGACTGGGAGCCGAAGATCTCGATCATGCCGATGACCGTGCCCAGGAGGCCGAGCAGCGGCGCCGCCGACGCGATGGTGGCCAGCGCCGGGAGATAGCGTTCCAGCTTGTGCGCGACGGTGCGGCCGGAGGCTTCCATCGCCGCGCGCAGGTCGTCCTCGGTGCACAGCGGGTTGGCATTGAGCGCGCGCAGGCCGGAAGCCAGCACCTGGCCGAGCATCGAGTTGCGCTCGAGCTTGGTCACCACCTCGGGGCCCGGCACGGCACCGTGCGAGACCGTGATGGCCTCGTCGAGCAGTTTGGGCGGCAGGACCTTGACGGTCTTCAGGCTGACAAAACGTTCGATGACGAGCGCGAGCGCGATGACCGAACAGGCGAGCAGCGGCCAGATCGGCCAGCCCGCGGCAACAATGATGGAAAACAAGAAATTCCTCCGGCCCGTAGACTGCAAATGCGCGGCGATTATCCACCGAGCGCACCCCTCGCCACGCGGTGTGTTGCCTGTAAGCGAAGACGCACAGATTCTGTGGATAACTTTGTGACTAACCCGTTGCGCAACTCGCCCGGACCCGCATGGGACGGGCCTTCCATTAGATCGATTGAATTTTGAGCACCGCTTTTTCCAATGAAATCAAGGGCTTGCACGACAAACCGTGCTTTTGTTTACCGTCGTGCGCCGCGTGCTGCGGCGCGGTGGGCCACTGTGGAAGAGTGGCGGCCCGCCACTCCCGCGCGTCGTGAGCTGGCGTGAGCCCGGCGCGGCGCCAGGGCCGCGGATCTGGGCCGTCGGCGCGCTGTGCCGCGCGGTGGCGGATGCGCTCGACGCGCGCTTCAACCCGGTCGCCGTCCGCGGCGAGATCTCCGGTTTTTCGCGCGCCTCCAGCGGGCATTGCTATTTCGCGCTGAAGGACGAATCGGGGCAGCTGCGCTGCGCCATGTTCCGGCGCGCGGCCGGCCTGCTCGATTTCTCGCCGCGCGACGGCGACCAGGTCGAGGTGCGCGGGCGGCTGGCCGTCTATGAACCGCGCGGCGACCTGCAGCTCGTGGTCGAGAGCCTGCAGCGCGCGGGGCAGGGCGCGCTGTTCGAACAGTTCCTGCAGCGCAAGGCGCGGCTCGAAGCCGAGGGGTTGTTCGACGTGGCGCGCAAGCGCGCGCTGCCGGTGATGCCCCGCGCGATCGGACTCGTGACCTCGCTCGGTGCCGCGGCGCTGCACGACGTGGTCACGGCACTGCGCCGCCGCGTGCCGCACATCCCCGTGGTGCTTGCGCCCGCGGCGGTGCAGGGCGCGGGCGCACCGGCGGAACTCGTGCGCGCGCTGCAATCTTTGTACGCGCTGACGCCCGCGGTCGATGCGATCCTGCTGGTGCGCGGCGGCGGCTCGATCGAAGACCTCTGGGCCTTCAACGACGAGACGCTGGCGCGCACCATCGTCCAGAGCCCGGTGCCGGTGGTCTGCGGCGTGGGCCATGAGACCGACTTCACCATCGCCGACTTCTGCGCCGACCTGCGCGCGCCCACGCCGACCGCCGCGGCGGAACTCGTCAGCGCGCCGCAATCCGTGTGGCTCGGCGCGATCGACCTGCTGAACGGGCGCCTCGACGATGCGCTCGGCGCGCGGCTGGACGCGCTCGGACAGCGGCTGGACCAGGCGGCGGGGCGGCTCGGACGGCCGTCGGCGCTGGTGGCGCGCCAGCAACTGCGGCTCGCGCATCACTCGCAGCGCCTGCGCTATGCGGTGCAGTCACGGGTGGAGCGCCTGGGGCATGCGCCGCGGGCGATCGCGGCCGACTTTCCGCTGAAGCTCGCGCGCACGCTGGCGCAGCGGCGCGAGCGGCTCGAGCGCGTGGCGCTGCGGCTTCGGCTGCTCGATCCCGCGCTGGTGCTGCAGCGCGGCTATGCCTGGCTCAGCGACGCCGACGGCCGCGCGATCGTCAGCGCGAAGAAGCTCCAGCCCGGCGACGCCGTGGTCGCACGGCTCTCCGATGGCGCCGTCGACCTGATGGTGGCAGCCGGCAGAACGGGAACGCGTCCGACGCCATGACGGGCATTACTTCCTAGAATCCCCGATTCCCCACAACCAACCCACGAGAAAAACCATGGAACATGTGCTCCCACCCCTGCCTTACGCCCTCGACGCCCTGGCGCCCGAATACTCGAAGGAGACCCTCGAGTACCACTACGGCAAGCACCACAACGCCTATGTGGTGAACCTCAACAACCTGCAGAAGGGCACCGAGTTCGAGTCGATGACGCTCGAGGAGATCGTCAAGAAGTCCAGCGGCGGCATCTACAACAACGCCGCGCAGATCTGGAACCACACCTTCTTCTGGAACTGCATGAAGCCCCAGGGCGGCGGCACGCCCACGGGCGCGCTGGCCAAGGCGATCGATGCCAAGTGGGGCAGCTACGACGCCTTCAAGGAAGCGTTCGTGAAGTCGGCCGTGGGCAACTTCGGCTCGGGCTGGACCTGGCTGGTGAAGAAGGCCGACGGCTCGCTCGACATCGTGAACATGGGCGCTGCGGGCACGCCGCTGACGACCGGCGACACGCCGGTGCTCACGGTGGACGTCTGGGAGCACGCCTACTACATCGACTACCGCAACCTGCGCCCGAAGTTCGTCGAGACCTTCCTCGCGAAGCTGGTCAACTGGGACTTCGCGGCGAAGAACTTCGGCTGAGCTGAATACGGGCAGCCGGACGCAGAGGACGCGAAGGTTTCGCGAAGGGCGCGAAAGGAAAACCAAAAATTTTGATTGGGATTCTTTTGCGACTTCTGCGCGCTTTTGTCTTTCTTCTGCGTTCGGCTGTCCGTCCCGATCCCGATCAGCGCCGGCCGGCGGCGAACAGCTCGCCGCCGAGCTTGGCGCCCTTCTTGATGTTCTTCTTGGCGAACCAGCCCTGGTTCATCTCGAGCACGTAGCGCACCGGCTCCTCGGAGCAGTGCGAGTTCTCGGTCATCGGCTGCATGTCCACCAAGTTGACGATCCGGCCGTCGTCGGCCACGAAGGCCGCGGTCAGCGGCAGCAGCGTGTTGCGCATCCAGAAGCACTGGGTGGCCGGCTGCTCGAACACGAAGATCATTCCCTCGGCCTGGGGCATCTCCTTGCGGAACATCAGACCGATCTCGCGCTGTCGCGGCGTCTGCGCGACCTGGGCATCGATCTTGTACAGCCCGACCGTCAACTGGGTGCGCGGCAGGTCGGTCTGGGGTTGTGGCTGCTGGGCCTGTGCGCCGCCTGCGACGAAGGCGGCAAGCAGAAGCAGGGCGGCGAAACGCTGGAACATCGGGGCCTCACTTGGGGGCGGGTCAGGGCGCAAGCGCCAATAAAAATGCCCGCTGATGCGGGCATTGCCGGTGCGCTCGAAAGCTTACACCTTCTTGGCGGCCGCCGTGTGGGCCTTGGCGACATGACGGACCTTGTGCTTCTTCACCGCGTGCTTGGCCTTGGGCTTGGCCTTGTGGACCGCAGCGGCGGGGGCCTCCACCTTCGGCGCGGGTGCCGGTTGCTGGGCGAAGGCGCCGGCTGCGAAGAGACCGGCGACGAGGGCTGCGAGCAGCTTGTTCATGAGACATCCTTTGAGATTGTTGGGTATGGATCACCTCCCGACGGAAGGCCCAGCTTCAACGCCGCAGGCGTGCGCTCCGGTTGACAGTCATGCCGCGGCCGCGGACGAAAAAAAAGCGCTCCCATGGAGCGCTTCTTCTCGAAGGATGAATCCTTGCTTACTTGGGCGTGCCGCCCTGGGTCGACTTGCGCTTCACGCTGCCGTCCTTGTTGCGACGACGCTGATCGCGGGTCTCGGCACGCTTTTCGCCAGCAGCTGCAGCCTTGTCGGTACCCAGGGCACCGCCTTCGGGCGTCTTGGCGATGTCGCCAGCGGGAGCGGGCACCTGGCCGGCGGGCTTGGCTTCCTTCTTGGCTTCAGCGCGGGCTTGCGGCTTGCTGTTGGTAGCGTTCCCTTGTTCGGGCGTGGTGCCGGTGGGGTTCTGGGCGTAGGCGCCAGCGGCGAACAGGCCAGCGATCATGACTGCGAGAAGTTTGCTCATTGTTGATTCCTCTATTCGAGAATTGGTTGGAAACGCCTCCCGGCGAGCAGAAGGTTTGCCACTAACGAGACCGTGGTCCCTTGGGTTGACAAACGCCTGCTGAAGGGTTGCGTCTAAAATGTACAGCGATTTGTTCGCGGGCTGTACAGCGATTGCCATCGCTGTCTGAATTCGCAGACAGTCGTCCGAATTACGTCACTCCCGGAGTCATTCCCACTCATGTCCAGCTACCAGCACATCAAAGTCCCGGCCGAAGGCCAGAAGATCACGGTCAACGCCGACAACTCGCTCAATGTGCCTGAGCAGCCGATCATTCCTTTCATCGAAGGCGACGGCACGGGTCTGGACATCACCCCGGTGATGCTCAAGGTGGTGGATGCTGCGGTGGCCAAGGCCTACGGCGGCAAGCGCAAGATCCACTGGATGGAGGTCTACGCCGGCGAGAAGTCGACCAAGGTCTACGGCCCCGACGTCTGGCTGCCCGAGGAAACCCTGCACGCGGTGCGCGACTACGTGGTCTCCATCAAGGGTCCGCTGACCACGCCCGTGGGCGGCGGCATCCGTTCGCTGAACGTGGCGCTGCGCCAGGAGCTCGACCTCTACGTCTGCCTGCGTCCCATCCAGTACTTCGAGGGCGTGCCCAGCCCGGTGCGCGAGCCGCACAAGACCAACATGGTCATCTTCCGCGAGAACTCGGAAGACATCTACGCCGGCATCGAGTTCGAAGCCGAGAGCGACAAGGCCAAGAAGCTCATCAAGTTCCTGCAGGACGAGATGGGCGTCAAGAAGATCCGCTTCCCCAACACCTCCGGCATCGGCGTGAAGCCGGTTTCGAAGGAAGGCACCGAGCGCCTGGTGCGCAAGGCGCTGCAGTACGCGGTCGACAACGACAAGCCCAGCGTGACCCTGGTCCACAAGGGCAACATCATGAAGTTCACCGAAGGCGGCTTCCGTGACTGGGGCTACAACCTCGCGGCGAAGGAATTCGGCGCCGAGCTGATCGACGGCGGTCCCTGGATGAAGTTCAAGAACCCCAAGACGGGCAAGGAAATCACCGTCAAGGACAGCATCGCCGACGCGTTCCTGCAGCAGATCCTGCTGCGTCCCGCCGAGTACAGCGTGATTGCCACGCTGAACCTCAACGGCGACTACGTGTCCGACGCCCTGGCCGCGCAGGTCGGCGGCATCGGCATCGCCCCGGGCGCGAACCTGAGCGACACCGTCGCGATGTTCGAGGCCACCCACGGCACGGCGCCCAAGTACGCCGGCAAGGACTACGTGAACCCCGGTTCCGAAATCCTCTCGGCCGAGATGATGCTGCGCCACATGGGCTGGAAGGAAGCCGCCGACCTGATCATCAGCTCGATGGAAAAGTCGATCGCCAGCAAGAAGGTCACCTACGACTTCGCCCGTCTGATGGACGGTGCCACGCAGGTGAGCTGCTCCGGGTTCGGCCAGGTGATGATCGACAACATGTAATTGCGCGAGCAGTCGCGTTTCGGCGCCTCCGGGCGCCCGAAAAACGAGCCCTCAGGATCGTTCCGGTCCTGGGGGCTTTTCTTCTTTTTCGGAAGCGGCGACGGCAGCGTTTCGGCGGAATTGCAACACCTCCGGAACACCTTGCTCCAGCGGCGGTGCTGCGTAATATTTAGGTCGTCGGCACTGGCGACAGGGCGGAAATTCCCGGGGTATTTTTTGCTGTCACCCCAGACGCAAGCCCCTTGATTTGTCGAATACAAGCCACCAAGTCTTCCTGCGCCGGCACGGTGCTTGCACGCTCTATAGAATCTTTTTTATGGCAACGAGAATTCCCAAGACTCCCCCGACTCCGCCGGCCCAGAAACCGGCCGGGGACGACGGAGATTCGGTCGTTCTGGAGCGGCGGCCGCAGAAAACCGCGCCGCCGCAGATGTACCAGGTGGTGATGCTGAACGACGACTACACGCCCATGGAGTTCGTCGTCGTCGTATTGCAGGAATATTTCAACAAGGATCGCGAAACCGCGACCCAGATCATGCTCAAGATCCATCTTGATGGCCGCGGCGTTTGTGGGGTTTATTCCCGCGATCTTGCGGCCACCAAGGTCAACCAGGTGATGGAGGCCGCGCATCAGGCCGGGCATCCGCTCCAGTGCGTGAGCGAGCCGGTTGCGTGAACCAGTTGAATTGCGCAAGCTCCAACCCATCTGAGAACTTATTTACAGCAAGGCAAAAGGAAATCACATGATTGCCCAGGAACTGGAAGTCAGCTTGCACATGGCCTTCGTCGAGGCCCGGCAGCAGCGCCACGAGTTCATCACCGTGGAACATCTGCTGCTCGCTTTGCTGGACAACCCGAGCGCCGCAGAGGTCCTGCGCGCCTGCTCGGCCAACGTCGACGACCTGCGTGCGTCGCTCACCAACTTCATCAAGGACAACACGCCACAGGTGGCGGGTACCGACGATGTCGACACCCAGCCCACGCTGGGCTTCCAGCGCGTGATCCAGCGCGCCATCATGCATGTGCAGTCCACCGGCAACGGCAAGAAGGAAGTCACCGGCGCCAACGTGCTGGTTGCGATCTTCGGCGAGAAGGATTCGCATGCGGTGTACTACCTCCACCAGCAAGGCGTCACGCGCCTCGATGTGGTGAACTTCATCGCCCACGGCATCAAGAAGAGCGATCCGCCGGAAGCCGTCAAGGGCAGCGGCGATGCGCCTTCGAGCGAGGGCGAGGAGGGCGGCGGCGAAAAGAACGAGAAGGCGTCGCCGCTCGAGCAGTTCACGCAGAACCTCAACCAGATGGCCAAGGACGGCAAGATCGATCCGCTGATCGGCCGCGAGTACGAGGTCGAGCGCGTGATCCAGATCCTGTGCCGCCGGCGCAAGAACAACCCGCTGCTCGTCGGCGAGGCCGGCGTGGGCAAGACCGCGATCGCGGAAGGCCTCGCATGGCGCATCACGCAGGGCGACGTGCCCGAGATCCTCGCCGAGTCGAACGTGTTCTCGCTCGACATGGGCGCGCTGCTCGCGGGCACCAAGTACCGCGGCGATTTCGAGCAGCGCCTGAAGGGCGTGCTCAAGTCGCTCAAGGACAAGCCGAACGCGATCCTGTTCATCGACGAGATCCACACGCTGATCGGTGCGGGCGCGGCTTCGGGCGGCACGCTCGATGCGTCGAACCTGCTCAAGCCGGCGCTCTCGAGCGGCCAGCTCAAGTGCATCGGCGCCACCACCTTCAGCGAATACCGCGGCATCTTCGAGAAGGATGCGGCTCTGTCGCGCCGGTTCCAGAAGGTCGACGTGGTCGAGCCGACGGTGCAGGAAACCGTCGACATCCTCAAGGGACTGAAGTCGCGCTTCGAAGAGCACCATGGCGTCAAGTACGCGGTGGCGGCGCTGCAGGCCGCGGCCGAGCTGAGCGCGAAGTACATCAACGACCGTCACCTGCCCGACAAGGCCATCGACGTGATCGACGAGGCTGGCGCCGCGCAGCGCATCCTGCCCGCGAGCAAGCGCAAGAAGACCATCAGCAAGACCGAGGTCGAGGACATCGTGGCGAAGATCGCGCGCATTCCCCCGGCCAACGTCAGCAACGACGACCGCAGCAAGCTGCAGACGATCGAGCGCGACCTCAAGAGCGTGGTGTTCGGCCAGGACAAGGCGCTCGAGGTGCTCGCCTCGGCCGTCAAGATGGCGCGTTCCGGCTTGGGCAAGGGCGACAAGCCGATCGGCTCGTTCCTGTTCTCCGGTCCCACGGGCGTGGGCAAGACCGAGGCCGCGAAGCAGCTCGCCTACATCATGGGCATCGAGCTGATCCGCTTCGACATGTCGGAGTACATGGAGCGCCATGCGGTGAGCCGCCTGATCGGCGCGCCTCCGGGCTACGTCGGCTTCGACCAGGGCGGCCTGCTGACCGAGGCCGTCACGAAGAAGCCGCATGCGGTGCTGCTGCTCGACGAGATCGAGAAGGCACACCCCGACATCTTCAACGTGCTGCTGCAGGTCATGGACCACGGCACGCTGACGGACAACAACGGGCGCAAGGCCGACTTCCGCAACGTCATCATCATCATGACGACGAACGCGGGTGCCGAGACCATGAACAAGGCGACCATCGGCTTCACGAACGCGCGGCAGGCGGGCGACGAAATGGGCGACATCAAGCGCCTGTTCACGCCTGAATTCCGCAACCGGCTGGATGCCATCGTCAACTTCAAGGCGCTCGACGAGCAGATCATCCTGCGCGTGGTCGACAAGTTCCTGCTGCAGCTCGAAACGCAGCTGGCCGAGAAGAAGGTCGAGGTCACCTTCACCGACAAGCTGCGCAAGCACTTGGCGAAGAAGGGCTTCGATCCGCTGATGGGCGCGCGTCCGATGCAGCGCCTGATCCAGGACACGATCCGTCGTGCACTGGCCGACGAGCTGCTGTTCGGCCGCCTGACCGACGGCGGGCGCCTCGAGGTCGACCTCGACGACAAGGACGAAGTGCTGCTCGACATCCAGCCGCTGCCGAAGAAGGAGGGCAAGTCCAAGCCCGAAGCCGAGGAAGCGGCGGCAGGTTGATTGGCTCTCCCCCGGGCTGCGCGCACTTCGTGTCGCTGCGCCAACCCCCTTCCGGGGGCGATGCCTGCGGCCCGGCAAAGCCGGTTCCGCGGCATCCCCGGAATGAAGTCAAAGGCCGGTAGCATTCGCTGCCGGCTTTTTTTTGCCGGTCGAAAAATCGACGACTGTTTCGCTTCGCCTTGATCCTCCCCGAACTCAGCCAGGAATGGAAAACCGGCCTCTCCCTCGCGTGGAGCGGCTACATCGCCGTCCTCTCGGTCTGGATCGTGATGCAGAAGCGTGCGCCGGTCTCGACGATGAGCTGGATCCTGTCGCTGGCGCTGCTGCCGTTCGCGGGCTTCGTCGTCTACTACTTCCTCGGCCCGCAGCGGCTGCGCAAGCAGCGCATCAAGCGGCTGCGCAGCCGTGCCGCCGCGCATGCGCAGGCCGACGTGGCGCTGCTGCGCGACGCGGCGCAGAAAGCGCCGCCCGCGCTGCAGCAGATGGCGCGGCTGGGCACGGCCGCCTGCGGGCTGCCGGTGTCGAGCGCCACCGGGGTGGAACTGCTCTCGGGCGGTGCGCGCACCTTCGACGCCATCTTCGAGGCCGTGCGCGCCGCGCGCGACCACATCCATCTCGAGTACTACATCTTCGAGCCCGACCGCATCGGCACCGCGCTGCGCGATCTGCTGGTCGAGCGGGCGCGCGATGGCGTCGCGGTGCGGCTGCTGATCGACGCGCTGGGCTCCAAGCGCATCGGCCGCAAGTTCATGGCGCCGCTGCTGGAGGCGGGCGTGAAGGTGGCGCTGTTCCATGACACCAAGGTGGGTCGGCGCCTGCGGCCGGTCACCAACTACCGCACCCACCGCAAGATCGTGGTCTGCGACGGCCGCGTGGGCTTCACAGGCGGCGTCAACATCACCGACGAGGAAGACAAGCGCACCCGCCCCGACGCCTACCACGACGTGCACCTGCGCATCGAAGGCAGCGCCGTGCGCTGGCTGCAGACCACCTTCCTCGAGGACTGGACCTACGCCACCGGCGAGGACCCTCGCGGCATGGATGCCACGCTCGCCGCGATGCTGCCGCAGCTCGAGGCCGGCGACATCCCGGTGCAGATCGTCACCAGCGGGCCCGACAACATGCTCGAGCCGATCCACCGCATTCACGTCGCCGCGATCCATTCGGCCACGCACCGTGCCTGGCTCACCACGCCTTATTTCGTGCCCGGCGAGCCCGCGCTCATGGCGCTCACGAGCGCGGCGCTGCGCGGCGTCGACGTGCGCCTGCTGGTGCCGCGGCGCAGCGACTCGGCGATCGTGAGCGCGGCCGCGCGCTCGTATTACGACGAGCTGATCGCCGCCGGCGTGAAGGTCTGGGAGTACGAGGCGCGCATGCTGCATTCCAAGACGCTGGTGGTCGACGACCAATGCGCGATGATCGGCACCGCGAACTTCGACAACCGCAGCTTCCGCCTCAACTTCGAGGTCTGCGCCGTGGTCTACGGCCCCGAGCTGGCGCGGCCGCTGGCGGCGCAGTTCGAAACCGACCTGCACAGCGCCGGCGCGGTGCGCGCCAACCGGCCGCAGAGCTTCTGGCGCAGGTTGGGGGATTCGATCGCTCGCTTGTCTTCGCCGCTGCTTTGAATTCGGGCTTCCGGACGCAGAGGACGCGAAGGTTGCGCGAAGGACGCAAAAAAATCCAGAACAGGTTTCAGGACCCGGATCTTTTCTCATTCGATCTGTCTTCTTTCGCGTCCTCTGCGAAACCTTCGCGCCCTCTGCGTCCGGTACCCGCTCCCGCTCCCGTATCCTTCCCAACCCATGACTGCTCAAACCTTCCTCTGGCACGACTACGAAACCTTCGGCGCCGTGCCGCGCCGCGACCGGCCCTCGCAGTTCGCCGCCATCCGCACCGACGCGGCGCTCAACGAGATCGGCGAGCCGCTGATGATCTACTGCAAGCCCGCGCCCGACTACCTGCCGAGCCCCGAGGCCTGCCTGATCACCGGCATCACGCCGCAGCTCTGCCTGGAGCGCGGCATCCCCGAGCACGCTTTCGCCGCCCAGATCGAGAAGGCCTTCTCGCAGCCCGGCACCATCGGCGTGGGCTACAACACCATCCGCTTCGACGACGAGGTCACGCGCTTCCTGTTCTGGCGCAACCTGATCGATCCCTATGCGCGCGAATGGCAGAACGACTGCGGGCGCTGGGACCTGCTCGACGTGGTGCGCCTGACCTACGCGCTGCGGCCCGACGGTATCGAGTGGCCGGTGAAGGAAGACGGCAAGCCCAGCTTCAAGCTCGAGGACCTCGCGCGCGCCAACGGCCTGCTGCACGAGTCGGCGCACGATGCGCTGTCCGACGTGCGCGCCACCATCGCCCTGGCGCGGCTCATCCGCGACCGGCAGCCGCGCCTCTTCGAGTTCGCCCTCGGCCTGCACAAGAAGGACCGCGTGGCCGCCGAACTCGGCCTGCCGGCCGTGCGCGAGACCGCCAGGCCGTTCCTGCACGTGTCGGGCATGTTCCCGGCCGAGCGCGGCTGCCTTGGCGTGATGTGGCCGCTCGCGAGCCATCCGACCAACAAGAACGAATTGATCGCATGGGACCTCGCCCATGATCCGAGCGAGCTGCGCGACCTCGACGTCGAGACGCTGCGGCTGCGCCTGTTCACGCGCTCGGCCGATTTGCCCGAAGGCGTGGTGCGCCTGCCGGTGAAGGGCGTGCACCTCAACAAGTCGCCGATGGTCGTGGGCAACCTGCGCACGCTCGCGCCGGCCATGGCCGAGCGCTGGGGCGTCGATCTCGATACCGCCATGCGCCACGCGGCCATCGCGCGCGACCTGCCCGACATGAGCGCGATCTGGTCGCAGGTGTATGCGCGGCCGCAGGAGGCGACGCCCGACGTGGACGAGGATCTCTACGGCGGCTTCGTCGGCAACGCCGACCGCCGCCGCCTGAACCAGCTGCGCGCGCTCTCGCCCGAGGAACTCGCGAAGGACCGCACCGGCTTCGACGACGCGCGACTCGACGAGATCGTGTTCCGCTACCGCGCGCGCAACTGGCCCGAGCTGCTGAGCGAGGAGGAGACCGAGCGCTGGGAATCGCTGCGCGCGGCGCGGCTCTTCAAGGGCGAGGGCGGCGCGCGCACCATCGAGGCGCTGTTCGCCGAAGTCGATGCGCTTTCCGAGACGGCGGACGAGCGCGGCGAGGAAATCCTGGGCGCCCTCTACGAATACGCCGAGGCGATCGCGCCCGAAGCCTGATCGGGCAAGGCGGGCGGCGACGGCACGAAGCGCGCTGCCGCCGTATGCTCCGGGCATGACTGCCACCGCCGACGCGCTCGCCGACTTCGCCCATTGCCACCCGAGGCTCTTCGTGCTCACCGGCGCGGGCTGCAGCACCGAATCGGGCATCCCCGACTACCGCGACGCGAAGGGCGACTGGAAGCGCCCGTCGCCCGTCACCTACCAGGCCTTCATGGGCGAGGAATCCACGCGCCGCCGCTACTGGGCGCGCAGCCTGATCGGCTGGCCGACCATGGCCGGCGCGCGTCCGGGCGCGGCGCACCGTGCACTTGCGCGGCTCGAGGCCGCGGAGCGCGTGGGCCTGCTGCTCACGCAGAACGTCGACGGGCTGCACGAAGCCGCGGGCAGCCGGGGCACCATCGACCTGCACGGCCGCATCGACACCGTGCGCTGCATGGGCTGCGAAAGGCGCATGCCGCGCGCGGCGCTGCAGTCGGTGCTGCGCGAGCGCAATCCACGCTGGGCCGCACTCGAGGCCCGCGCCGCCCCCGATGGCGATGCCGACCTCGAAGGCCATGACTTCGCCACCTTCGACGTCCCGGCCTGCGCGCATTGCGGCGGCCTGCTCAAGCCCGACGTGGTGTTCTTCGGCGAAAGCGTGCCGAGGGAGCGCGTCGCCGCAGCCTTCGCGGCGCTCGAGGCAGCCGACGCCGTGCTCGTGGCCGGATCGTCGCTCATGGTGTATTCGGGCTTTCGCTTCGTGCAGGCGGCGGTGGCGGCGGGCAAGCCGGTCGCAGCGGTGAACCTCGGGCGCACGCGGGCCGACGAACTGCTGTCGCTGAAGGTCGAAGCGCCGGTGGGCGAGGCGCTCAGCGCGCTCGCGCGGCAGCTCGCGCCCGAGGCGCAGCCCGATCCCGCCTAGCTGCAGCTTCAATGCGGCCGCGCGCCGGTCGAACGGATGAAGGCATCGACCGCCGCCGTGTACGCGCCCGGCAGGCCCAGCTCGGCGTTGATGCCGGCATGCGTCAGATCTTCGGGCTGCACTTCCGCACGCGTGCCGGCGGACCTCACGCGTGCGGCGAACGCCCGCGCCTGTGCGCACGCGTCGTCGCGCCGCAGCGTGGAGCACACCAGCAGCATCGGCGGCGCGCCCGGTGCGAGCGTGTCCGTCGGCGACACCGCGCGCCACAGCGCGGGATCGCTGCCGAACGCGCGGTCGTACAAGCGCAGGTGCGGCCGCTGCATCAGCGCGGCGGTGTCCAGCGCCGCGCTGTCGAGCATGACCGCGCCGAGCCAGCGCCGCGCGCCTTGCTGCCGCGCGATCTCGGGCGAGGCGCTGAGCAGCGCCACCAGGTGCGCGCCCGCCGAATGGCCCATCAGCACGAAGCGGTCCGGATCGCCGCCCCATGAGCGCGCGCTCGCCTGCGCTGTGGCGACCGCGAGCGCCACGTCCTGCGCCTGTTGCAGCACGTCGACCTGCGGCACCAGGCGGTAGCCGACCGAGACCAGGATGAAGCCCTGGTCGCGTACCCAGTGCGCGATCTTCGGCGCCACCACCGCAGCGGCCGTCTTGTCGCCGAACATCCATGCGCCGCCGTGGACCATGACCAGCACCGGCGCACCGCGCGGGTTCGCGGGCAGGTACACGTCCATGCGCTGGCGCTCGCCGGGTCCGTAGGGCAGGTCGGCCATGCGGCGCACCTCCACGGCCGGCCAAGCCGCGGGCGGCGGTGCGCCGGCCTGTTGGGCCATCGCCGGTCCTAGCGCCATCAGCCCGAGCCAGGCCGCGCAGGCCCGCAGCCGCCGGTTCACGACACGGCCCCCGGTGGACCGAAGAGCGTCGCGGCCTTCGCGCGCCAGCCTTTCGCCTGCCGCAGGTCGCGGCCGAGGTTTGCCCATTCGTGGAAGGCGATGCGCAGCGGATTGTTCGTGCGAAGCGGCACGGTGAGGCCGTAGCGCAGCGGCACTTCCTTGCGCTCGTCCGCGAAGGTGCCGAACAGGCGGTCGAACACGATCAGCACGCCACCGTAGTTGCGGTCGAGGTACTCGGGGTTCGACGCATGGTGCACCTTGTGGTGTGTCGGCGTGTTGAAGACCCATTCGAGCGGCCCGAGGCGGGGCATCCACGGCGCATGCAGCCAGAACTGGTAGAGCAGGTTGGCCGCGAGCGTTGCCGCCACGGCCACGGGCGGAAAGCCGAGCCACACCAGCGGGGCGAAGAAAAGCGCGGTGCCCGTGAGCTTGCCGGTCCAGCCCAGGCGCAGCGCGGCGGCCAGCGTCAGCTCGTTGGGCGAGTGGTGCACCGCATGCGAGGCCCAGAACCAGCGCACCCGGTGCGCCGCACGGTGGTACCAGTAGTAGCAGAACTCCTGGCCCAGGAAGAGCAGCGCGAAGGCGGAGGGCGTCGAGAGCACGATGGTGTCGATGCGGTGCGCATGCGCGAACGCGAGCACCGGCGCGGCGATCGACAGGCCCAGCGCATCGACCGCGCGGCGGCCCGCGGCATCGGCCAGCGAGGCGCCGTAGGCGCGCCAGTCGTAGGCCCGGCGCCGCACGAAGCTCTGCACCAGGCCCTCGAGCGTGGCCGCGGCCAGCACCACGGCGAGCAGGCCCGCGAGCCAGATGGCGATGCCGGGCCCCACGGCGGGTCGGAGGAGGTCGAAGGACATGTTGTCGCTGCTCAGCGGCGGTTGCGCTGCCGGCTCGCGGCGTAGCGCTCGATCTGCGCCATGGTCACGCCGCCCGTGCCGGCGCCGTCGATGGCGTCGAAGTTGCGGTGCACCCAGGGCATCCCTGCGCGGGCTTCGTCGCGCGTGAGGCGGCCGTCGGAATTGGCGTCGGCGGCGCCGAAGCGCTGCTGCAGCTGGCTGCGCATCTGTTCCGCGCGGTCGCCGCCGGGCCCGCGGGCGCAGGCCGTGACGGAGGCCGCCGCGAGCAGCAGAAGAAGGGCATGGCGGATTGTCATGGACGTGCTCCTTTGCATCAACGGCATGGAATGACCGCGCCGGCGGCGCTGTAGCAGGTGGCGCTGCGCGTCAGGCCGCCGTCGCTGCTGTAGCTGGTGCTGCGCTGGATCGTGTTGCCGGTGAGCGCGCTGGTGGCGGTGGTGCTGCGGCTCTGCGTCACGTGGCCCGCGGCGTCTCGCGTGGCGCTGCCGCTGCTGGTGACGGCACCTCGCGCCCCGACGGCGGACATGCGGCCATGGTGGCTGGCCGAGCCGTCGGGCTGGAAGGACGTCGCACCGGCGCGCGCCGCATAGCCGCCGTAAGGCCCGCGCACCGCGCGCATGTTCGTTGCGGTGATGCCGCCCGCGGCGTTGGGGCGCAGCACATGGCGGCTGGCCGCGGCGGCCTCGGAGGGCGCGAGCGCCGGCGCCAGCAGCACGGCCGCGAGCATCGGCAGCGTGGAAAGGGAAAGCACGCGAATCATATCGAAGGTCTCCTTTGCGATGGCGGCCCCGCACCTTGCGGAGCCCGAAGGCCAATGTGGACGGGAGATGTGAGCCAGACGTTTCGACGCCGGGCCGGTTCATGACAATCGATGAACGCTCCTCGGGCGCTGTCATCGTTTGTCATGATTTCGCCCGCGGTCGGGCCGGGCCCTCGCCGTTACGATTCCCGCATGACCGACGCGCTCGCCCGCATCCTGATCGCCGACGACGAGGCCGACCTGCGCGCGCTGCTGCAGCGCTACCTCGGCGACCAGGGCTATGCGGTGCGCACCGTCGACGGCGCCGGGCCGCTCGACCGGCTGCTCGCGCGCGAGCGCTTCGACGTGCTGGTGCTCGACGTGATGATGCCCGGCGAGGACGGCCTGGCCGTCTGCCGCCGGCTGCGCGCCCAGGGCGAGACCATTCCGATCCTCATGCTCACCGCGCGCGGCGATCCGGTCGATCGCATCGTCGGACTCGAAATGGGTGCCGACGACTACCTGCCCAAGCCCTTCAACCCGCGCGAACTGCTGGCGCGCATCCAGGCGCTGGTGCGGCGCCAGCGCATGCTCGGCGCCCATGTCGGTCCCGCGCCGGCGCAGCAAAGCGTCCGCTTCGGCGCCTTCCGGCTGCACCTGGACGAACGCCGCCTCGAGCGCGAGACGGCGGACGGCGCCGTGCAGGACGTGCCGCTCACCACCGGCGAGTTCGCGCTGCTCCAGGCGCTGGCGCTCCATGCCAACCGGCCGCTCGGCCGGGAACGCCTGATCGAGCTGGCGCGCGGCCGCGAACACGAGGCGACCGACCGCAGCATCGACGTGCAGGTGATGCGCCTGCGCAAGCTCATCGAAGCCGACACCGCGCAGCCGCGCCACATCCGCACGGTGTGGGGCCTCGGCTACATGTTCGTGCCATGAGCCTCCTCCCGCGCAGCCTGTTCGGGCGCAACGCGCTCCTGATCGTGCTGCTCATCGCGCTGGGCCAGATCGGCGGTGGTCTGCTGCTGCGCGAGATGATCATCAAGCCGCGGCTCGACCAGATCGCCGAGAGCGTCGCACGCAACGTGGCCGCCATTCGCGCGGGCCTGCGCGCGCTGCCGCCGGCGCAGCGACCGGACTTCGTGGCGGGATTCAACGGCCAGGCGCTCGCGGGCCGCGCGGACCGTGCACGCACGGCAGGCGACGATGCCCGCGTGCTGCTGACGCCGCTGGAGCGCCGCTTCGTGCGTGCGGTGTCGGCGCGCATCGCGGCGCAGGGCGTCGAACTCGTGTGGCGGCGCGAGCCCGACGGCGGGCTCGCGCTCCGGCTCGCGCTCGACGGCAGCGAACACTGGATCGTTACGCCCGGGCTGCTGCCCGTGCGCGAGTTCACGGGCGCGCTGGTGGCGGTGTCGGTGGGCAGCGCGCTGCTGGCGCTGGTGGGTGCGCTGTGGCTGCAGCGCCGGCTCAACCGGCCGCTGGCGCGCGTGGTCGAGGCGGCGCGCATGCTGGCGGCGGGCCGCGAACCTGCACCGCTGTCCGAGGACGGTCCCACCGAAGTCGCCACCGTGAGCCGCAGCTTCAACCAGCTCGTGGGCAGCCTGCGCCAGACCGAGCGCGAACGGGCACTGATGCTCGCCGGCATCTCGCACGACCTGCGCACGCCGTTGACCAAGCTCCGCCTGGGCGTCGAGATCGTGCGCGACCGCCTGGAGCCCGAGCTCGCGAGCAGCATGACGCGCAGCGTGGAGGAGATGGATGCCATCGTCGGGCAGTTCCTCGATTTCGCGCGCGGGGAGGGCGACGAGCAGGCGGTGCCGGTCTCGCTCGACGAACTCGTGCAACAGCTTGCGGCCGCGGGTGCCGACCATGGCCGGCCGATGGCGCTGCACCTGGGCGGCCTGCCGCCGATGCCGCTGCGGCCCGTCGCGATGCAGCGCGCCATCGGCAACCTGATGGAGAACGCGTGGCGCCATGGCAGGCCGCCGGTCGTGCTTTCGACGCGCGTGGCCAGCGGCGAAGCGGTGGTCGAGGTGGCGGACCACGGTGCGGGCATCGAGCCGGCCGAGGCGGAATCGCTCAAGCAGGCCTTTCGCCGCGGACGTGCCGACCGCAGCGGGGCGCCTGGCGCGGGGCTCGGCCTGGCGATTGCGCAGCGCATTGCGCAGGCGCACGGCGGGCGGCTCGAACTGGACACACCGGCCGGCCAGGGCCTGCGCGCGCGGCTGTGCCTGCCGCTGTCCTAGCTAGCCGTTGCGCTGCGGCGTCATCCAGCTCGTGGCCGCGCCGCGCCCCGCCAGGTGCAGGCTCGCGGTGGCCGGCGGCGTTTCCGCCAGCAGCCGGCCTTTGCGGTAGACCTTGAGCCGCGTGGCGCGCAGCCGGATCGCCTCGATGGGATCGCGCGCCTGCAGCAGCACGAAGCTCGCGTCGCAGCCCGCCTCCAGGCCGTAGCCTTCGAGGTGCATCGCCCGCGCCGCGTTCGCGGTCACCGCATCGAAGCACTGGCGGATGCCGGCTTGGCTCGTCATCTGCGCCACGTGCAGGCCCATGTGCGCGACCTCGAGCATGTCGCCCGAGCCCATGCCGTACCACGGGTCCATCACGCAGTCGTGGCCGAAGGCGACGTTCACGCCCGCGGCCATGAGCTCGGGCACGCGGGTCATGCCGCGGCGCTTGGGGTAGCTGTCGTGGCGGCCCTGCAGCGTGATGTTGATGAGCGGATTGGCGACCACGCCCACGCCGCTCTCGGCGATCAGCGGCAGCAGCTTGCTCACGTAGTAGTTGTCCATCGAGTGCATCGAGGTGCAGTGCGAGCCGGTCACGCGGCCCTGCATGCCCAGGCGCTGCGCTTCGAAAGCCAGCGTCTCGATGTGGCGCGAGAGCGGGTCGTCCGACTCGTCGCAGTGCATGTCGACCAGGCTGCCGCGCTCGGCGGCGAGTTCCATCAGCAGCTTCACGCTCGCGGCGCCGTCGGCCATGGTGCGCTCGAAATGCGGAATGCCGCCGACCACGTCCACGCCCTTGTCGAGCGCGCGCCGGAGGTTCTCGACGCCGCCCTGGGAGCGCAGCACGCCGTCCTGCGGGAAGGCCACGAGCTGGAGGTCGATGTAGGGCGCGACGCGGCGCTTCACCTCCAGCAGCGCATCGACCGCGAGCAGGCTCGGGTCGCTGGTGTCCACGTGCGTGCGGATCGCGAGCAGGCCCTTGGCGACTGCCCAGTCGCAATAGGCGAGGGCGCGCTCGATCAGCGCGTCGGCCGTGAGCAGCGGCTTGAGTTCGCCCCACAGCGCAATGCCTTCGAGCAGCGTGCCGCTCTGGTTGACGCGCGGCAGGCCGTAGCTCAGCGTGGCGTCCATGTGGAAATGCGGGTCGACGAAAGGCGGCGCCACGAGCAGGCCGCCGGCGTCGAGCGTCTCGTGCGCCGGCGCATCGAGGCCTTCGCGGAGCTCGGTGATGCGGCCGGCCTGCACGGCGATCGACATGCCGCTGCGGCCGTCGGGAAGGGTGGCGTTGGTGACGAGGAGATCGAGCATCGTGGGGAGGTCCGGTGAGCGTTCAGCGCTCGCCCTTGCGATAGGGCTTCATCAGCGCCTGCGGATAGCTGGCCTTGCGCGCCACCAGCACCAGCGCCAGGATCGACAGCAGGTACGGCAGCATCAGGTAGACCTGGTAGGGCAGCACGGCATCGCCCGATTGTTGCAGCCGCAGTTGCAGCGCGTCGAAGAAGGCGAACAGCAGCGCGCCGAGCAGGGCCTTGCCGGGCCGCCACGAGGCGAACACCACGAGCGCGACGCAGATCCAGCCGCGCCCGTTCACCATGTTGAAGAAGAAGGCATTGAAGGCCGAGAGCGTGAGGAAGGAGCCCGCCACGCCCATCAGCGCCGAGCCCGCCACGATGGCGCCCGTGCGCGTGGCCGCGACCGACACGCCCTGGCTCTCGGCCGCCTGCGGGTTCTCGCCCGCCATGCGGACCGCAAGGCCGAGCGGCGTGCGGTACAGCACCCAGGCGACGGCCGGCACCAGCAGCAGCGCGAAGAGCGTGAGCGAGGTCTGCGCGTTCAGCACCGGCACCGGCAGCCATTCCATCGGCGCGAAGGGCGTGATGGTCGGCGGCGTGTCGACCTTCGGAAAGCTCACGCGGTAGCCGAAGTAGCTGAGCGCCGTGGCGAGCAGCGTGATGCCGAGACCCGAGACATGCTGCGACAGCGCGAGGCCCACGGTCAGGAAGGCATGCAGCAAGCCGAAGACCATGCCCGCGAGCGCGGCCACGCCCACGCCGGCCCACAGCGGTGCACCGGCATACACCGCGAGCCAGCCGGTGAACGCACCCGCGACCATGATGCCTTCGATGCCGAGGTTGAGCACGCCCGCGCGTTCGCACAGCAGCACGCCGAGCGTGCCGAGGACCAGCGGCGTGGCGATGCGCAGCACCGCGATCCAGAACGCGGGGTTGGCGAGGATGTCGAGGACGTCGCTCATCGCATGCGCACCCGGTACTGCGTCAGCAGCGTCGCCACCAGCACCGCGATCAGCGAGGCCGCGACGATCACGTCGGCGATGTAGGTCGGCACGCCCACGGCGCGGCTCATGGTGTCGGCGCCGACCAGCACGCCCGCGACGAACACGCCCGCGGCGATCACGCCGAGCGGATGCAGCCCCGCGAGCATCGCGATCACGATGCCGGTGTAGCCGTAGCCCGGCGACATGTCGAGCGTGACGTAGCTCGTGCGGCCCGCCACCTCGATCGCGCCCGCCAGGCCCGCGAGCGCACCCGAGAGCAGCGCGACCGCCACCACCACCGTGCGCGTGACCGGCACGCCCGCGAAGGCCGCGGCGCGCGCATTGGCGCCCGTGGCACGGATGTCGAAGCCCAGCACCGTGTGCTTGAAGATCGCCCACACGATGACCGCGAGCGACACCGCCCAGACCAGCCCGGTGTGCACGCGCGTCTGCGCGATCAGCTTGCCGAGTTCGAGGTCGGGTTGCAGCGACACGCTCTGCGGCCATCCCATCGCGGCCGGGTCCTTCATCGGGCCGTCGAGCAGCGCGGAGACGCCGAGCAGCATGATGAAGTTGATCAGCAGCGTGGTCACCACCTCGTCCACGCCCAGCCGGTTCTTCATGAGCGCGGGCCCGAGCAGCAGCAGCGCGCCGGCCGCCGCGGCGGCCAGCATCATCAGCGGGAACAGCAGCCAGTTCGGCAGTTCGAAGCCGGTGCCGCCGTGCATGCCGCCCACCGCCACGGCCGCGAGCGCGCCCGCGAACAATTGCCCCTCGGCGCCGATGTTGAAGAGCCGCGCCTTGAAGGCCACCGTCGCGGCCAGCCCCGTGAGGATCAGCGGAATCGCGCGCGTCAGCGTCTCGCTCCAGGCGAACACCGAGCCGAAGCCGCCTTCGAAGAGCAGCACGTAGGTGCGGCCCACCGGCGCGCCCGCCCAGAGCACCAGCAGCGCGCTCACCGCCAGCGTGAACGCGATCGCGCCGACGGGCGCGAGCACCAGCGCAGCGCGCGAGCCTTCATGGCGTCGTTCGAGCCGCATCATGCCGCGGCTCCCTGGCCCGAAGCCGGTGGCGATGCGGCACCGGCCATCGCCAGGCCGATCGCTTCGCGCGTCCATGCCGCGGCCGGCCGGGCCTCGCCGATGCGGCCGCCGTGCATCACGGCCACGCGGTCGCCGAGCGCGAGCACTTCGTCGAGGTCGTCGGAAATGACCAGCACCGCCGCACCCGCGTCGCGCGCGGCGATGAGCTGCTGCTGCACATAGGCCACCGCGCCGATGTCCAGCCCCCAGGTCGGCTGATGCGCCACGATCAGGCGCGGCGCGCGGGTGGGATGCTTCCGGTTGTCGTCGTGCCGGTCGGCATCGGGGGGCGCCGGCGGGAGCAGGGCGCGCCCGAGGATCAGCTTCTGCATGTTGCCGCCCGAGAGCGCGCGGGCCGGCGCCGAGAGGCCGGCGCCGCGCACGTCGAAGGCCTGCTCGATGCGGCGGGCATGCAGCCGCGCCGCAGTGCGCCGCACCAGCGACGACCAGCGCGAGAAGGCCGGGCTGCGCAGGCGCTCGGACACCGCGTTCTCCCACACCGGCAGATCGCCGATCACACCCACCGCATGCCGGTCTTCGGGAATGCGCGCCACGCCGCGCTGCACCAGCCGCGCCGGCGAGGGCGGCAGCGCGCGGCCCATCAGCTGCGCCGTTCCCGAGGCGGCGCGCCGGGTGCCGCAGAGCAATTCGGCCAGCGCGGCCTGTCCGTTGCCCGACACGCCCGCGATCGCGGTGATCTCGCCCGCACGCAAGGTCAGCGACACGTCGCGCAGGCGGTCCCGTCCGTGTTGCGCATCGGCCGCGGTGCTCACGTGGTCGAGCACGCACACCGCGTCGCCCACCGACCGCGGCGGCCGGCGCTGCGGCACCTCGACCGCATGGCCGACCATCCACAGCGCGAGCTGCGACTGCGTGACCTCGGCCGTGCGCGCCTCGGCCACCAGCCGGCCGGCGCGCAGCACCGCCACCCGGTGCGACACGCGCAGCACCTCGCCGAGCTTGTGGCTGATGAAGATCACCGACAGCCCCTGCGCCACCATCTGCGCGAGCGTGGCGAACAGCGCTTCGCTTTCCTGCGGCGTGAGCACGGCCGTGGGTTCGTCGAGGATCAGGATGCGCGCGCCGCGGTAGAGCGCCTTGAGGATCTCCACGCGCTGCCGCTCGCCCACCGAAAGGCTGCCGATCCTCGCCTCGGGCTGCACCGGCAGGCCGAAGCGCTGCGCCACCTCGAGCAGCCGCTCGCGCGCGGCCGCGCGGCGCGACACCGGGCGCCACAGCGGCTCGGTGCCCATCATCACGTTGTCGAGCACGCTGAGGTTGTCGGCCAGCGTGAAATGCTGGTGGACCATGCCCACGCCGGCGGCCAGCGCGGCCTTCGGATGGCCGGGTTCCAGCGGCGCGCCGAAGACTTCGATGCGGCCTTCGTCGGCGACGTAGTGGCCGAACAGGATCGACATCAGCGTCGACTTGCCCGCACCGTTCTCGCCGAGCAGCGCCAGCACTTCGCCGGCCTGCAGGTCGAGCGAGACGGCGTCGTTGGCGACCAGGCTGCCGAAGCGCTTGGTGATGCCCTGCAGGCGCAGGACCGGCGTACCGCTCACTGCCATGCCGCGAGGAAGGCCAGCATCACCTTGGCCGAGTTGTCGGCCGCGATGTTCATGAAGGTGCCCATCTCGTTCTCGCCGTCGCCGCCGCCCGCCAGGTCGCTGAGCGAACGGAAGGCGATGTACGGCACGCCGTTGGCGTACGCCACCATGCCGACGGCGGCGGTCTCCATGTCGAGCACGTTGGCCTCGAAGGTGCGGAAGGTGTATTCGCGGAACGCCTTGTTGTCCATGAAGGCCTGGCCCGAGACGCCGTTGCCGCCGACCACCAGCTGGGGCTTGCGCGCGAGGCACTTGCCCGGAGCCGCGCAGTGCGCGAGGTCGACGTTGCGGATGCCGCGCGCCACCTCGAGCATCTTCGGGTCGGCCTCGAACCAGAACTTGCGGTGCAGCTGCGGGCGCGCCGCCGAGCGCACCTCGACGGGGCGCGGGTGCAGCATGCCGAAGTTCGGCAACGTGGCGTCGGTGATGAAGGGAGGCGCGGTGAACCGGCCCGGCGACGTTTCGCGCGCCATCAGCACCTCGAGGTACTGGCCCCATTGCGCCGGCACCGTGACGTCGCCCACGTGCAGCCGCGGATTGACCCCGCCCGCGATGCCGCTGAACACGATGTTCGTGACGCGGAAGCGGTCGAGCGCGAGCTGCGTGTTCATCGTCGCGTTGGTCATGCTGATGCCCGAGAGGAACAGCACGACCGGCTTGCCCTCGAGCCTGCCGGTGGTGAACTCGACCCCGTTCGCGCGGTGCGTGGCCGGCCCCTGGAGGCGGCCGAGCAGCAGCTTGAGCTCGGGCTCGAAGGCCGAGATCACCGCGATGCGCGGCGTGTCGTCGAGCCGCGCGCCGCCCGGCACCGCCTGTGGCTGCATGCCGGCGCAGCCCGCCAGCCCGGCCGCGAGCGCGCAGGCGGCGAGCGCGCGCCGGCAGGCCCGGCGCAGGTTCGCTGCCGCCTTCACTTGGCGGTCGACTTGGGTTGGCTGTCGTCCACCTTCACCGTGAACTTGCCCGCGAGGATGTCGGCCTGCCGCGCCTTGACCTTGGCGACGACCTCGGCCGGCACCTTCTTCTCGAAGGTGCCGAGCGGCGCGAGCTCGGAGCCCTTGTGCTTCATGTGCGAGTAGACGCCGTAGTCCTCGGCCGTGAACTTGCCTTCCTTCACGAGCTTGATCGCGCGGTCGGCCGAAGGCTCGAAGTTCCACAGCGCCGAGGCGACCACCGTGTCGGGGTACTGCGCCTGCGTGTCGATCACGTTGCCGATCGCGAGCTTGCCCTTTTCCTTGGCCGCGTCCGAGACGCCGAAGCGCTCGGCGTACATGACGTCGGCGCCCTTGTCGATCATCGCGAACGCAGCCTCCTTGGCCTTGGGCGGGTCGAACCAGCTGTTGATGAAGCTCACGCTGAACTCCACCTTCGGGTTCGTTTCCTTCGCGCCAGCCATGAAGGCGTTCATGAGCCGGTTCACCTCGGGGATCGGAAAACCGCCGACCATGCCGATGCGGTTCGTCTTGGTCATGCCGCCGGCCACCATGCCGCTCAGGTAGGCCGGCTCCTGGATGTAGTTGTCGAACACGCTGAAATTGGGCGCCTGCGGCTTGAGCGACGAGCCCATGAGGAAAGCGACCTTCGGGAAGTCCTTCGCCACCTTGCGCGCCGCGGCTTCCACCGCGAACGCTTCGCCCAGGATCAATTGGTTGCCTCCCGTGGCGTACTCGCGCAGCACCCGTTCGTAGTCCGCGTTGCCGACGTTTTCGGTCGCCTTGTACTCGATCTCGCCGCGCGCCTCGGCCGCCTTGAGCGCCTTGTGGATGCGGCCCACCCATTGCTGCTCGAACGGCACGGTGTACACCGCCGCCACCTTGAGCTTGGCCTGCGCGAGCGCAAGGCCGGGCGCCCCGGCCGCGAGCGCAGCGGCGGCGAGGGCGGCGGTACGAATGATGATCTGGCGGCGTGCTGTCACGGTCTTCTCCTCGTCGATAAAAAATTCAAGCGCTGCAATCCCCATGCCACACCGCACCAAACCCCCCCCGGCCCATCCGGGAAACACCGCGGAACCGGCTCCGCCGGGCCGCCGGTGTTGCCCCCGGTAGGGGGTTGGCGAAGCGGACACGAAGTGCCGCGCAGCCTGGGGGCGAGCGTTATTTCGTTCCGAAGATCCGGTCGCCCGCATCGCCCAGCCCCGGCAGGATGTAGCCATGGCTGTTGAGCTCGCGGTCGATCGCGGCGGTGTAGATCGGCACGTCGGGATGCGCTTTCTGCATGGTGGCGATGCCTTCGGGGCAGGTCAGCAGGCAGACGAACTTGATCGACTTCGGATTGAGCTCCTTCAGGCGCTCGACCGCGGCCACGGCCGAATTGCCGGTCGCCAGCATGGGATCGACCACGATCACGTCGCGGTTCTCCATCTCGCCGGGCATCTTGAAGTAGTACTCGACCGCGGTCAGCGTCTTCGGATCGCGGTACAGCCCGATGTGGCCGACGCGCGCGCCCGGCACCACGGTGAGCATGCCGTCGAGGATGCCGGTGCCCGCGCGCAGGATCGACACCAGCACCAGCTTCTTGCCGTCGATGACCTTGGCCTGCATGGTCTCGAGCGGGGTTTCGACCTCGACGTCCTGCATCGGCATGTCGCGCGTGACCTCGTAGGCCATGAGCATGCTGATCTCGTTCAGGAGCCGGCGAAAGCTGTTGGTGGAAGCGTCCTTGCGGCGCATCAGCGTGAGCTTGTGCTGGACGAGGGGATGGTCGAGGAGATGGACGTTGCTGCTCATTGAATTTTTTTCTTTGCCGTTGTGCGGAACCGGCGAGTCTAAAAGACCGTGCCGTCGCTTTCGATCAAAAGCGGCGGCGCACCGTCCCGCAAGCGCTGTGCCAGGGCCCGGCCGGCGGCCCAGGTGCCGCCCTCGAGCACGC
The DNA here is from genome assembly GCF_029893635.1 of Variovorax sp. TBS-050B. Taxonomy (NCBI): domain Bacteria; kingdom Pseudomonadati; phylum Pseudomonadota; class Betaproteobacteria; order Burkholderiales; family Comamonadaceae; genus Variovorax; species Variovorax sp. TBS-050B. The sequence continues at coordinate 4,137,735 of NZ_JARXYR010000002.1, read as the reverse complement.
AGGCGAGCGGCAGTTCCTCCTCGCTGCGGTCGAGCACCTTGCGCACGCGCGGCGCCAGTTCGTCGAGCAGCGCGACGGTGAGCGCGCGCCATTCGACGATGAATTCGTCGCTCGCCTTCCATTGCCGTGTCAGGAAGGCCGGGTCCTTCGGCACGATCACGCCGCTGTCGATCAGCAGGCCGCCGTTGCGGTATTCGGGCAGGGCGGTGAGCGCATTCACCTGCCGCACCTTCACGCCGGCCCATTCGAAGGGTTCCAGCAGCGAGTAGGTGAGCCACTGCGACAGCTTGTGGAACGGCATCCATCCGTTGGTGAGCCCCGGGCCGCGCACCGCGCTGTGGCGCCAGCAGTCGCCGAGCGCGAGCGCCGGGTCGGCGGCCCCGATGCCGCCGAGCACGTCGCTGCCGTCGGCCGCGATGCTGTCGACGGCATTGGCTGCGGGCCAGATGCGCGAGAGCGAATCGAGCAGCAGGGTCAGGATCTCGTGCGCCGTGACCTCGGCCGTCGGCGGCGCGGCCGGGCCGAAGGGGCCGACCAGCGTGTCGAACAGGTTGCCGGGCCGGCCTTCGTCGCCGAAGTACTCGGGCTGCTCGGCCAGCGCCTCGCCGAGCCGGCGCAGCAGCATCGCCCGGCCGGCCAGGCCGACCAGCGGATTGACCTCGCTGACCTGGAACGCGGCGCCGAGCCGGTCGGTCACGAGCGCGCGAAGCCCGGCCGCATCCACCTGCAGCGGATGACCGGCGCGCGAGGAGAACATGCCGCTCGTGAAGGCGTGGAAGCTGGCGATGCCCAGGCCCTCGGAGCGCGTGAAGCGCTCGCCGGTGGCGGGCTCGGTGTAGTGCCAGTCCGGGCCGGCGCCGGCGTCGAGCAGCACGCTCACGAGCACCAGGTCGATGTGGGCACGGGCGCGCTGCCGCGCGTCGGCGTCGCCGAGCAGGCTGTTCAGTTGCGCCAGGCGGTCCACGCCGCCGGCCTCGAAGTGGCGCCAGCGGCTGTGGTACGGAATGGTGTCCCAGGGATAGCGTTCGCGCGTGACCTCGGCCACGCTGCGGGCGGCGTCCTCGAGTGCGTCGTCGCCGCCGATGCGGAACCAGTCCGATTCGCCGCGGCGCGCGCGTGCGAGCAGGCCGGCCGCGCGGCGGCGGATCTCGGCCGTGCTGCGCAGCAGGCGGGCCGCGCCCGCGGCGTCGTGGGTATCGACCGCGAATTCGATCGCCGGATCGACGTTGCCCGCGGCGCCCGGCGCCAGGCTGCCGGAACCGTCGGCGGGGAGATGGTCTTGCGCTTGGCTGTCGTTCATTCGCTCAGTCCCCGGCCCTTGGCCTTCTTGAGTTCCTCTGCATCCGGCACCGGACCGGGCGTGAAGTAGCCGGCCGCCATCTTGGCGTCCATCTCGACGCGCGCATCGGCCGGGATCAGTTCGTCTGGAATGTTCACGCGCTCGCCGATCTCGATGCCCGAGCCGACGATGGCGTCGAACTTCATGTTGCTCATCGACACGAGGCGGTGGATCTTCCGGATGCCGAGCCAGTGGAACACGTCGGGCATCAGCTCCTGGAAGCGCATGTCCTGCACCCCGGCGACGCACTCGGTGCGCGCGAAGTACTGGTCGGCCGTGTCGCCGCCCACCTGGCGCTTGCGCGCGTTGTAGACCAGGAACTTCGTCACCTCGCCGAGCGCGCGGCCTTCCTTGCGCGAATAGGCGATCAGGCCCACGCCGCCGCGCTGCGCGCCCTGGATGCATTCCTCGATGGCGTGCGTGAGGTAGGGGCGGCAGGTGCAGATGTCGGAGCCGAACACGTCGGAGCCGTTGCATTCGTCGTGGATGCGCGCGGTGAGCTCGACCGCGGGGTTGGCCAGATCGCGCGGGTTGCCGAAGATGTAGAGCGTCTGCCCGCCGATCGGCGGCAGGAACACCTCCAGGTCGGAGCGCGTGACGAGCTCGGGGTACATGCCGCCGGTCTCCTCGAACAGCGTGCGGCGCAGGTCGGTCTCGGAGCAGCCGAAGCGCCGCGCCACCTCGGGCAGGTACCAGACGGGCTCGATCGCCGCCTTGGTCACCATCGCCGCGCCGCCCGCGGTGAGGAACTTGCCGTCGGCGTGCAGCCGGCCTTTCTGCAGCGCCTCGATCACCTCGGGCAGGATCACGTGCGCCTTGGTGATCGCGATGGTCGGGCGGATGTCGTAGCCCGCCGCGAGTTCGGCCGAGAACACGTCGGACACCAGCGCCCCCCAGGGATCGAGCGAGACGATGCGCCCCGGCTCGCTCCACTGCGGATAGGGGCCGATCACGTCGGTCGGCGAGGTGTTGGTCAGGTCGGCCTTGTGCTCGCGCTTGAGCGCCCCGGCGGCCACGGCCAGCGCGCGATAGACGCTGTAGGAGCCGCTGTGCGTGCCGATGACGTTGCGATGGGCCCGCTTGGTGGTGGTGCCGACGACCGGGCCGCGCTCGGTGGCGGTGGCCGCGCCCCAGCGGATCGGCAGTGCGCCGAAGCCGCCCGCATGCGAGGTCAGCCGGATGTGGCCGGCCGAGGGCGAGGACGGAAGCGGGGGAAGGGGAGAAACGGGAAGCGCCGGCGTCGCGGGGACTGCGGCAGAGGTCGCTGTGCTGTCTGCTGGCATTGGAGGCCCTCAAAAAATGCAATGTACCGATCGCGCGCGCGGCTGGCAAGCCGGGCGCGCGCGAGGTCACTGCCCTCTTCGGGCCGGTGCGGCCTCAGGCCGGCGAGGAGCGCAGGCCGTAGGCCTTGCCGTCCACGAACAGGTATTCGGCACGCAGCACCGCATCGCCTTTCTCGCCCGTGAAGGTGAAACCGAGCGCGGCGACCGGCGTGCCGGGCTTGATCTCGGCGACGCCCCAGGCCTCCAGCCGCGTGAGCGGCGCCAGTTCGATGAGCCACTTGCGGTCGGGCCGGCTCGGCAATTGCGCCTTCGCGAGCAGCGCCGGACCGTCGACCGCCGCGCTCTGCCGCGGCAGCGCGCGCTGCTTCAGGTCGGCCGGCAGGCTCGGGTTCTCGGGGCGCTCGATCTCGACCTCGCCATGGGGGTTGCGCCACATGACGCGGGTGGCGCGCCCCTCGAGGTAGAGCGGGCGCTCCTGGTCGAAGCTGCTCCAGCCGTGGTGCGCCCAGGCCGGCAGCGCGAGGGCGAGCGAGCCGGCGGTGAACATGCGTCTTTGAATCATCGGTGGGTCTCCTGGGTTCAGACGTAGGCAATCCAGCGCCCGCAGATGATGACAGCGAGCCAAAACCCCAGCGACAGCAGGCATTGCGCGCGCGGCAAGGCGCCGTTTGCGGCCGGGCCGCCGCGCAGGTGGAACCAGAGGGCGTTGGCGCCCGCCAGCGCGATCAGCACGAGCTTGGCGCGGAAGGCGGTGTTGGCCAGCAGTTCGCCGGGCTGGGTGGAGAACATCACCAGGCCGGTGGCCGCGCACAGCCCGAAGCCCGCGAGCGCCGGAACCAGGGTGATGCGCGCGAGCTGCGGCGCCGGCAGCGCCCGGGCCAAGCCGAGCACCCGCAGCTCGAACACCAGCAGCCCGCCGAACAGCAGTGCGATGCCCACGATGTGCACCGCCTCAAGCGCGGGGTACGCCCAGGGGTGGGAGGCCAGTCCGGCCAGCATCGGCGTCAGCCGCCGGCCGGCCGCGGCAAGCAGGCGGCGGGGCGGGAGGGGGCAGGCGGGTCGGTCGGTCGCATGGGATGCTCCTTCCAGGGGTGGGGCGAGCTTATCCGAGGCCGGTCCCGGGACTTTCGTGTGGGCAAGGCACAATCCTTCGGACATCTTTTCGAAAGGCTGTAACTGGCCGGGCCGATGGTACGAAACACACTGGACAGTGAAACGCGACTGAGTGCCACCGAGGCGACGCTGCGAGCTCTCTTCCTGCGTGGCCTCGACGGCGACGCGGCGGCGTATCGCGAATTCCTGCAAAAACTCAGCGCGCATCTGCGCGCGTTTCTGGCCAGGCGGCTGTTCGGCTGGCCCGATGAAGTGGAAGACCTTGTCCAGGAATGCCTGCTCGCCATGCACAACCAGCGCCACACCTACCAGAGCGACCAGCCGCTGACGGCCTGGGTGCATGCGATTGCCCGCTACAAGATGATCGACCTGCTGCGCGCCAAGTCCTCGCGCGAGGCGCTGCATGACCCGCTGGACGACGATCTCGAGGTGTTCGCCGACTCCGCCACCGAGGCCAGCGACGCCCGGCGCGACCTGGAAGGCCTGCTGAAGACGCTGCCCGAGCGCCAGCGCCTGCCGATCGTGCACGTGAAGCTCGAGGGCCTCACGGTGGCCGAAACGGCCGGGCTGACCGGCATGTCGGAGTCGGCCGTGAAGGTCGGCATCCATCGCGGCCTCAAGGCGCTGGCGGCAAGGATCAGGAGCAAGACGCAATGAAAACCGATGACCTCGTCGCCATGCTGGCCGCCGGCCCCACGGCGGCGCCGCGCCGCGCGGCCGCACGGCGCCTCGAACTCGCGCTGCTCGCGGGCCTGCCACTGTCGTTCGCCATCCTGTGGGCCGGCTACGGCATTCGCCCCGATCTGCTCCAGGCCATGTTCTGGCCGATGTTCTGGATGAAGCTGCTGTTCCCGGTGACCATCGCGATCGCGGCCTTCGTGATGGCGCAGCGCCTGGGTCGACCCGGCGTGCGGGTCCGGCGCAGCTGGCTCGGTGTCGCGGTGCCCGTGGCCATGGTCTGGGGCATGGCGGGCTTCGCCCTGTTCGATGCGCCGCCCGGCGAGCGCATGCCGCTGCTCATGGGCCAGACCTGGCGCACCTGCCTGGTCAGCATCGGGTTCATCGGGCTGCCGGTCTTCGTGGCGGCGCTGTTCGCGATGAAAGGCCTGGCGCCCACGCGCCCGGCACTCGCGGGTGCGGCAGCCGGGGCCTTCGCGGGCGGCGTGGGCGCGGCGATCTATGCGCTGCACTGCCCCGAACTGGCGGCGCCGTTCCTCGCGGTCTGGTACATCGGCGGCATGGCGGTGCCCGTGGCCGCAGGCGCGCTGATCGGGCCGCGCCTCTTGCGCTGGTGACGCGCGCGGGCACCCGCCCGCACGGCCCGCGCGAGCGTCCGGCCTGCTAGCGGCGCTTCTTGGCGCCGAAGATGCCGCCGAGCACCCCGCGCAGGATCTCCTTGCCCACCGAGGTGCCCATGGTCCGCACCGCCGACTTGGCCATGGTCTGCACCAGCCCGTCGCGCTTGCCGCCGCGCGGGCCGGTGCTGCCGAACAGCAGGTCGTTGAGCATGCTGCCGGCGCCAGAGGCTTCGGTGTCCGCGCCGGCCTTGCCGCCGGGCGTCTTCGCCGCGGGCGCATCCGGCGCGCTTTCGGCGCGGCCCTTGAGCTTTTCGTACGCTGATTCACGGTCCACCGTCTTCTCGTAGACGCCGGCCACGAGCGAGCCGGCGATCACCGCCTGCCGCTGGGCCGGCGTGACCGGGCCGATCTGGCTGCCGGGCGGCACCACGAACACGCGCTCGGTCACGCTCGGACGGCCCTTCGCATCGAGAAAGCTCACCAGCGCCTCGCCCACGGCGAGTTCGGTGATCGCGGTCTCGATGTCCAGGCCGGGCTTCTGGCGCATGGTGGTCGCGGTGGCCTTCACCGCCTTCTGGTCGCGCGGCGTGAAGGCGCGCAGCGCATGCTGCACGCGGTTGCCGAGCTGCGCCAGCACCGAGTCGGGGATGTCTAGCGGGTTCTGCGTCACGAAATAGACGCCCACCCCCTTGGAGCGGACCAGCCGCACCACCAGCTCGATGCGCTCGACCAGCGCCTTGGGCGCCTCGTTGAAGAGCAGGTGGGCCTCGTCGAAGAAGAAGGCCAGCTTGGGCTGGTCGGGGTCGCCGATCTCGGGCAGCTGCTCGAACAGCTCCGACAGCATCCAGAGCAGGAAGGTCGCGTAAAGCCGCGGCGAGTTCATCAGCTTGTCGGCCGCAAGGATGTTGACCACGCCCTTGCCGCCCACGGTCTGCATGAAGTCGGCGATGTTGAGCATCGGCTCGCCGAAGAACTTCTCGCCGCCCTGGGTCTCGATCTGCAGCAGCCCGCGCTGGATCGCGCCCACGCTCGCGGCGCTGATGTTGCCGTATTCGGTGGTGAACTGGCTCGCGTTCTCGCCCACGTACTGCAGCATGGCGCGCAGGTCCTTCAGGTCGAGCAAGAGCAGGCCGTTGTCGTCGGCGATCTTGAAGACCAGGTTGAGCACGCCGGCCTGGGTTTCGTTCACGTCGAGCATGCGGCCGAGCAGCAGCGGCCCCATGTCGGAGACGGTGGCGCGCACCGGATGTCCCTGTTCGCCGAACACGTCCCACAGGGTGACGGGGCAGGCGGCGGCCTCGGGCAGTTCGATGCCGCGTTCCTTCAGCGTGGCCGCCATCTTCTCGCCGATGCTTCCTTTCTGGCTCATGCCGGTCAGGTCGCCCTTCACGTCGGCCATGAACACCGGCACGCCGATGCCCGAGAGCTTCTCGGCCAGGGTCTGCAGCGTCACGGTCTTGCCGGTGCCGGTGGCGCCGGTGATCAGTCCGTGGCGGTTGGCGAGCTGGGGCAGCAGGTGGCACTCGATGGTGTCGTGGCGCGCGATCAGAAGAGGGTCGGCCATGAAGGGCTCCGGGGTCGTATCGAAGCGGGCAGTCTACTCACGCCGCGCTCCTATAATCCACCGCCCCCGAGGTCGTAACCCAAAAAGTTCAGGAGGTTTTCTTGTCATCGACTGCTCAGCCCCCCATTCCCGCCGCTGGCGATTCCCCTGAACAGTCGCCGATGGAGAAAGAGCTGGCCGTTCTGCTGGTGAACGCGCTCAATCTCGAAGTCGCCCCCGAGGACATCGTGCCGACCGATCCGCTGTACGGCGAAGGCCTGGGCCTCGACTCGATCGACATCCTCGAAGTCGCGCTCGAGGTGTCCCGCCGCTACGGCTTCCAGTTGCGCTCGGACGACGAGCGCAACCAGCAGATCTTCCAGTCGCTGCGCACGCTCGCGACCCACGTCGCCCAGCACCGCAGCGCTTCCTGATCCATGTCTCGATGGCGACTGGCGCTCCTGCTGCTGGTGGGGGTGGCCTATGCCGGCCTCTCGCACTGGATGATGCTGTTCCACCCCACCGAGCCGTGGGCCGTGGTGGTGCTGCTCGGCCCGCTCTGGCTCGCCGCCATGGGCTTTGCCGCGAGCCGGTTCGGCCGCTTCGGCTTTGCCGCCGCGCTGCTGCTCGGCATCGCGGGCTTCGCGCTCGTGTTCATGGGTGAGGCCGGTGACACCAACCGGCTCTACGTGTTCCAGCATGTCGCGATCAACGGGCTTCTGTGCGGCTGGTTCGGCGCCTCGCTGCGCGGCCCCGGGCTGCCGCTGATCACCCAGTTCGCGCAGCGCGTGCATCCGCTCAAGGGCCAGATGCTGGCCTACACGACCCGCCTCACGCGCGTCTGGACCGTGTACTTCGCGGTGGTGGTGGTGTCGTCGATCGTGGTCTACCTGACGCTGCCTTTCTCGGCCTGGTCGCTGCTCGCGAACGTGCTGACGCCGCTGTCCGTCACGCTGCTCTTCGTCGGCGAACACCTGTTGCGCTACCGGCTGCACCCGGAGTTCGAACGCACGCGGCTCATCGACGCGGTGCGCGCCTTCCAGGGCAGCTCCATCGGCGAGCGTCCGGGCCACCGTTGACCTGCGGAGGCTTTTCTTGAGCGCCGACACCCGACTGCTGCCGCTGATCGCGCACCGCGACCTCGATGCGCCCCTGGCCTGGCGCGCGGGCGTTGCGGTCAGCACGCGGCAGTTCCTGGCCGACGTGGCGCGCTTCGCGCCGGTGCTGCCGGCCGAGGGACCGGCGGTCAATCTCTGCGTCGACCGCTATGCCTTCGCCGTCTGCCTCGCGGCCGCGCTGGTCCGCGGCCATGCGAGCCTGCTGCCGCCCGACGCACGCCCCGACACCCTCGCGCGCCTGCGCGGCGCCGAGTCCGCCGACAGTCTTTTCGCGCTGACGGACGATCCCGGCCTCGCCACGCCGGGCATGCCGCGCGTGCTGATCGAGGACCGCTCCAGCGCCGAAGGCAGTGAGCACCTCGAGGTGCCCGCCGTCGACGCGCGAATGCATGCGGTGAGCCTGCTCACCTCCGGTTCCACCGGCGCGCCGCAGCCGCATGCCAAGCGCTGGGAAACCCTGGTCGGCGACGTCGCGGTGGCCGTCGAGCGGCTTTCGAGCCTGCTCGGGCGGCCGTCGCTGGCCGGCCTGACGCTGGTCGCCACCGTGCCGGTGCAGCACAGCTACGGGCTCGAATCGTCGGTGCTGCTGGCCCTGCTCGGCGGCGCGGCCTTCGAGAGCGGCCGGCCGTTCTTTCCGGCCGACGTGGCGCGCACGCTGGAATCGGTGCCGCGCCCGCGGGCACTGGTCACCACGCCTTTCCACCTCAAGACGCTGCTGCTGTCGGGCATCGCGCTGCCGCCCGTGGACCTGATCCTCTCGGCCACCGCGCCGCTGTCGCCGCAGCTCGCGGCGCAGGCCGAGCAGATGCTGGGCGGCGTGCTGATCGAGATCTACGGCAGCACGGAATCGGGCCAGGTCGCCACCCGCCGCACCACGCAGAGCGAGGTCTGGGAGAACTTCGGCCAGATCCGCGTGCACGCCGAGCCGGGGGAGGGCGATGCGCCCGAGCGCTTCGTCTTCAGCGGCGACTTCGTGCCCGAGCCCACCCCCATGGCCGACGTGCTCGAACTGCTCGACGCGCGCCGCTTCCGGCTGCTCGGCCGCGCCAACGACCTGATCCACGTGGCCGGCCGGCGCAGCTCGCTCGGCCACCTGAACTACCACCTCAACAGCATCCCGGGCGTCGAGGACGGCGCCTTCTGGCTGCCCGACGAGGTGGCCGACGGCGTGGTGCGGCCGGTGGCCTTCGTGGTCGCGCCGACGCTCTCGGCCGGCGAGATCATCGCCGCGCTGCGGCAGCGGCTCGAGGCCGTGTTCGTGCCGCGCCGCGTGGTGCAGGTGAAGGGCTTTCCGCGCGAAGGCACGGGCAAGCTCACCGCCCGCGCGCTGCGCGAGTTCGCGCTGGCGCAGCTGGCCGAGGACGACACGCCGGTCCAGCTCGCGCACCGGGTGCCGGCCGACCATCCGGCGTTCGCGGGCCACTTTCCGGGCCAGCCGCTGATGCCGGGTGCGCTCCTTCTTGCCGAGGTCATGGAAGCCGTGCAGCGCGTGCCGGCGCTGGTGGCGCGGCTCGGCAGCCATCCCACGCTCGCGGCCGCGAAGTTCCTCGCGCCGGTGCGGCCGGCCAGCCTTCTTTCGATCGAGCTGCAGCCGGAGGCCGGCGCCGCGCGCGGCGTGCGTTTCGACGTGCGCTGCGACGGCGTCGTGGCTGTCACCGGCCGCTGGACCGCCGCGCCAGAGTCCGCCTGATGAAGCACACCGACGAGGAAACGCGCGCCGTCGACGCGGCCGCGCAGGCCGGCCAGCGCGGCGACTGGGCGCGCGCGCCCGAGCGCAGCAACATGCTGGCGCTGCGCTTCATCTGCCTCATGGCGCTGGTCTGCGGACGGCGCATCACGCGGCTGCTGCTGCCGCCGATCAGCCTCTACTTCCTGCTGTTCGCGCCCACGCCGCGCCGCCACATCAAGCGCTACCTGTTTCGCGCCATCGGGCCGCACGCCGGATGGCTCGACGGCTACCGGCTGCTGCACGCCTTCGCATCCACGGTGCTCGACCGCGTGTACTTCCTGCGCGGCCGCATGGACCTGTTCGACGTGAAGGTCGAAGGCGCCGAACCGCTCGAAGCCGAGGTCCTGGCAGGGCGGGGCGCCTTCCTGCTCGGCGCCCACTTCGGCAGCTTTGAGGCGATGGGCGCCTGCAAGCAGCACAGCGCCCACCGGCAGCAGCTCCGGCTCGCGATGCTGATGTACCCCGACAACGCGCAGCGCATCACGGCCATCCTCAATGCGATCAGCCTGCCCGAGCTGCGCCCGCACGTGATCGCGCTGGGCCGGCCGCATTCGATGCTGGCGCTGCGCGACTGGCTCGACGGCGGCGGCCTGGGCGGCATGCTGGCCGACCGCACCCTGCCGGGCAGCGAGGACCAGCCGGCGCAGCAGCGCGGCAACAACATCGTGCTGCCGTTCCTCGGCCAGCCGGCACGCTTCAACGACGGGCCGTTCCGCCTCGCGGCGCTGCTGCGGCGCAAGGTGTTCTTCATGGCCGGCGTCTACGGCGGCGGTGCGCGCTACGATGTCCGGTTCGACCTGCTGGCCGACTTCGGCGAACGGGCCGCCGACCCCGCCGAGCGGGAACGCCGCATCCGCGCGGCCGTCGAAGCCTATGCGGCGCGGCTCGAAGCGCTGTGCCGCGCCCACCCGTACAACTGGTTCAATTTTCATGACTTCTGGCTCGAAGACTAGTTTTGCCCGCCGTTGCAGGGGCCTGTGGCTGGCGCTGGCCTTCTGCTGCGCCGCGCCCGCATGGGCCTTCGACCTGCCCGAACTGATGGGCCTGCTGTCCAGGCAGAAGAGCGGCGAGGCGCGCTTCACCGAGCAGCGCTTCGTGCACGGCCTCGAAGGGCCGCTCGATGCCCGCGGCACGCTGAGCTTCGAAGCGCCCGACAAGCTGGTGCGCCGCACGCTGTCGCCGCGCGTCGAGACCATGGCCGTCGACGGCAACACCCTCACGCTCTCGCGCGGCGGGCGCAGCCGCGTGCTCACGCTCGACAGCATGCCCGAGCTGCTCGGCCTGGTGGAGGCCATGCGCGGCACCCTGAACGGCGACGGCGCGACGCTGCAGCGCTATTTCCGCAGCACCGTGGGCGGCTCGGCCGCCAGCTGGACGCTCGATCTCGCGCCCATCGACAGCCGCCTCGCGGCCCAGATGCGCAGCATCCGCATCAGCGGTCGCGCGAGCGAGGTGCTCGGGCTCGAAATGGAATTCGTCGGCGGCGACCGCTCGGTCATGAGCATCTCGCCCGAGCGCGCCGGCGCCGCGCCCGCCGGGCGCAGCACGCCGTGATCGCACGCGGCAGCGCGGAGGGGCCGCCGGGCCGCCAGCGCCGCACGCTGGTGCTGCTGGCGTGGCTGCTGATCGTGCTGGCCGGCGCGCTGCAGATCGCGCGCACGCAGTTCAGCGCCGACCTCTCGGCCTTCCTGCCGAAGAGCCCCGACGCGCGGCAGCAGGTGCTGATCGAGCAGCTGCAAAGCGGCGTCGCCTCGCGCACGCTGATGCTCGGCATCGAAGGCGGCGCGAGCGCCGAGCAGCGCGCCGCGGTGTCGCGCGCGGTGGCCCGGGCGATGCGGGAGAGCCGCCTCTTCGACCTGGTCCAGAACGGCGACACCGGCGACTGGAGCGAGGCCGGCACCTGGGTGTTCGAGCACCGCTACCAGCTCTCGCCGGGCATGCGCCCCGCGCATTTCAGCGTCGAGGGCCTGCGCGACGCCATCTACGAAACCCTCTCGATGCTCGGCACGCCGGCCGGCAATGCAATCAAGCCGCTGCTCGACCGCGATCCGACCGGCGAGACGCAGCGCATCGCCGTCGACCTGGTGCCGGCCAGCGCGCCGCGCAGCGAGAACGGCGTCTGGGCCTCGCGCAGTGCGCCGCGCGCGCTGCTGATCGCCACCACGCACGCCGCGGGCAGCGACCTCGATGCGCAGGCCGTCGCCATCGCCCGCGTGCAGGCGGCCTTCGATGCCGCAACGCGCGACATCGCCGAGGCCAGGCCGAAGCTGCTGCTGAGCGGCCCGCCCGTGTTCTCGGTGCTGAGCCGCGACAAGATCAAGACCGAAGCCACCCATCTGGCGATCGTCGGGGGCATCGTGATGGGCGTGCTGCTGCTGCTGGCCTTCGCCTCGCCGCGCGCGCTGGTGATCGCCTTCCTGCCGGTGGCGACGGGGGTGGTGGTGGGCACGGCCGCGGTGAGCCTGGTGTTCGGTTCGGTGCACGGCATGACCCTCGGCTTCGGCAGCACGCTGATCGGCGAGACCGTCGACTACGCCATCTACTTCCTGATCCAGGCGCGGGGCGCCGCCGTCGCCGGCACCGGCTGGGCGCGCTGGCGCGAGGTGCACTGGCCGACCGTGCGGCTCGGCCTGCTGACCTCGGTCTGCGGCTTCGCGGCGCTGGTGTTCTCGGGCTTCCCGGGGCTCGCGCAGCTCGGCGTGTTCTCGATCGCGGGGCTCGTGGCGGCGGCGCTCGCCACGCGCTACGTGCTGCCGATGCTCGCGCCCGACGGCGCGAGCGGCATGGGAATGCGCAAGTACATGGCGCGTGCCGCCGGCATGCTGGTGCGCGGCCTGCCGCGCCTGCGCTGGGCGCTCGCCGCGCTCGGCGTGGCCGCGCTCGCGATGGTGGTCTGGCAGGGCGGCCATCTCTGGCGCGCCGACCTCGGCGCCATGAGCCCGGTGCCCAAGTCGGCCCAGCAACTCGACGAGATGCTGCGCGCGGACATCGGCACCGGCGACGGCGGCACGCTGGTGGTGGTGTACGGCGCCGACGAGGAGACCGCGCTGCGCAACACCGAAGCCGCCACCGCGCGGCTCGAGGCGCTGGTCGACAAGGGCGAGCTCGGCGGCTACGAGGCCGTGACGCGCGTGCTGCCGAGCGTCGCCACGCAGCAGGCGCGGCTCGCGAGCATTCCCGATGCCTCGACGCTGCGCACCCGGCTCGCCGAGGCAACGGCGGGCTCGCCGCTGCCGGCAGCGCGCCTCGGACCTTTCCTGGCCGACGTCGAGGCCGCGCGGCAGCGCGCGCCGGTGCGGCGCGCCGACCTCGAGGGCAGCCCGCTCGGCGCGGTCGTCAACACGCTCATGTACCAGCGCCCGGGCGGGGAGTGGGCGACGCTGGTGGTGCTGCATCCCGGCCCGGGCTTCGACGCGGCGCGGCTCGAGGCGGCACTGGCCGGCGCGCCCGAGGTGCAGGTGGTCGACGTCGGCCGCGAACTGGCCGGGCTCTACCAGCGTTACCTGCACGAGGCCTTCGTGCAGGTGCTGCTCGGCGCGCTCGCGGTGGTGGTGCTGCTCGGCGCGTACCTGCGTTCGGGCGCGCGCCTGTTCGCGGTGTGCCAGCCGCTGGTGTTCGCGGTGGTGCTCACGCTCGGCGGCATGGCGGTGCTGCAGGTGCCGCTCGGCATCCTGCACCTGGTGGGGCTGCTGCTGATCGTGGCGGTGGGCTCGAACTACGCGCTCTTCTTCGACCAGTTGCGCGTGGCCGGACGCGCCGACGAGGACACGCTCGCCTCGCTGATGCTCGCCAACCTGACGACGGTCGTGTCCTTCGGGCTGATCGCGATCTCCGACATTCCCGCGCTGTCCTCGATCGGCCGCGTGGTGGCGCCGGGCGCCTTGCTGGCGCTGCTGCTGTCGGCCGCCTTTGCCCGCCGGCTGCCGGCCGCGACGGCGCGCGGCTGATGGGAAAATCCTGCGCCATGCCTTCCGCTTCCGCCCCCGCCACTGCCCGCGAATCCTGGCCCTGGCCGCCGGCCATCCGCGCCAGCGCGGCGCTGCACCTGGCGGCGGTCGGCGCCGGCGCGCTGGTGCCGGGCGCGCTGCCATGGGCCATCGGTGCCGTGGTGCTGAACCATGCGCTCATCACGGGCGCGGGGCTCACGCCGCGCAGCAGCCTGCTGGGCCCCAACGTCACGCGCCTGCCCGAAGCGGCCGGCGCGCGGCGCGAGGTGGCGATCACCATCGACGACGGCCCGGACCCCGAGGTCACGCCGCGCGTGCTCGACCTGCTCGACGCGCACGGCCAGCGCGCCACCTTCTTCTGCATTGCCGAGCGCGTGCTCGCGCATCCGGCGCTCGCGCGCGAGATCGTGGCGCGCGGCCACAGCATCCAGAACCACACGGCGCGGCACCGCCACAATTTCTCGTTCCTCGGGCCGCGCGGCTTCGCCGCCGAGATCGCGCGGGCCCAGGAGATCCTGGCCGATACCACCGGCGAGCGACCGAGCTGCTTTCGCGCGCCCGCGGGCTTGCGCAACCCCTTCCTCGAGCCCGTGCTGCACCGGCTCGGCCTGTCGCTCGTGAGCTGGACGCGCCGCGGCTTCGACACGCGCGAGGGCGATCCCGCCAAGGTGATGGCGCGCCTCGGCCGCAACCTGCGCGCGCGCGACATCCTGCTTCTGCACGACGGCAATGCCGCGCGCACCCCCCTTGGAAACCCTGTGCTGCTGGAGGTACTGCCCTTGCTGCTCGAACGCCTGCGCGCCGATGGACTGCGCGCCGTGACCCTGCCGGAAGGCCTGAAGACGCCATGAGCGCCGTGCTTCCCGCATCCACCGACGGCGCCTGGCGCGAACTGCACGAGGCCGCCACCGTTCCCTACAAGAAGGGCGGCAACTTCGCCTGGCATTTCGCGCGCGGCAAGCTCGGGCGCGACCCGGTGTTCCGCGGCCTGCTCGAGCGCGGGCTGATCGGCGAGACGCACCGCCGCGTGGTCGACATCGGCTGCGGCCAGGGGCTGTTCGCGAGCCTGCTCGCATCGATGAGCCGCATGCAGGCGCAGGGGCGCTGGCCTTCGGCCTGGAAGCGCACGCCCGCGGCGGCAGACTACACCGGCATCGAACTCATGCCCAAGGACGTGGCGCGCGCCGAAGCGTCCATCGGCCACCTGCAGCCGGCGCCGCGGCTCGTCTGCGCCGACATGTGCTCGGCGCCGCTGCCCGACTGCGACCTGGTGGTGATCCTCGACGTGCTGCACTACGTGAACATCGATGCGCAGAACGACGTGCTGCGGCGCGTGCGCGACGCATTGCGCGCCGGCGGCAATCCCGACGCCCGGCTGCTGCTGCGTGTGGGCGATGCGGCCAGCCGCCGCGGCTTCGCGATCAGCCAGTGGGTCGACCGCACGGTGACGCGCATCCGCGGCCACAAGGTGTCGCCGACCTGGGGCCGTCCGTTGGCGCAGTGGGTGGCGGTGCTGCAGCAGCTGGGTTTTCGCGTGCAGAGCATTCCGATGAGCGAAGGCACGCCGTTCGCCAACGTGCTGCTCGTGGCCGACCTGGAGCCCGCCGCATGACGGCCGCGCCGCAGACGCTGACCCGCGAGGGCATTGCCGCGCGCATTCCGCACAGCGGCAGCATGTGCCTGCTGGACCGGCTCGAGCGCTGGGATGCCGAATCGATCCACTGCAGCACCCGCTCGCATGCGCAGCCCGACAACCCGCTGCGCACCGCGAGCGGCCTGCTCGCGCCCAACGCCATCGAATACGCCGCGCAGGCCATGGCGCTGCACGGCGGCCTGCTCGCGGCCGAGGGCAGCACGCCGTCGGCCGGCTTTCTCGCGAGCGCGCGCCAGGTTCGCTTTGCGGTGGCGCGGCTCGACGACGTGCCCGGGGCGCTGCAGGTGCAGGCGCGCCGCCTGTCGGGCGATGCGAACCAGATCCTCTATGAATTCGCGGTCAATGACGGCGACGGCCGCGCGCTCGCCGAAGGCCGCGCCGTGGTGGTGCTGAACACGCCGCTTGCAGCAACCGGAGCCAGGGCACCATGAGCCTCGAAGGAAAACGCGCATTGATCACCGGCGCCAGCGGCGCGCTGGGCAGCGCCATGGCCGAGCGCCTCGCGCGCGACGGCGCCACGGTGCTGCTGCATGCCAACTCGCGGCCCGATGCGGTGGCACAGCTCGCGGACGCCATCACGGCGGCCGGCGGCAAGGCCGAATGCCATGTGTTCGACCTGCGCAGCGACGAGGCCTGTCAGGCCGCGTGCGAACGCATGCTGGCCGACGGGCCGGTCCAGATCGTCGTCAACAACGCCGGCGTGCACGACGACGCGGTGCTGCCCGGCATGCGCGCCGAGCAGTGGCACAAGGTGATCGACGTCTCGCTCAACGGCTTCTTCCGCGTCACGCAGCCGCTGCTGCTGCCGATGATGCGCACGCGCTGGGGGCGGATCCTCAACATCTCGTCGGTGGCGGCGCTCGCGGGCAACCGCGGCCAGGTCAACTATGCGGCCGCGAAGGGCGCGCTCAACAGCGCGACCAAGGCGCTGTCGCTCGAGGTCGCCTCGCGCGGCGTCACGGTCAATGCGATCGCGCCGGGCATCATCGCCTCGCCGATGGCCGACGCGGTGTTCGATCCGGCCGTGGTGCAGCAGATGGTGCCGATGAAGCGCGCCGGCACGCCGCAGGAGGTGGCCGCGCTCGCGGCCTTCCTCGCGAGCGACGAGGCGGCCTACATCACGGGGCAGGTGATCTCGGTCAACGGCGGGATGATCTAGCGCCGCTCAGGGCTGGAACGGCGGCAGCCGCCGGAACTTGCGCCACAGCAGCGCCGGCAGGCGCAGCACGAACTCGATCACGAGCCGCGTGTGCATCCAGGTCAGCAGCACGTTGTCGCGTCCGTAGCGGAAGTGCGAGACGCCGCCTTCCTCGGGGGTCAGGTACTTGACCGGCGCATCGATGTTCACCGGCTTCACGCCGCGCCAGGCGAGCCGCACGACGGCTTCGGTGTCGAAGTCGAAGCGGCGCATCCAGGGCTGGCGCTCCATCACCGCGATCAGCTCGGGCACCGGATAGACGCGGAATCCGTAGAGCGAATCGCCCACGCCCGCGAACAGCGTCTCGAGCTGGGTCCAGCCGTTCGACACGCGCCGGCCGCGCACGCGCAGCAGCGGCGCGGAGGCGTCGAAGACCGGACGGCCGAGCACCATCGTCTCCGGGCGCGCTTCGGAAGCGGCCATGAAGGCGGGGATCAGGTCGGCCGGGTGCTGGCCGTCGGAATCCATCGTCAGCGCATGGGTGAAGCCGGCTTCGCGCGCCGCGCGCAGGCCGTGCAGCACCGCCGCGCCCTTGCCCTGGTTCTGCGGCAGCAGCCACACGCGCAGGCCGGGGTCGTGCGCTGCCATCTGCTGCAGGCGCTCGCCGGTGCCGTCGGTGCTGCCGTCGACCACCACCCAGACCGGGTTCCACTGCGCGCGTGCTGCTTCGACCGTCGAGAACAGGCGCTCGCCCGTGTTGTAGCTGGGGATCAGGACAAGGTGGGTGCGCGAGGCGTCTGGCATGCGGGGGACGCGTCGGAGGCGCGCTGTTCCATGTGTTGGCGAAAGTACTGTTCCAGCTCCGACTGCAGCGCGTCGCTGTGCTGCGTGGGCGCGAAGCGCTGCCCCAGGCGCAGGGTGAAGACGATCGGCAGCGGCGGCACGCGCCAGATCGGCCAGCCCTTGGCGAGGTAGGGCGAGTCGGTGTCGATGAAGACGGTCTGGATCGGCGCCTGCGCGAGCTTGGCGATCAGCGTCACGCCGGGCCGGAACGGATTCAGCGGCGGCGTCACGGTGCGCGTGCCCTCGGGAAAGATCACGAGCTGGCCGCCGTTGCGCAGGTCGGCCACCGCGAGGCGCACCATGGTGCGTGCCGATTCGTTGCTGATGTAGCGCGCCAGCCGCGCGCCCGCGCCGAGGAAGATGTTGCGCAGCAGGTCCGCCTTCATGATGCAGGCGCTGCGCGGCAGCCGCGCCACCAGCAGCAGGGCGTCGAGCATCGTCGGATGGTTGGCGACGAAGATCACGCCGGGCTCGTCGCGCATGCGATCGAGGCAGCTCGCGTCGATGCGCATCATCCCCGTCACCGACGCCAGGCCCCAGAACATGCGGTAGGCGAAGGCGATGGTCATGCGGCCGAGCGCGCGCGCCGGGGCCTCGGGCATCACGGGATAGAGCAGCATCGCGATCAGGTTCCAGGCCAGCGAGATCAGGCCCAGGAACGCGAGCAGCGCGTAGAGCATCAACGCGAGCGGAAGGGTCGAGGCGATGCGCAGCACGCGGTTCATCGACATGGTGTCGCCGGTCCGGTCGGTCGCACCGGATCAGGCCCGCAGGCGACCCGGGGCGACCGCGTGCGCTTCGATCTCGACCAGCAGGTCGCTGCGGCAGATGTCCGCCTCCAGGTAGACCGCATGCCGGATCATCGGTGCGTCGGCGCCGAGCGCCTGCTCGAGCACGCCGCGCACCTTGTCGGCGTCGGCCGGATGGCGCACGTAGACCACGCAGTCGAGCATCGCGAGCGAGAACACGGCGCTGGACTGGCCGTTGGCCGCCGCGATCACGGCCTCGAGGTTGCGCAGGGTTTCGCGCGTCTGTTCGAGCACGTCGCCGTGGTGCACGGTCTCGTGGCCGACGATGCTCGCGGTGCCGGAGATGAAGAGCGCCACGTTGCCGTTGCCGATCTCCGCCAGCGCGGCGCGCGAGAAGGTGGGCGAGCGCGGGCCGTAGGTTTCGGGATAGCGGTAGGCCGAGACCTGGCGCGGGTTCTCGACCGGCAGCGGCGCGGTCTGGCCGGCCAGGAAGCGGATCGACAGCGCGCCCTGGTGGATGCCCAGCGCGCAGGCCGCCGGCGCGCCCTCGAAGGCGGCGCGGCCGGCTTCGAAGAAGGCTTCCTGGCGGCCGAGGTTGAACTGGCGGTAGCGCTCGAGCCCGCCGCCGTCGGCATTGATCTGCGGCAGGTAGTTCCAGATGCGCAGCAGGTGCGGCGTGCCGCCCTGGTCCAGCGTCTTGAACAGGTCGCGGTAGGCGCGGTGGGCGAGTTCGGCCAGGCCTTGCTGCTCGGCGGCTTCGTCGAGGTCGATCGCGCCGAGCAGCCATTGCCCGTTGCTGCGCCAGCGCGCGATGCCGGTGGTGCCGGAGCCGACCGGTGGGCCGTCGACATGCCACACGTCGGCCATGGCGCCTTGCGCCGAGAGCACGCGCGCATTGACGGTCGGCATCCACGCGAGGCCGTGCGGCGTGCCGTAGCCGAGTGCGGCGAAGGGCGCGCTGCCGTTGGCCAGCGCGAGGCTGTCCGGAAGCGAAAGGCGCTCGACGCGCAGCGGCGAGAGGGGAGCCGGGGACTGCACGGTCATCCGGCCTCGGCGTTGCGCCGCACGGGCGTGCGCGGCGGCAGGTGGCGCGGATTCCCCGGCGCGACGTGAAGCGATGGCGTCATCGAGGGATTATCACCAAAAGACATGGCCGCTTTTGGCGCCGCGGCGCCGGCCGTTGTGCGCGCCGGACAGTAAACTCGACACCTTGCTTTGAAAACACAAGATTGCGAGATAGAAAGCCATGGCCGGACACAGCAAATGGGCGAACATTCAGCACCGCAAGGGCCGCCAGGACGAGAAGCGGGGCAAGCTCTGGACCCGAGCCATCCGCGAGATCATGGTGGCCGCGCGCGCCGGCGGCGGTGACCTCAGCGCCAACCCGCGGCTGCGGCTCGCGGTCGAAAAGGCCAAGGCCGTCAACCTGCCGGCCGACACCGTCAAGCGCAACATCGACAAGGCGACCGGCAACCTCGAAGGCGTGAACTACGAGGAAATTCGTTACGAAGGGTACGGCATCGGCGGCGCCGCGATCATCGTCGACACCATGACCGACAACCGCGTGCGCACCGTGGCCGAGGTGCGCCACGCTTTCGCCAAGCACGGCGGCAACATGGGCACCGAAGGCTCGGTGGCCTTCCAGTTCAAGCACTGCGGCCAGATCATCTTCGCGCCCGGCACCGACGAGGACAAGGTGATGGAACTCGCGCTCGAGGCCGGCGCGGAGGACGTGGTCACCGACGACGACGGCGCCATCGAGGTGCTGACCGCGGTCGGCGACTTCGAAGCCGTCAAGAGCGCGCTCGAGGCGGGCGGCCTCAAGCCCGAGGTGGCCGAGGTCACGATGCGGGCCGAGAACACCGTCGAGGTGACCGGCGAGGACGCGGCCAGGATGCAGAAGCTGCTCGATGTGCTCGAAGACCTGGACGACGTCCAGGAGGTCTATCACAACGCTGCGCTTTCCGAATGACAGACATACAGATGAAGGCCTGCGAATGAAGGTACTGGTAATCGGGGGCGGCGGCCGGGAGCACGCGCTCGCGTGGCGCCTGGCGCAGTCCAGCCGCGTGAGCCGCGTCTACGTGGCGCCGGGCAACGGCGGCACCGCGAGCGACGAGCGCTACGACTGCATCGACATCACCGAGCCCGCCGCGCTGCGCGAGTGGGCCGCGAAGGAGAAGATCGCGCTCACCGTCGTCGGCCCCGAGGCGCCGCTGGCGGCCGGCGTGGTGGACGAATTCCGCTCGCACGGCCTGCGCATCTTCGGCCCCACGCGTGCGGCCGCGCAGCTCGAAAGCTCCAAGGCCTTCTCCAAGGCCTTCATGAAGCGCCACAAGATCCCGACCGCCGAATACGAGGCCTTCACCGATGCGGCCGCGGCGCATGCGTACATCGACGCCAAGGGCGCGCCGATCGTGGTCAAGGCCGACGGCCTCGCGGCCGGCAAGGGCGTGGTGGTGGCCATGACCGCGCAGGAAGCGCACGAGGCGGTCGACTTCATGCTGGTCGACAACAAGTTCGGCGTCTCGCACAACGACGGCGGCGCCCGCGTGGTGATCGAGGAGTTCCTGCAGGGCGAGGAAGCCAGTTTCATCGTGCTGTGCGACGGCAAGAACGTCACCGCGCTCGCGACCAGCCAGGACCATAAGCGCCTGCTCGACAACGACGAGGGTCCGAACACCGGCGGCATGGGCGCGTATTCGCCCGCGCCCGTGGTCACGGCCGAGGTGCATGCGCGCGCGATGCGCGAGATCATCCTGCCGACCATCCGCGGCATGGAGAAGGACGGCATCCCGTACACCGGCTTCCTCTACGCCGGCCTGATGATCGACGCGGCCGGCCATCCGAAGACGCTCGAATTCAACTGCCGCATGGGCGACCCCGAGACGCAGCCGATCATGATGCGCCTCAAGTCCGACCTGTTCCAGGTGTTCTGGCATGCCACCGACGGCACGCTCGACCAGGTCGAGCTGCAGTGGGACCGGCGCGTGGCGCTCGGCGTGGTGATGGCGGCGCACGGCTATCCGCTCTCGCCGCGCAAGGGCGACCGCATCACCGGCATTCCGGCCGAGGCGCCCGATGCGGTGGTGTTCCATGCGGGCACCACGCAGCAGGACGGCGAGCTCAAGACCAGCGGCGGCCGCGTGCTCTGCGTGACCGTGCTCGCCGACAGCGTCAAGCTCGCGCAGCAGCGCGCCTACGAAGTCGCGGCGCGCATCGGCTTCGACGGCGCCCAGTACCGCAAGGACATCGGCCACCGCGCCGTGCAGGCGCGCAACAACCCGCAAACCTGATGCAGCAGACCCAACCGACTGCGGTCGGCGACTACCTGCGCCAGCTCCAGCAGCAGATCGTGGCGGCGGTCGAAGCGGCCGACGGCGGCGCCCTCTGCGTGCGCGATGCGTGGCAGAAGGAACCCGGCGAGGCGCTGCAGGGCAGCGGCCTGACCTGCATCCTCGAAGGCGGGGCGCTTTTCGAGCGCGCGGGCTGCGGCTTCTCGCAAGTGCGCGGTCCCAGTCTGCCGCCCTCGGCCACGCAGAACCGGCCGGAACTCGCCGGCGCGCCGTTCGAGGCCATGGGCGTGTCGCTGGTGTTCCATCCGCGCAACCCCTACGTGCCGATCGTGCACATGAACGTGCGCATGCTTGCCGCGCTGCCCGAGGGCCGGGACCCGGTGTGCTGGTTCGGCGGCGGCATGGACCTCACGCCCTGCTACGGCTTCGAAGAGGACGCGGTGCATTTCCACGCCACCTGCCGCGACGCGCTCGCCGCCTTCGGCGACGACAAGTACCCGCGCTTCAAGGCCTGGTGCGACGAGTATTTCTTTCTCAAGCACCGCAACGAGCAGCGCGGCATCGGCGGCATCTTCTTCGACGACTTCTCCGAAGGCGGCTTCGAGAACGGCTTCGCCATGCTGCGTTCGGTGGGCGATGCCTTCCTGCCGGCCTACCTGCCGATCGTCGAGCGCCGCCGCGCCACGCCCTTCGGCGAACGCGAGCGCGCGTTCCAGCTCTACCGGCGCGGCCGGTACGTGGAGTTCAACCTCGTGTGGGACCGCGGCACGCACTTCGGCCTGCAGTCGGGCGGCCGCACCGAATCGATCCTGCTGTCGATGCCGCCGCTCGCGAGCTGGGCCTATCGCCAGCAGCCGGCGCCGGGCAGCCCCGAAGCGGCGCTGTACAGCGACTTCATCGTGCGCCGGGATTGGGTATGAAGCCTGGTCGGGCGCGCGGCGGGCGATCATGCGGCTGAGCGAGGGCGCGCGCATCGGCGTCTTCGGCGGCGCCTTCGATCCACCGCACAACGCGCACGTGGCGCTCGCGACGGCGGCGCTCGCGCAATCGAACCTCGCGGAACTGCACGTCATTCCCACCGGCCAGGCCTGGCACAAGCGCCGCACGCTCACGGCCGCGGAAGACCGCCTCGCGATGGCGAAGCTCGCCTTCTCGGACCCGGAGGGCAGGGTGGTGGTCGACAGCCGCGAGGTGCTGCGCGACGGCCCCACCTACACGCTCGACACGCTGCACGA
This sequence comes from Variovorax sp. TBS-050B, assembly GCF_029893635.1. Taxonomy (NCBI): domain Bacteria; kingdom Pseudomonadati; phylum Pseudomonadota; class Betaproteobacteria; order Burkholderiales; family Comamonadaceae; genus Variovorax; species Variovorax sp. TBS-050B. The sequence goes on along the minus strand of NZ_JARXYR010000002.1, from coordinate 4,115,450 downwards.
ACTGCAGCGCGAGCAGCCCGGCGCGCAGCTGGTGCTGATCATGGGCGCCGACCAGGCGCGCGCGCTGCCGACCTGGCACGGCTGGCAGGATATACTCGGCATTGCTATTGTTTCTGTAGCGTATCGCGCATTGTCGACGGGCAGCACCGCTCGTTTTGACCCGAAGATGCTGCCAGGCCTGCCGGCCGGTGCGCGCTTCGAGGCGCTCGAACTGCCCGCCATGGACACCAGCGCCACCGACATCCGGCGGCGCGCGGCGCTTGGCGAGAACATTTCCTCGCTGGTTCCGCCCGCCGTTGCACGCTATATTGACCAACACCACCTTTACCGCTCTGCCTGATGACCACTGAAGCCGCCGCCAAGAAAGACACCCAGAAACTCCAGCGGGCCATCATCGATGGCCTCGAAGACGTCAAGGCGCAGGACATCCAGGTTTTCGACACCGAGCATCTCTCGCCGCTTTTCGAGCGCGTGATCGTCGCATCGGGCACCTCCAACCGGCAGACCAAGGCGCTCGCCTCGAGCGTGCGCGACGCGGTGCGCGAGGCCGGCTTCCCCAAGCCGCGCGTCGAGGGCGAGGACAACGGCGAATGGATCATCGTCGACTGCGGCGCCGCGGTCGCGCACATCATGCAGCCGGCCATCCGCCAGTACTACCACCTGGAGGAGATCTGGGGCGACAAGCCGGTGCGCGCCAAGCTCGGCGGCACCAAGCCCGCGGCCGCCAAGGCGGCAAAGAGCGGCGACGAAGAAACCAAGAAGCCGGCCAAGGAGCCCAGCCTGCGCCGCGCGAGCGCGGCCAAGACCGCGATCCGCGCGGCCGAGCAGGAGGCCAAGGCCGAGAAGGCCGCCAGGGCGCCCGCCAAGAAGACGGCTGCGCGCAAGGCACCGGCCAAGAAGACCGCCACCACGGCGCGCGTGCCGGTGAAGGTGGTCGGCAAGCCGGCCGCGAAGAAGCCCGCGGCCAAGAAGGCGCCTGCCAAGAAGGCGCCAGCGCGCCGCGCATGAAGCTGCTGGTGGTCGCCGTCGGGCAGCGCATGCCCGACTGGGCGCAGACTGCCTGGGACGACTACGCCAAGCGCTTCCCGCCCGAGCTCAAGCTCGAGCTGCGGGCCGTCAAGACCGAACCGCGCGGCTCCAAGTCGCTCGAGACCCTGTACGCCGCCGAGCGCGAGCGCATCGAGGCCGCCATCGCCCGCGGCATGCGCATCGTGGTGCTCGACGAACGCGGCACCGCGCTCACCACCAAGGCGTTGGCCGCGCGCCTGCAAGCCTGGCAGGGCGAGGGCGACGACGTGGCGCTCGTCATCGGCGGGCCCGACGGGCTCGATCCCGCCTTCAAGGCCGCGGCCCACGAACGCATCCGCCTGTCCGACCTGACGCTGCCGCATGCGATGGCACGCGTGCTGCTCGTGGAGCAGCTCTACCGCGCCTGGTCGGTCAATGCCGGCCATCCCTACCACCGCGAGTGAGCGGGCCGGCGGGCCGCACGGAGACCTGAACTTGCCTGATTTCATCTACCTCGCATCGCAAAGCCCGCGCCGCGCGCAGCTGCTCGGCCAGTTCGGCATCCGGCACGAACTGCTGCTGGCCGGCCCCGACGAGGACGCCGAATCGCTCGAGGCGGTGCGGCCGAACGAATCGCCGACCGCCTACGTGCAGCGCGTGACCGCGCTCAAGCTCGATGCGGCGGTCGCGCGCCATCGGCGCCTGGGTCTGGCCGCGGCGCCGGTGCTCTGCGCCGACACCACGGTGGCCCTCGGCCGCAGCATCCTCGGCAAGCCCGCGGATGCGCGCGATGCCGAGCGCATGCTGGCGCGGCTCGCCGGCACCACGCACCGCGTGCTCACCGCCATCGCGCTGCAGCACGGGCGCCAGCGGCACGCGGCGCTCAGCGTCTCGCGCGTGCGCTTCGCCGCGATGACGCGCACGCAGATCGCCCGCTATGCGGCGAGCGGCGAACCGCTCGGCAAGGCCGGCGCCTACGCGATCCAGGGCGCCGCCGCCGCGTTCGTCGAGCACATCAGCGGCTCCTATTCGGGCATCATGGGACTCCCGATGTTCGAGACCGCGCAGTTGCTTCGACGCGCCGGCTTCACCCTCTAGGACCTCATGCAAGACATCCTGATCAATTGGTCTCCCCAGGAGACCCGCGTGGCCGTGGTCGAGCATGGCGCGGTGCAGGAACTGCACGTCGAGCGCACGCTCGAGCGCGGACTCGTCGGCAACATCTACCTCGGCAAGGTCTCGCGCGTGCTGCCCGGCATGCAGTCGGCCTTCATCGACGTGGGCCTCGAGCGCACCGCGTTCCTGCACGTGGCCGACCTGGTCGCGCCGTTCACGCCCGGCTCGCGGCCGAGCGCGCCCGCACCCGAGCGCGACCATCGCAACGGCGGGCCGATGATCCCGATCGAGAAGCAGGTGTTCGAGGGCCAGTCGCTGCTGGTGCAGGTCATCAAGGACCCGATCGGCACCAAGGGCGCGCGGCTCTCGACGCAGATCAGCATCGCCGGCCGGCTGCTGGTCTTTCTGCCGCAGGACAACCACATCGGCGTGTCGCAGAAGATCCCGGCCGACCAGCGCGATTCGCTGCGCGCGCGCATGCTCGCGCTGATCGAAGCCGCCGCCGCCGCCGACAGCGGCGGCGTGGTGCCCGCCAACACCGGCGGCTTCATCCTGCGCACCAACGGCGAGGACGCATCCGACGCGGAACTGGCCGAGGACATCGCCTACCTGCGCAAGACCTGGTCGCGCATCCGCGAGGCCTCGGGCCGCATGCCGCCGATGTCGCTGCTGCACCAGGACCTGAGCCTGCTGCAGCGCGTGCTGCGCGACATGACGACCGAGGACACGCAGACCATCCGCATCGACTCGCGCGAGCAGTTCGAGGTGCTGCTGAAGTTCGGGCTCGAATACATGCCGCAGGCGGCGGGCAAGCTGCAGCACTACCGCGGCGAGCGGCCGATCTTCGACCTGTACGCGGTGGACGAGGAAATCGCCAAGGCGCTGGGCCGCCGGGTCGATCTGAAATCGGGCGGCTACCTCGTGGTGGACCAGACCGAGGCGCTCACCACCGTCGACGTGAACACCGGCGGCTTCGTCGGCGCGCGCAACTTCGACGACACCATCTTCAAGACCAACCTCGAGGCCGCGCAGGCCATCGCGCGGCAGCTGCGGCTGCGCAACCTGGGCGGGATCATCATCGTCGACTTCATCGACATGGCGCGCGACGACCACCGCGAACAGGTGCTCGCCGAATTCCGCAAGCAGCTGGCGCGCGACCGCGTCAAGACCACGGCGGGCGGCTTCTCGCAGCTCGGCCTCGTCGAGATGACGCGCAAGCGCACGCGCGAATCGCTGGCGCACATGCTCTGCGAACCCTGCGTCGCCTGTGGCGGCCAGGGCATCGTAAAGACCGCGCGCAGCGTGGCCTACGACGCGATGCGCGAGATCCTGCGCGAGGCGCGGCAGTTCACGCCGCGCGAGTTCCGCATCGTGTCGTCGCCGCAGGTGATCGAGCTGTTCCTCGACGAGGAGAGCCAGCACCTCGCCGGGCTCAGCGACTTCATCGGCAAGCCGATCTCGCTGCAGGCGGAGCCGGCGATCGGGCAGGGGCAGTACGACATCGTGCTGCTTTGAAGGCGGACTTCCGGACGCAGAGGACCCGAAGGTTTCGCGAAGGGCGCGAAAGGGATACCTGAAGGACGGGTGGTGCGGGGGCTCTGGCGGAACGCGGCTGGCCTTGAACCTAGAGGGTCGGCGGCTGGCCGGCGGACGCGGTGCGCAGCGCGGTGCTCTGCAGGCGCGCGTAGAGGCCGTCGAGCGCCATGAGCTGTGCGTGGCTGCCTTGCTCGACCACGCGGCCCTGTTCCATCACCACGATGCGGTCGGCATGCTGGATGGTCGAGAGGCGGTGCGCGACGATCAGCGTGGTGCGGTTCTGCATCAGGCGCTGCAGCGCGTCCTGCACCAGGCGCTCCGATTCGGTGTCGAGCGCCGAGGTGGCCTCGTCGAGCAGCAGGATCGGTGCGTCCTTGTAGAGCGCCCGCGCGATCGCCAGGCGCTGGCGCTGCCCGCCCGAGAGCTGGGTCGCGTTGTGGCCGAGCACGGTGTCGATGCCCTGCGGCAGGCTCTCGACGTGGCTGGCGAGGTTGGCCGCGGCCACGCATTGCTGCACGCGTGCGCGGTCGATCTCGGCATCGGCGCCGAGCGCCACGTTGGCGGCCAGCGTGTCGTTGAGCATGACCACGTCCTGGCTCACCATCGCGAACTGCGCGCGCAGGCTGCGCAGTTCCCATTCGGCGATGTCGTGGCCGTCGAGCAGCACGGCGCCGCCGCTCGGCAGCACGAAGCGCGGCAGCAGGTTCATCAGGGTCGTCTTGCCGGAGCCCGAAGGACCGACGAAGGCCACGCTCTGGCCCGGCTCGATCGCGAGGCTCACGCCGTCGAGCGCCGGGCGCTCGTCCTCACCGCGGTAGTTCACGCGCGCGTCCCTGAACTCGATGTGGCCCTGGGCGCGCGCCATGGCGAAGCGGCCCTGCGGCTCCGTCGGCACCTCGTCGACCAGCGCCAGGCCGCGCTCGAGCGCCGCCAGGCCGCGCGTGATCGGCCCGGCGACCTCGGCGAGCCGGCGGATCGGCGCGATCAGCATCAGCATCGCCGTGATGTAGGCGACGAAGCCGCCGACCGTGAAGCCCTGCTCGCCGCTCTGCCAGAGCGCGATCATCACCACCACCGACAGCGCCAGCGCCGCCATCATCTGCGTCAGCGGCGTGGTCGCGGCCTGCGCGATGGTGGACTTCACGGCCAGCCGGTTGAGCTGCTGGCTCAGCTGCTCGAAGCGCCGGGCCTGGGCCGTCTCGGCGCCATGCAGGCGCACCATGCGGTGCGCGAGCACGTTCTCCTCGACCACGTAGGCCAGCTCGTCCGTGGCCTGCTGGCCCTGCTGCGTGAGCTTGTAGAGGCGCTTGGAGAACACCTTCATGATCCACGAGATGCTCGGCACCAGGAAGGCCACGATCAGCGTGAGCTTCCAGTTCAGATAGACCAGGTAGCCCAGCAGCGCCACCAGCGTGAAGCCGTCGCGCGAGAGTCCGAGCAGCGCCTGCACCAGCAGCATCGCGCCGGTCTGCACTTCATAGACCACGGTGTTGGACAGCGTGCTGGCCGACTGCCGCGCGAAGAGGGCGAGCTCGGCGCCGAGCAGCCGCTCGAACAGCACGCGGCGCAGCCGCTGCATGCCTTCGTTGGCGATGCGCGAGAGCGCGTACTGCGAAATGAACTGCGCGATGCCGCGCACGGCGAACAGCAGCAGCACCGCGGCCGGCACGAACCACAGCGGCATCTGGCCACGCGTGAAGCCGCGGTCCAGCAGCGGCTTGAGCAGCGCGGCCATCAGTGGCTCCGTCAGCGCCGCGAGCAGGGCGCCGATCAGTCCCAGCGCCCACCACTGGCGCGAGCCGCCGAACCAGGTCATGAGACGCGCGAGCCGTCGGAGCAGGGGAGGGCGTGCGGAGGTCTCGCTGCCGGGGGATGCTTGCATGGCGGCGGATTCTACGGGGCGCCCGCCGGACCCTTCGGGCGGGACGCCTTGTAGGACCGCGCCGATCGATACACGTTTTGTGACGGCGCCGCCGGGCCAGTGTGTAACATGTGGGGCGTTGCACCGGGGAGAACTTTTTTACCCCGAAACATCTCCGAACCGCATGAACAAGCCGTTGCCAGCTTCCATTCCAACTCCTTCTTCATCGCTTCTTGCTCGCCGCTCCCTGATCGCGGCCCTGGCCGCGACCCCCATGCTGCCCGCGCTGGCCCAGTTCAGGGTCGAGGTCTCGGGCGTCGGGCTCACCCAGCTGCCCATCGCGCTGGTTCCCTTCAAGGGCCAGGACGCTTCGCCGCAGAAGATCTCCGACATCGTGCAGGCCGACCTCGAACGCAGCGGCCAGTTCCGTGGCGTCGATGCCTCGGGCCAGGCGCTCGACGAGGCCTCGCGCCCCGATCTCTCGCTGTGGCGCCAGCGCACCGCCGACTCGCTCGTGGTGGGCAGCGTCACGCGGCTCGGCGACGGCCGCTACGACGTGCGCTTCCGCCTCTGGGACGTGGTGCGCGGACAGGACCTCGGCGGCCAGAGCTACACCGTGCCGCAGGGCGACCTGCGGCTCGCATCGCACCGGATCGCCGACTACGTGTACGAGAAGCTCACCGGCGACAAGGGCATCTTCTCGACGCGCATCGCCTACGTGACCAAGGGCGGCAGCCGCTACTCGCTCTGGGTGGCCGATGCCGACGGCGAGAACGCGCAGGCCGCGCTCGCGAGTCCCGAGCCGATCATCTCGCCCGTGTGGTCCTCCAACGGCCAGCAGCTTGCCTACGTGTCGTTCGAGTCGCGCAAGCCCGTGGTGTACGTGCACAACGTCGCGAGCGGCCAGCGCCGTTTGCTCGCGAACTTCCGCGGCTCCAACAGCGCGCCGGCCTGGGCGCCCGACGGCAACTCGCTGGCCGTCACGCTGAGCCGCGACGGCGGCTCGCAGCTCTACACGATCCCCGCGAGCGGCGGCGAGCCGCGCCGGCTCACGCAGAGCGCGAGCATCGACACCGAGCCGGTCTACTCGGCCGACGGCAGCACCATCTACTTCGTGAGCGACCGCGGCGGCGCGCCACAGATCTACAAGATGAGCGCCAGCGGCGGCGCGCCCACGCGCGTCACCTTCAGCGGGACCTACAACATTTCTCCTTCCGTCAGCGGCGATGGCCGGTGGTTGGCCTACATCTCGCGCATTGGCGGTGCGTTCAAACTCCATGTGATGGAGTTGGCAACCGGCAATGTCTCGGCCATCACCGACACCTCGGCAGACGAAAGCCCAAGTTTCGCCCCCAACAGCAAGCTCATCGTCTACGCAACGCACCTGCAAGGCCGCGAAGCGCTCATGACGACCACGCTGGACGGAAAAATAAAGGCACGGCTGGCGGGCCAGGCGGGAGACATAAGAGAACCGGACTGGGGTCCGTTTCAAAAGCAATGACCAAAGGTTTATTTGAGGAGTACCCAATGTTGAAACGTACGATTTATTCGCTGGCCATCGTGGCTCTGATTGCCGGTTGCTCGTCGGGCACCAAGCTCAACGACACCCCCGTGACCGACCGTTCCGGCACCGCCGGCGGCAGTCAGCAGGGCAGCGCGAGCGCCGTGGCTCCCGTCACGATCGACCCGAACGCAAGCACTGCGCAAGGCCCGACGGGCGTCGAACGGATCGTCTATTTCGACTACGACAGCTACACCGTCAAGCCCGAGTTCCAGTCGGTGATCGACGGCCACGCGCGTTTCCTGCGTGCCAATGCGCAGCGCCGCATCTCGATCGAAGGCCACACCGACGAACGCGGCGGCCGCGAGTACAACCTCGCGCTCGGCCAGAAGCGCTCCGAGGCCGTTCGTCGCGCGCTCACGCTGCTCGGCGTCAACGATTCGCAGATCGAGGCCGTGAGCTTCGGCAAGGAAAAGCCGGCGGTCCAGGGCTCGGGCGAGGAAGTCTGGGCACAGAACCGTCGCGCTGAAATCCGCTACACCCGGTGATGCAGCAATCCCTCTGGCGAAGCGCGGCCCTGGCGGCCGCCTTGCTCTGCGCGTCGGCCGGCTCGCAGGCCGCTCTGTTCGAGGATGACGAGGCACGCCGCGCCATCCTCGACCTGCGCCAGCGCGTCGAGGCCATGCGGCAGCAGACCGATCAGCGCCTGGCCGACGAGAACGGCCAGCTGCGCCGCAGCCTGCTCGATCTGCAGACCCAGATCGAGCAGATGCGCGGCGATCTCGCGCGCATGACCGGCCAGAACGAGCAGCTGCAGCGCGCGCTGAGCGAAATCCAGTCCCGCCAGACCACCATCGACGACCGCCTCAAGCAGAACGAGCCGACGAAGGTTTCGGTCGATGGCCGCGAGTTCAACGCCGATCCGCGCGAGAAGGCCGACTTCGATGCCGCACTCGGCATCTTCCGTGCGGGCCAGTTCGCGCAGGCGCAGACCGCCTTCGCCGAGTTCGTCAAGCGCTACCCGCAGAGCGGCTACAACGCCTCGGCGCTGTTCTGGCTCGGCAACGCGCAGTACGCCACGCGCAACTACAACGAGGCCATCGCGAACTTCCGTTCCATGCTCTCGCTCGCGCCCGACCACGCCAAGGCACCCGAGGCCGTGCTGTCGATCGCGAACTGCCAGATCGAGCTGAAGGACACGCGCGCCGCGCGCCGCACGCTGGAAGACCTGACCAAGGCCTATCCGCAGTCCGAAGCCGCCCAGGCGGGCCGCGAGCGCCTTTCGCGCCTGCGCTAGCGACAGCGGAGCTTTCCGCTTGAGCACAGCAGAGGCCGTCATCTCTTCCGAAGAAGCTTCGAGCGTCGCCGCGGATGTCGTCACGGACATCGCGGCGCCTGATTTCGCGCGCCGCTTCGGCGGGCTCGAGCGGCTCTACGGCGTGGCCGGTGCCGCGCGCATTTTCCAGTCCCACGTGGTCGTCGTCGGCATCGGCGGCGTCGGCTCGTGGGCCGTCGAGGCGCTCGCACGCAGCGGCGTGGGGCGGCTCACGCTGATCGACCTCGACCATGTGTCGGAGTCGAACATCAACCGCCAGATCCACGCCCTCGAGGCGACGGTTGGGCAGGCCAAGGTCGAGGCCATGCGCGAGCGCATCGCGCAGATCAATCCCGCCTGCAAGGTGCTTGCGCTCGACGAGTTCGTCGAACCCGACAACTGGGCCGCCTTGCGCGAGGCCGCGGAGGCCGCCAACGGTCCGGTCACGGCCGTCATCGATGCCTGCGACCAGGTCAAGGCCAAGCTCGCGATGGCCGCATGGGCACGCAGCGCGCGCGCGGTGGCCTTCGTCACCGTGGGAGCGGCGGGCGGCAAGCGGCAGGCCCACAAGGTCGAGGTGGAAGATCTCTCGCTCGTCACCCACGACCCCTTGCTCGCCCAACTTCGCCAACGCCTGCGCAAGCAGCACGGCGCGCCGCGCGAAGGCCGCAAGATCGGCGTGAGCTGCGTCTTCAGCCGCGAAAGCGTCGCACCACCCGACGCGTCCTGCGCCATCGAGGGCGATGGCTCGCTCAACTGCCACGGCTATGGGTCGGTGGTGAGCGTGACCGCGACTTTCGGCCAATGTGCGGCCGGCTGGGTTCTGGACAAAATCGCGAGCAACGCCGCGCTATAATCTTTGGCTTTGCCGCGCTCGGCGCAGCAGGAAAACAAAAAGAGAAATGGTTCCGGGACGTTAGCTCAGTTGGTAGAGCAGCGGACTTTTAATCCGTTGGTCACTGGTTCGAATCCAGTACGTCCTACCACCCATCTCTTCTCTGCAGAGACACTTCGAAGGCCGCTTTCAAGCGGCCTTTCTCTTTGGCGCGTCGGGGGTGTGCACGACGTTCTCCGCTGCCGTCAAGGGCGGCTCGAGCCTATCGATGGCGTGCTTTCCTTCGAGAGGGGACGACGGGCGCGCCGCGGCCCATTTTTCGCGGCTCAATGGCGCCCCGCAACACGCCGAGGCGATCACCGCGAGCTACCCGCGGCACTCCGGCGCCGCCTTCTCCAGTGTCTCGACGAGGCGCTGCACGAGCCGCGTGCTGTATTCCTGGCTCGGGTGGACGTCGTCGACCATGTGCTTCGGGTCAAACGGTACGCTGCCCCAGTCGGCAAAGACTGCGCCTTCCTCGGCGGCAATCCGGCGCGCGGTGGCGTCGTACTGTTCGCGGCGCTCGGCCAAATTCCCACGCACTCTCGACAGCCCCGTGACGACCAGCGCTTTTCTCTGCGCCTTCACATGCCGCGCCATGGCGCGGAACGCCGGCTCATAGTCGTAGCTGTTCCCCACATCATTGATTCCGTACTCGAGCACCACCACGCGTGCGGTGCTGGGCTGACGCACGAATGCCGGTCGGCGCTGGAACGCCGAATCGCCGACGACCGAGTGATCGGAGATTTGCCAAGTGGGCCGCATGCGCCGCATCGCCACGACAGGAGGGTCGGGCAGGCGATTTCCAAGGTTCGCGCCGAATCCGCCATAGAGGATGGAGTCGCCATAAAGACCAACGGAGCACACCAACGCCGCCGGCGGGGGCGCCTTGGCATCCTCGATCGGCGCCTTCTGTGGTGCTGGTCCGAATGTGCTGCACCCGGCCAATAAGACGGTGGCAGCCATGGTGGCCCACTTGGAGCGCGAGATGAGAAGGGGATGTTTTGCCATGGGGCAGGAGTATGCCCCCCTACCTAGCGCAGGGCTGGAACTCGGAAGCGCCGCCGGGCAAAAAAGAAGCCCGCGCAGAGGCGGGCTCGAAGGTGACCTGCTGGAGGGAGGAGGGAGGATCAGAGGTGCAGGCCACAGGGAGAGCCTCGACTGTGCGCCGCCAACCTGCCTGCGACCTGACCAGCATCCGCGTTCTTCGCGGCGTCATCAGTCCTCGTCTTCCCATTTGCCGACGACGGTGCCGAGCACGGTGAACGGCGTGCGGATCGGCTCGTGCTTGGGATTCAGCGGCAACAGCCAGCGGCGTCCATCCTCTTCCTTATAGGTCTTGAAGGTGATCTCGCCGGTTTCGAGCCGGGCGATGACGCGCTCGCCGTCGGCGGGCGTGGTGAGCTGGGTGTCGACGAAGATGATCGATCCGGCGGGGTAGCTTTTGAGATGGCCGCTCGGCGCGGTCATGCTGTCGCCGCGCACGCGCAGCGCGTAGCTCCGGTCCCGGCTGTGGTGCGCGATGCAGGGGATCCAGCGCTCGGCCTTGGTGCTGTCGCGCGAGGCGCTGGTCCATGACGCGACCTCGGACCAGCCGATCAGCGGCAGGGTGTCGGGCGTGCCGGGCTCGAAGGCGGGGCCGGCAGGCGGGGTGCGTGCGACGCGGTAGGGGGGCGGCGGCTCGTTGGCGTTGTCGCGCGAGGGGCGCGACTGCACTTCGTCCCACGGCGCGGGTCCGTCGCCGGTGTCGAGCCAGTTGGGGTCCACGCGGTAGGCGCGTGCCAGGGCCAGCAGGCCCATGGAGCGGCCGGTGTCGCCGCGTTCGATCTTCGAGATGTTGGATTGCTTGACGCCCGAAGCGGCTTCGGCCTGCTTCTGAGTCATCTTCGCGAATTTGCGAGCGGCCTTTGCGCGCGCGGCAATAGTCTCCATGAAGGAGATTTAAGCCCAGGCGAATATTCAACTTGGACTCTAAAATAGTTGCAAGGGAGTAAATGCCATGAAGCCACGTGAGTTGGTGCGGGCGCAAAGAGCCATCAGGCCGGCGCAGGAGCGAACGAGGGGCGCAGCGTCGGAATTGCGGCGTCTGCAAGGCACGGCGGCAGCAGCGCGCCTGGCTGCGGCGCCGGTGGTCGTGCCGGTGGTGGTGGTACTCGCCTCCCGGGCTGAGCGTTTGCCAAGGCGGCCATCGGCCGATCTGTGGCTCGACCGTGCGCTGTGCGCGCTCGTGGCGCTGCTCGCCGCGGCGGCGCTCTGCTACGGACTCTGCGTGGACGACAACGGACTTGCGGGCTGTGCGCTCTCGGCGCTGGTGGCCGCGGCGTGGGCGGCGTCGGTGCTGTCCGACCGGGCCACGCTCACGCGCTCGCGCGAGATTCGGGCGGCGATAGAGCGAGCGTCGCGCGCACGCGGACGCAATCCTTGATGTGCTGCTCGCCGAGGGCGCGCAGGGCCGCGTAGCCGAGCGCGGCGGAAACCACCTGGCCGGCGATCGGCACGTACTTGGCCGCCTGCTTGGTGGTGAGCTTGATGCCCGCGTGCCGCGCGAGCTTGATGAGCAGATCGCGCGTGACCAGCCGGCCGACGAGCAGGGCGCCGACGGTGGTGGCCGCCTTCTGGATGCGCTCGCGCTGGTGCGGCGCGAGCTTCTCGACCTGGGTGGCCGAAAGCCCGAACTCGGCGCTGATCTGCGGCACCAGCCGCGACAGCAGCGCCGCGTCGGCGGCCCAGTCGACGCCCGGCAGGGGCACGGCGCTGGCGGCGGCGGCCATCAGGGCCTTGCGGCCGATCAGGCGGCGGCTGCGGTGGATCGCCGCGATCAGTGCTTCGTCGCCGCGGGCGAGTTCGATGGCGGATGGCATGCGGCGGATCTCCTTCCCAAGGTGGCTGCGCGCGGCCGTCCCGTCAGGTCGCGAGCGCCTCGAGTTGATCCGAAAGTGCCAGCCAACGTTCCTCGAGCCGCTCGATCTCGTCGTTGAGCGCCTTGAGCCGCTTGCCTGCTTCGGCGATCTCGGCGGGCGGCAGCGGCTCGGCGAGTCGGGCTTCCAGCGCGCTGCGCTCGGTGCCGGCGGCGGCGAGGCGCTCGTCGATCTGCGCGATCTCGCGCTTGAGCGGACGCGCCTGGTCGTTGCGCTGCTGGCGCTCCTGGGCGTCCTGCTTGCGCTGCTGCGCGGCGGCGGGCGCGGCGGCCGCGGGCGCGGCGACAGGCACCGCCGGTGCGGCCTCCGATGCAGCGGCGACGCTGGCTGCCTCGCGCACGGCGAGCCTTGCTTCCTCGCGCAGCCGCTTGGCCTCGTCGAGCAGGTAGCGCTGGTAGTCGTCGAGGTCGCCGTCGAAATCGGTCACCGCGCCGCGGCCCACGAGCCAGAACTCGTCGCACACCGAGCGCAGCAGCGCGCGATCGTGGCTGACGAGCATCAGCGTGCCCTCGAATTCGTTGAGCGCCACGGCCAGCGCCTCGCGGGTTGCCAGGTCGAGGTGGTTGGTCGGCTCGTCGAGCAGCAGCAGGTTCGGACGCTGCCACACCATCATCGCGAGCACCAGCCGCGCCTTCTCGCCGCCGCTCATGGTGCCGACGGGCTGCTTGACCATGTCGCCGCTGAAATTGAAGCTGCCCAGGAAGCCGCGCAGCGCCTGTTCGCCGGTGGCTTCGCGCGCGTTGCTGCCGAGCTCGCGCGCCAGCCGCACCATGTGCTCCAGCGGATTGCTCCCGGGATGCAGCACGTCGAGCTCCTGCTGCGCGAAGTAGCCGATGTTCAGGCCCTTCCCCTCGGTCACCTGACCCGCCAGGGCGCCCATTTCCCGCGCGATGGTCTTCACGAGCGTGGACTTGCCCTGGCCGTTGGCGCCCAGGATGCCGATGCGCTGGCCCGCCAGCACCGAGCGGTTGACGCCGCGCAGAATCACCTTGGGCTCCGCGCCTTCGCCGCCTTCCGGATGCGGGTAGCCGAAGCTCGCATTGCTGATCGAGAGCATCGGGTTCGGGATGTTGCCGGGCTCCTTGAACTCGAAGCTGAACTCGGCTTCGGCGAGCAGCGGCGCCACCTTCTCCATGCGCTCCAGCGCCTTGACGCGGCTCTGCGCCTGCTTGGCCTTGCTGGCCTTGGCCTTGAAGCGGTCGATGAACTTCTGCAGGTGGGCGATCTTGTCCTGCTGCTTGGCGAAGGCCTGCTGCTGCTGTTCCATCTGCAGCGCGCGCATTTCCTCGAACTTGCTGTAGTTGCCGCCGTAGCGCGTGAGCTGGGCGTTGGCGATGTGCAGCGTCACGTCGGTCACGGCGTCGAGGAACTCGCGGTCGTGGCTGATGACGATCATGGTGCCGGCGTACTTCTGCAGCCAGGCTTCGAGCCAGACGAGCGCGTCGAGGTCGAGGTGGTTGGTCGGTTCGTCGAGCAGCAGCAGGTCGCTCGGGCACATGAGCGCGCGCGCGAGCTGCAGGCGCATGCGCCAGCCGCCCGAGAAGCTGTTGACGGGCTGGTCGAGCTCGTGCGCCTTGAAGCCCAGGCCGAGGATCAGCGCCTGCGCGCGCGGCACGGCGTCGTGTTCGCCGGCGTCGGCGAGGTGGGTGTAGGCGTGGGCCAGCTCCATGCCGATCTCGGCATCGTCGGGGTTGGCCTCGTAGGCGGCCTCGGTGGCGGCCAGCGCCTCGCGCAGCTCGACCAGCCGGGTGTCGCCGCCGACCACGAAGTCGGTCGCCGATTCGTCGGTCTCGGGCATGTTCTGCGCGACCTGCGCCATGCGCCAGTGCTTCGGCACGGAGAAGTCGCCGCCGTCCTCGTGCAGCGTGCCGTTGAGCAGCGCGAAGAGGGTGGACTTGCCGGCGCCGTTGCGGCCCACGAGGCCGACCTTTTCGCCCGGATTGAGGGTGACGGTGGCGCCGTCGAGCAGAACCTTGGCGCTGCGGCGAAGAATGACGTTCTTGAGAGTGATCATGAAATGGAGCCCAACCCCGGATTATCCGAGTTGGGCTGAATCGAGGCGCCAATGCGGGTACAGAACGCAGAGGGCGCGAAGGTGACGCAGAGGTCGCAGAAGAAAATCCAAAAAAGATTCTTCTGCGTCTTCTGCGAAGTTTTTGTCTTACTTCTGCGTTCGGCTGTCCGATTTCAACAGCGCCTCGCGCGTGACCAGCAGCACCTGGTCCTCGCCCGCCGAGGTTTCGAGCCACACCACCTCGAGCCGCGGAAAGGCGTTCTCGAAATGTTCGCGCTCGTTGCCGATCTCGAGCACCAGCACGGCCCGCTCGCTCATGCGCGCGGGCGCATCGGCCAGCAGCCGGCGCACGAAGTCCATGCCGTCGGCGCCGCCGGCCAGCGCCAGTTCGGGTTCGGCGCGGTATTCGGCGGGCAGGGCGGCCATGCTGTCGCTGTTCACGTAGGGCGGATTGCACAGCACCAGGTCGTAGGGCCCGGGCAGGCTGGCCAGGCCGTCGGACTCGACCAGCCGGATGCGGTCGTCGAGCTGGTGGCGCGTGACGTTGATCGCCGCGACTTCGAGCGCCTCGCGCGAAAGGTCGGCGGCGTCCACCGTGATCTCGGGGTAGGTCATCGCGGCGAGCACTGCGAGGCTGCCGTTGCCGGTGCACAGGTCGAGCGCGCGCTGCGTGTGCTCGCCGAGCCAGTAGTCGATGCTGCCGTCGGCCATCAGCTCCGCGATGAAGCTGCGCGGCACGATCGCGCGTTCGTCGACGTAGAAGGGCACGCCCTGCAGCCAGGCTTCCTTCGTGAGGTAGGCCGCGGGCTTGCGCGTGGCGATGCGTTCGTCGATCAGTGCCGCCACCTTGGCGGCATCGGCCGGCGAGACCGCACGCTCGGCCACGGCGTCGAGGTCGTCGAGCGGCAGCTTCAGGCGCCACAGCACCAGCCAGGCGGCTTCGTCGAAGGCGTTGGCGGTGCCGTGGCCGAAGGCGACGCCCGCGGCTTCGAGGCGCCCGGCGCCGGCTTCGATGAGTTCGATGACGGTGCTCATCCGGCGAGCGAGGCTTCGAGCCGCTCCAGCGTGCGCCTGTAGATGTTCTTCAGCGTCTCGATCTCGGCCACCTCGATGTGCTCGTCGATCTTGTGGATGCTCGCGTTGACCGGTCCGAGCTCGACCACCTGCTTGCAGATCTTGGCGATGAAGCGCGCATCGCTCGTGCCGCCGCTGGTCGAGAGCTCGGTCGCGATGCCGGTCTCGTCGGCGATCGCGGCCTGCACGGCGCCGACGAGTTCACCGGGCGTGGTGAGGAAGGGCAGTCCGCCGACGGTCCACGCCAGCGTGTAGTCGACGCCGTGCGCATCGAGCACCGCGTGCACCCGCTGCTGCAGCGACTCGGGCGTGGATTCGGTCGAGAAGCGGAAGTTGAAGTCGATCACCGCGCTGCCGGGAATCACGTTGCTGGCACCGGTGCCCGCGTGGAAATTGCTGATCTGCCAGCTGGTCGGCTGGAAGTACGCGTTGCCGGCGTCCCAGCCGCCCGCGGCGTTGATGGCCACCAGTTCGGCCAGCGCCGGCGCCACGGCATGCACCGGGTTCTTGGCCAGGTGCGGATAGGCGATGTGGCCCTGCACGCCGTTGACCGTGAGCCGCCCGCTCATCGTGCCGCGGCGGCCGTTCTTGATCATGTCGCCGCAGCGCTCGACCGCGGTGGGCTCGCCGACGATGCAGTAGTCGACGGTCTCGCCGCGCGCGGCCAGGGCGTTGCAGACGATCACGGTGCCGTCGACGCCCGGGCCTTCCTCGTCGCTGGTGAGCAGCAGCGCGAGCGTGAGCTTCGGGTCGGGCGTGGCCTGCAGGAATTCCTCGATCGCCACCACGAACGCCGCCAGCGAGGTCTTCATGTCGCAGGCGCCGCGGCCGTAGAGCCGGCCGTCGCGGTGCGTGGGCGTGAAGGGATGGCTGCGCCACTGATCGAGCGGGCCGGTGGGCACGACATCGGTGTGGCCTGCGAACACGAGCGTGCGGCTCGCCGCCGCGGCGCCGGCCGGCGGGCGGCGCACCGCCCACAGGTTGGTGACGCGGAAATCGGCCGGGCCGCTTTCGATGGTTTCGAGCGTGAAGCCCAGCGCCGCCAGCCGCTCGCCGATGATCCGCTGGCAGCCTGCGTCGTCAGGCGTGACGGAAGGGCGCGAGATGAGTTGTTCGGCGAGCTGGAGCGTTCGGGACATCGGGGCTTTTTCTACTCAGAATTTCACGTCGAGCGTGATGTCGGTGAAGGTCGGTTCTTCCACCTGGTCCATCAGGCTGCGTTCGTCGACCTTGGGCTTGGGCGCGGCGCGGTTCTGCAGGCGCCACATCAGGTTGGTGGGGGAGTCGGCATGGGCGAGGCCTTCCTCGCGCGTCACGCGCTCCTCGGTGATCAGGCGCGCGATGTCTTCCTCGAAGGTCTGCGAGCCTTCGGCCATCGACTGTTCCATGGCCTCCTTCACGCCCGAGAAGTCGCCCTTCTCGATGAGCTCGGCCACGAGCGCGGTGTTCAGCATCACCTCGAGCGCCGGCACGCGGCCGCCCGCGGGCGTGCGCAGCAGCCGCTGCGACACGATGGCGCGCAGCGCGCCGCCGAGGTCGCCGAGCAGCGTGGGGCGCACCTCGACCGGGTAGAAGCTCAGGATGCGATTGAGCGCGCGGTAGCTGTTGTTGGCGTGCAGCGTGGCCACGCACAGGTGGCCCGACTGCGCGTAGGCGATGGCGGCCGACATGGTGTCGCGATCGCGGATCTCGCCGATCTGGATCACGTCGGGCGCCTGGCGCAACGCGTTCTTGAGCGCGACCTGCAGCGATTCGGTGTCGCTGCCCACGTCGCGCTGGTTCACCACCGACTTCTTGTTGGTGTAGGTGAATTCGATCGGTTCCTCGACCGTGAGGATGTGGCCCGTGGCGTGCTCGTTGCGGTAGTCGAGCATCGAGGCGAGCGTGGTGGTCTTGCCCGCGCCCGTGGCGCCCACCATCAGGATCAGCCCGCGCTTTTCCATGACGAGCGTCTTGAGCACGTCGGGCAGGTTCAGGTCGGCGAAGCTGGGAATGGCCGAGGCGATGTGCCGCACCACCACCGCATAGCTGCCGCGCTGGCGCATCGCGCTGACGCGGTAGTTGCCGGCGCCCTCGAGCATCACGGCCATGTTGAGTTCGCCGGTGCGCTCCAGCTCCTGGATGCGGGCCTCGGGCACCACTTCGGCCAGGAGCGCGAGCGGCGCGGTCGCGGGCAGCACCTGCGCGTTGATCGGCACGCAGACCCCGTTGATCCGGATCAGCACCGGGGAGTTCGCCGAGAGGTAGATGTCGGACGCCTTGCGCTCGGCCATCAAACGAAGGATCCGTTCCATCATGTTCATCGGGCTTTCTCCTCGGGTGCTTTTGTGAAAATCATTGCCGGGCTGCGCAAGTGCCGCCGCGCTGCGCTCAGTCGCGCAGCAGGTCGTTCAGGCTGGTCTTGGAGCGCGTCTGCGCATCGACCGTCTTGACGATGATCGCGGCATAGGTGCTGTAGTCCTGGCCCGACTTGGTCTTCTTGGGCAGGTTGCCGCTGATGACCACGCTGCCCGACGGCACGCGGCCGTACGAGATCTCTCCGGTCTCGCGGTTGAAGATCGGGGTGCTCTGGCCGATGTACACGCCCATGCCGAGCACCGAGTTCTCTTCGATGACCACGCCTTCGACCACTTCGGAGCGCGCGCCGATGAAGCAGTTGTCCTCGATGATGGTCGGGCCGGCCTGCAGCGGCTCGAGCACGCCGCCGATGCCGACGCCGCCCGAGAGGTGCACGTTCGCGCCGATCTGCGCGCAGGAGCCCACGGTGGCCCAGGTGTCGACCATGGTGCCTTCGCCCACGTAGGCGCCGATGTTCACGTACGAGGGCATCAGGATCGCGCCCTTGGCGATGTAGCTGCCGCGGCGCGCGACGGCCGGCGGCACGATGCGCACGCCCGATTCCTTGAGTTCGTTGGCCGACAGGTGCGAGAACTTGGTCGGCACCTTGTCGTAGAAGCCCAGCGAGCCGGCCTGGATCTGCTCGTTGTCCTTCAGGCGGAACGACAGCAGCACGGCCTTCTTGATCCACTGGTGCACGTTCCACTGGCCGACGCCCTCGCGCGTGGCGACGCGCAGCTTGCCGTTGTTGAGTTCGGAGATCACGTGCTCGACGGCCTCGCGCACCTCGGCCGGTGCGGCGCCGGCCGAGAGGTTGGCGCGGTTGTCCCACGCGGCGTCGATGGTTTGTTGCAGTTGCTGGGTCATGGAGAGGCTCTCGGGTGAAAAAGAGGGGTGCCGGAGGCGGATTCAGCGGCCTTGCGGCCCGGACTGCACGAAGCGCACGATGCGCTCGGCGGCTTCGACGCATTCGGCGGTTTCGGCCACCAGGGCCATGCGGATGCGGCCGCGGCCGGGGTTGGCGCCGTGCGTCGTCTCGCGGGCCAGATAGCTCCCCGGCAGAACGGTGACATTGTATTGAGCGTAGAGGGCGCGGGCGAAGGCTTCGTCGTCGCCGGCCCACACTTCGGGCACGCCGGCCCAGAGGTAGAAGCTGGCGTCGGGCAGGCGCACGTCGAGCACCGGCTCGAGCAGCGGCGTGACGGCCGCGAACTTGGCGCGGTACTTCGCGCGGTTCTCGACCACGTGGGCTTCGTCGCCCCAGGCCGCGATGCTGGCCGCGGCCACGGTGCCGCTCATCGCGCTGCCATGGTAGGTGCGGTAGAGCTGGAAGCTCTTGATGATCGCCGCGTCGCCCGCCACGAAGCCGCTGCGCAGGCCGGGCACGTTGCTGCGCTTCGAGAGCGACGTGAGCGCGATCAGGTTGCGGAAGTCGCTGCGGCCGAGCTTTTCGGCGGCTTCGAGGCCGCCGAGCGGCGGCTCGTCGCGGAAGTAGATCTCGCTGTAGCACTCGTCGGCCGCGATCACGAAGCCGTGGCGGTCCGACAGCGCGAAGAGCTTCTTCCATTCGTCGAGCGGCATCACCGCGCCAGTCGGATTGCCCGGCGAGCAGACGAACACGAGCTGGGTGCGCGCCCAGATCGCCTCGGGCACCGAGTCCCAGTCCACCGCGAAATTGCGCGCCGGCACGCTCGGCACGTAGTACGGTTCGGCGCCCGAGAGCAGGGCCGCGCCTTCGTAGATCTGATAGAAGGGATTGGGCGACACCACCACCGGCGCCGGCGAGCGCCGGCCGTCCACCACCGTCTGCGCGAGCGAGAACAGCGCCTCGCGCGAGCCGTTGACCGGCAGCACCTGGCGCGCCGGGTCGAGCTTCAGGCCGTAGCGGCGCTGCAGCCAGTCGGTGAAGGCGGTGCGCAACGGGAGGCTGCCGGCCGTGGCCGGATAGGCTGCCAGCGAATCCATGCCCGCGGCCAGCGCGTCCTTAATGAAATCGGGCGTCGCGTGCTTGGGTTCGCCGATGCCGAGGCTGATGGGCGCGAAACCGGGGCTGGGCGCGACGCCCTCGAACAGGCGCCGCAGCCGTTCGAAGGGATAGGGCTGGAGCTTGGAAAGCAGGGGATTCATGGAGCGCGATTATCGGCGACGGGTCGCCGGCCGCCCGTGCGCCTTCAGGTGCCGCTGCGCCGGTAGAACGCGAGCGAACCCGCCAGCGCCAGCAGCATCGCGCCGCAGGTGCGGTCGATCCATTGCGCGGCCGCGGCCGTGAGCAGCCGCATGGCGCGCGCGCCGACGAAGGCGTAGACCAGCATCACCGCCGCATCGAGCGCGGCGAACAGCACCGCGATGATCGCGTACTGCATGCCCTGCGCGGCCGCGGGATCGATGAACTGCGGCATCAGCGCCGAGCAGAACAGGTAGCCCTTGGGATTGGTGACCGCCACCAGGAAGGACTTGAGGAACACCTTGCGTCCGTCGCCCGGCGCGCCCGTGGCCGCGGCGCCGGCCTGCTGCGCGGCGGGGGCCGCGTCGAAGCTGCCGCCGCGCGAGCGCAGCATGCGCACGCCGAGCCATGCGAGGTAGGCCGCGCCCACCCACTTGAGCATCGAGAACCAGAACTCCGATGCCGCGAGCAGCGCGCCCAGGCCCAGCGCCACCGCGCCCACCAGCACGAAGTCGGAGGTGACCGCACCGAGGATCCCCGGCAGCGCCCCGCGCACGCCGCGCCGCGAGCCGTTGCTGAGCGCCAGCAGCACCGTCGGCCCCGGCGTGGCGATCGCGGCCAGCGCGACGATGGAGAACAGCAGGGCGGTGGCGAGCGTCATGGGCGGGCTTTCATCCTCAGATCTTCTTGACGAGGACCTGGCTCTTGCGGTCCCAGTTGTACTTGCGCTTGCGCGCCTCGGGCAGCCAGTCGGGGTTGACCTGCTGGAAGCCGCGCTTGATGAACCAGTGCATGGTGCGCGTGGTGAGCACGAAGATGCTCTCGAGCCCCATCGCCTTGGCGCGCTGCTCGATGCGCTTGAGGATGCGCTCGCCGTCGCCCTGCGACTGCGATTGCGGCGACACCGTGAGCGCGGCCATCTCGGCGGTGCGCGCCTCGGGGTAGGGGTACAGCGCCGCGCAGCCGAAGATCACGCCGTCGTGCTCGATCACCGTGTAGTGGCCCACGTCGCGCTCGATCTCGGTGCGGTCGCGCTTCACCAGCGTGCCGTCGCGCTCGAAGGGCTCGATCAGCTGCAGGATGCCGCCGATGTCGTCCACCGTGGCCTCGCGCAGGCTTTCGAGCTTCTCGTCGATCACCATGGTGCCGACGCCGTCGTGCACGTAGATCTCGAGCAGCAGCGAGCCGTCGAGCGCGAAGGGCAGGATGTGGTTGCGCTCCACGCCGGCCTTGCAGGCCTTCACGCAGTGCTGCAGGTAGAAGGCCGTGTCGGTCGGCTTCTGCGGCGGCGGCAGCGAGGCCAGCAGCTTCTCGGCCGCGGCCAGCGGCAGCTCGGTGTCGATCGGGTTGTCTTCGCTCTCGGGCAGCTCGCTGTCGATGCGGATGCCGGGAATCTCGGTCAGGAAGATCAGCTTGTCGGCCTGGATCGAGATCGCCACGCTGGTGGCGACGTCTTCCATCGTGAGGTTGAAGGCCTCGCCCGTGGGCGAGAAGCCGAAGGGCGAGATCAGCACCATCGCGCCGAAGTCGAGCGTGCGGCGGATGCCCGCGGCGTCTACCTTGCGCACCAGGCCCGAATGCTTGAAGTCCACGCCGTCGACCACGCCGATCGGGCGCGCGGTGATGAAGTTGCCCGAGATCATGCGCACCGTCGAGCCCGCCATCGGCGTGTTCGGCAGGCCCTGGCTGAAGGCGGCCTCGATCTCGTAGCGCAGCTGGCCCGCGGCCTCCTGCGCCGAGTCGAGCGCGACCTCGTCGGTGATGCGGATGCCGTGCGAATAGCGCGCCTCGTGGCCCTTGGCCGCGAGCTGCTCGTTGACCTGGGGGCGGAAGCCGTGCACGAGCACGATCTTGACGCCCATGCTCTGGATCAGCGCCAGGTCCTGCGCGATGTTCTGCAGCTTGCCCGCCGCGATCGCTTCGCCCGCCAGCGCGACCACGAAAGTCTTACCGCGGTGCGTGTGGATGTAGGGCGCGACCGAGCGGAACCAGGGCACGAAGGTGAAGTTGAAGACGGTGGACATGGTGCGTGATTGTGCATTCTCGACAGGCGTCTGGCGCGGCTCAGGCCATCGAGCGCAGCAGCCGGGCCGCTGCCCCGGCGGGCGGCGTGCCGCGGGCCCTGAACGAGGCGAGCCGGCTGGCGTAGGCATCGAGCGGTTCGGCCTCCCGCGCGCCGGGCGGACCGGACGGCGCGAGCGGCAGGCCCAGCAGCGCGGCGAGCTCGCCGGAGGCGATCGCACCGTGTGCCATCAGCGCGTCGACCACCGCCAGGAACGCCGTTTCGTGCGACTCGATCAGCGACCGCGCGCGCGATTGCTCGCGCCCGAGGATCTCCTCGATCTCGGGATTGGTGGCGGCAACGTCGGTGTTGAGGTTGTCGTTCGCATCCTGCGTCACGTCGGTGCGGCTCAGCCGGCTGCCGAAGGCATGGTGGCGCACGTGCCGCGCCGCGGTCGCGGTGGCCTGGGCCAGGTCCTGCTCGGCGCCCGTGGTGCAGCCCGCATCGCCGAACACCAGCCGCTCGGCCGCGCGGCCCGCGAGGCTCACGCAGATGCTGTCGAGCGTGTTCTGCTTCGACCAGGCCTTGCGCTTCACGTAGCTGTTGTAGCCGCCCTCGAAGGAGGCCACGTTGATGCGGATCTCCTGCGGCGCGCGGCCGAAGAGCAGGGCGTAGACCACGCCGTGGCCCGCCTCGTGCACCGCCAGCAGCGCGCGGAAGTCGGCGTTCGCGCGCTGCTTGAGCCGGTTGAGCTCCAGCACCACCGGGAACTCGCGCCGCGCGAGCCGCCAGCGCGCCACCATGCGCGGCGCGCGCTCCAGGCCGTCGCCGGCATCGAGCATCAGCCGGACCGGCTCGCTGCCGGTGGCGCCTTGTTCCAGCGCCCAGAGCGCGGCGTTGACCAGCGTCGCGCTCAGGATCGCGTGGATCGACGAGAACAGCGGGCGCGTGCCCTGCGCCGGGAACACGGCGTTGGCATAGATCTGCTCGTACACGCTGGCGTCGAGCACGAAGCGCACGCCCGAGCTTTCCTGGATCTCGCTCACGTAGCGGTCGCAGATCGACAGGATCAGCCGCACGTAGGTGGCCCGGCTGAACGACGGGTAGATCACGTGGTTGTTGCCGAGCCGCGCGATCTGCTCGGGCTTGAAGCGCTCGGCCAGCGCCTTCTTCACGTCGATCAGCGAGAGCTTCTTCGTGAGCGCGTGGAAGATGTCGGCGTCGGTGTCGCAGTCCTCGACGCGCTTGGCGGTCTCGGCGTACATCTCGTCGAGGTTGCCCGAGATGAAGACCAGCAGTTTGGAATAGTCGGTCTCCCAGTTCTCCTGCGAGGCGCGGAAGGCGCGCAGCCGCGCCTGGATCTCGGCCGGCGTCCAGGTCATGATCTCGAGCAGCGATTCACGCAGCTTCAGGCAGCGCTTGAACTCCCCGGCTTCCCAGGGCGAGAGCTGGAGCCTGCGCTTGCGCTTCGGCTTCGCATCGTCCTTCGCGTCCTCGTCGTCCTCCTTCTGGTCCTGCTCGTATTCGGCCCAGGCGAGCGAGCTCTCGATCTCGCCCAGCACGGAAAGCGAAGGCGGCAGGCGGCCGTCGGAGAGCAGGGCCCAGACGTCCTGGTAGCGCTCGACGCGCGCTTCCTTGCCCTGCGCATCCACGGTGCGGAAACGCTGGAACTCGTCGAGCACGAGGATGCCGCGCTCGCCCTCGGCAATGCCCGACTCGGCCAGCATGGCCGAGATCGAACCCGCGCTGCGATGGCCCGAGCCATGGCTGAAGCCGTCCATCTGCACTTCGATGAAGCGGTCGTAGAAGCCCAGGTGCTGCGCGAGGCGGCGCACCAGCTGCGTCTTGCCGGTGCCGGTGAGGCCCCAGAGGCAGATCACCACCGGCCGGCTGATGAGCTGCGGCAGCACGTACCAGGCGCGCAGCGAATCGATCACGCGGTCGATGATCTCGTCGATGCCGAAGAGCTCGGTCTTCAGCGATTGGGCGATGGCCTGCAGATGGCGCGTGCGCTGGGCCAGCGCGGCATGCAGGTCGGTCGGAATGTCGTCGGACATGGTGGTTTTTTCTTCTTCGATGATTCGGAACGGGAACGCCACCGCGCCCTCGAATGCGAGGGAGCGGATGCTGGGGGGCGTTGCGCTGGGGTCAGGCCGGCGCGCTTCGGACTGCTCCGAAGCGCACGGGCGGCGTTCCGCTGAAGGGAACGCGGCGCGCGGGCTTCGTCAGGCCGGGCGAATCGACTTGACCCCGCCACGTGCATGCACGTGGCTTGCGCGGCAGCAGCGCAACGGTTGGGGGGCAAGGAAGGAGGTCATGGGCGCGATCGTAGCGGCGCGCGCAGGCCGAGTAAAGACTATTTACGGCGTGCGTCGCCAAAGACCGCGCCGCTGTGGGCGCGCTGCAACATCGGCGGTGGGCGCCGATAATCGACGGTTTGCCCGTTGGCAACCGGGCTTATCGAGCCGCCTGATCCCTTGACGACCTCCACGCCTTCTTCTCCCTCGCTTCGCATCGACTTTCCCGAATCGCTGCCGGTCTCGGCCCGGCGCGACGAGATCATGGCCGCCATCGAGGCGCACCAGGTGGTGATCGTCTGCGGCGAGACGGGCTCGGGCAAGACCACCCAGCTGCCGAAGATCGCGCTTGCGCTCGGCCGCGGCAAGCTCAATGCGCCGCCGGGCAAGGGGCGGCTGATCGGCCACACGCAGCCGCGGCGCATCGCGGCGAGTTCGGTGGCCAAGCGCATCGCGGAAGAACTGAAGACGCCGCTCGGCGACGTGGTCGGCTTCAAGGTGCGCTTCCAGGACCGGCTCTCGCGCGATGCCTCGGTCAAGCTCATGACGGACGGCATCCTGCTGGCGGAGACGCAGACCGATCCGCTGCTCAAGGCCTACGACACGCTGATCATCGACGAGGCGCACGAACGCTCGCTGAACATCGACTTCCTGCTCGGCTACCTGCGCGAGATCCTGCCGCGCCGGCCGGACCTGAAGGTGATCGTGACCTCGGCCACGATCGATGCCGAGCGCTTCGCGAACCATTTCGCCTCGGCCAAGGGACCGGCGCCGACGGTGTTCGTCTCGGGCCGCACCTTCCCGGTCGAGCAGCGCTACCGGCCGTTCGAGGAATCGCGCGAGCACGACCTCAACGACGCGATCGCCGACGGCGTCGACGAGCTCTGGCGCGACCCGCACAACGCGGGCGACATCCTGGTCTTCCTGCCCGGCGAGCGCGAGATCCGCGAGGCGGCCGACCACCTGCGCCGGCATCTGGCGCACCAGCCGCTCTACCGCAACGCCGAAGTGCTGCCGCTGTTCGCGCGGCTCTCGCAGGCCGAGCAGGACCGCATCTTCGACGGCCACACCGGCCGCCGCATCGTGCTCGCGACCAACGTGGCCGAGACCTCGCTCACCGTGCCGGGCATCCGCTACGTGATCGACAGCGGCACCGCGCGCGTCAAGCGCTACAGCTTCCGCAGCAAGGTCGAGCAGTTGCTGGTCGAGCCGATCAGCCAGGCCGCGGCCAACCAGCGCGCGGGCCGCTGCGGCCGCGTCGCCAACGGCATCTGCATCCGGCTCTACGACGAGAAGGACTTCGAGGGTCGGCCGCGTTTCACCGACCCCGAGATCCTGCGCTCCTCGCTCGCGGGCGTGATCCTGCGCATGAAGTCGCTGCGGCTCGGCGACGTGGCGCGCTTTCCCTTCCTGGAGGCGCCATCGCCGCGCGCGATCGCCGACGGCTATCAGCTGCTCAACGAACTCGGCGCGGTCGACGACGCCAACGAGCTCACGGCCACCGGCGCCGAGCTCGCCAAGCTGCCGCTCGACCCGCGCGTGGGTCGCATGATCCTGGAGGCCCGCACGCGCGGTGCGCTCGAGGAAGTCCTGGTGATCGCCTCGGCGCTCAGCGTGCAGGACGTGCGCGACCGGCCGATGGACGCGCAGCAGCAGGCCGACCAGGCGCATGCCAAGTTCGACGACGAGAAGAGCGAGTTCAGCGGCTACCTGCGGCTGTGGAAGTGGATCGCCGACGCGCGCGGCGGCCACGGCGACACGCACAAGCTCAGCAACCGCCAGTACGAGCAGCTGCTGCGGCAGAACTTCATCAACATCCGCCGCGTGCGCGAATGGCGCGACATCCATTCGCAGCTGCTCACGGTGGTCACCGAGCACAAATGGCGCATCAACAACGAGCCGGCCGGCTATGAAGCGCTGCACATGTCGATGCTCGCGGGCCTGCTCGGCAACGTCGGCTGGAAGCTCGAAGACGACGAGGCCTACCTCGGCGCGCGCGGCATCAAGTTCTACCGCCACCCGGGCGCGCACCTGAAGAAGAAGCCGGGCCGCTGGATCGTCGCGGCCGAGCTGGTCGAGACCACGCGGCTGTTCGGCCGCGGCATTGCCAACATCGAACCGCAGTGGCTCGAACAGGTGGCCGGCCATCTGCTGAAGAAGCAGCTGCTCGATCCGCACTGGGAAAAGAAGGGCGCGCAGGTCGCGGCGCTGGAGCGCGCCACGCTCTACGGCCTGGTGGTCTACAGCGGACGGCGCGTCGACTTCACGCGCGTCGACCCGCATGCGGCGCGCGAGATCTTCATCCGCGAGGCGCTGGTCGGCGGCCAGTGGGAGAGCCGCTTCCCGTTCCTCGCGGCCAACCGCAAGCTGGTGCGCGAGGTCGAGGGGCTGGAGCACAAATCGCGCCGGCAGGACGTGCTGGTCGACGACGAACTGATCTTCGCCTTCTACGACGCACAGCTGCCGGCCGACGTGGCGAGCGGCATCACCTTCGAGAACTGGTACCGCGAAGCCTCCAAGGCCCAGCCGCGGCTGCTGTTCCTGACGCGCGAGGAGCTGATGCGCCATCAGGCGGCCGGCATCACCACGCAGTCGTTCCCGCACACCTTGCGGCTCGGCGGCGTGGACTGCGCGGCGAGCTACCTGCACGAACCCGGCGACGCGCGGGACGGCCTCACGGTCACGGTGCCGCTGTTCGTGCTGAACCAGGTCAGTGAGGAGCGCTGCGAGTGGCTGGTCACGGGCATGCTGAAGGACAAGATCCAGGCGCTGCTCAAGAGCCTGCCGCAGCGCCCGCGCTCGCGGCTGGTGCCGCTGCCCGACACCGCGGCGAAGCTGGCCGCCGAACTGTCGGCGCCCGAGGTCTTCGGCAGCGGCTCTCTGACCGACGCGCTGCTCAAGCGCGTGCGCGATGCGACCAGCCTCGACGTGAAGCGCGCGGACTTCAAGCTCGACATGCTCGCGCCGCACCTGTTCATGAACCTGCGCGTGGTCGACGAACACGGCCGCCAGCTCGGCATGGGGCGCAACCTGGGCGCGCTCAAGGCCGAGCTCGGCGCGCAGGCGCGCGGCGCGTTCCAGGCGCTGGCGGGCCTCAACGTGAAGGCATCGGCCGATTCACGGGAAGCGCCGCGTGGCGGCACCCCGGCGCAGGGCCGCGGTGCGCCGGCCGCACCGGCGGCCCCCGCAGCGCCCAGCCTGCCCGCGGGCCAGCGCTACACGAGCTGGAGCTTCGGCGAACTGCCGGAGCTGATGGAGGTGCGCCGCGGGGCGCAGTCGCTGGTCGGCTTTCCGGCCCTGCGCGACGAGGGCGACGCCGTCACCATCGAGGTGTTCGACGAGCCCGCGGTCGCCGCCGCGAAGCACCGTGCGGGGCTGCGCCGGCTGTTCGCGCTGCAGCTGAAGGACGCGCTCAAGTACCTGGAGAAGAACATCCCCGAGCTGCAGAAGATGTCGGTGGCCTACATGCCGCTCGGCACCTCGGAGGAGCTGCGCACGCAGATCATCGACGTAGCGATCGACCGCGCCTTCCTGCAGGAGCCGCTGCCCACCGACGAGCCGGCGTTCAAGCGCCGGCTGGAGGAAGGGCGCGGCCGGCTCACGCTGATCGCCAACGAGGTGGCGCGGCTCGCCGGCGCGATCCTCACCGAGTACGCCGCGGCGGCGCGCAAGATCAAGGACACGAAGCTCCAGCCCGAATCGGTGCAGGATGCGGCGCAGCAGCTGCAGCGCCTCGTGGGCAAGCGCTTCATCGCCGAGGCGCCGTGGACGCAGCTGCAGCACTTTCCGCGCTACCTCAAGGCGATCGTGCTGCGGCTCGACAAGCTGCGCGGCGATCCCGCGCGCGATGCGGCCAAGCTGGCCGAGCTGCGTCTGCAGGAGCAGCGCTACTGGCGCCTCGTGGCCGAGCGCAAAGGCGTGGTCGACGAGCGCATGCTCGAGTTCCGCTGGCTGCTCGAGGAGCTGCGCGTGAGCTTCTTCGCACAGGAGCTGCGCACGCCGCAGCCCGTGAGCGTGAAGCGGCTCGACAAGGCCTGGGCCCAGCTGCAGGCCTGAGCGCGCGGCGGGCGAAAAAAAGCCCGCGGGGCCGCGGGCTTCTTCGATGGGCGATGGGGGCGCGGGAGGCGCCCCGTGCGTCATATCCGTCCCATGAGCACCAGGATGATGACGATCAGCACGACCAGGCCCAGCCCGCCGCTGGGCCAGTAGCCCCAGCTCCGGCTGTAGCCCCAGCTCGGCAGGGCGCCGATCAGAAGCAGTATCAGGATGATCAGCAGAATGAACGAGAGGGACATGCGTTTCTCCTGGACGTTGTTTTGACGAGCTGATGCTCGGCGTCCGCGGGCGGGAGAAACGCCGGATAGCCGCTTCTTCGGCGGTCAGGACTATCCTACCGGCGCCGTCGGCCTCAGAGCCGTGCCAGCCGCTCCAGTGCCGACCGCAGCGTCTCGTCCTTCTTGGCGAAGCAGAAGCGGACCACGCGCTGGTCGAAGCCGTTGCCATAGAAGGCCGACAGCGGAATCGCCGCCACGCCGATCTCGCGCGTGAGCCACAGGCAGAACTCGGCCTCCGACAGGTCGCTCACTGCCGAGATGTCCACGCACTGGAAGTAGCTGCCTTCGCTGCGCAGCAGCTTGAAGCGGGTCTTCTCGGCCAGCCCGGCTGCGAACAGGTCGCGTTTGCGCTGGTAGAAGGCGGGCAGCTCGAGGTAGGGCGCGGGCGCGGCCATGTACTGCGCGAGCGCATGCTGCATCGGCGTGTTGACGGTGAACACGTTGAACTGGTGCACCTTGCGGAACTCGGCCATCAGCGGCGCGGGCGCCGCGACGTAGCCGACCTTCCAGCCGGTGACGTGGTAGGTCTTGCCGAAGCTGCTCACGATGAAGCTGCGCGCCGCCAGGCCCGGAAAGCGCGCCACGCTCTCGTGCCGGGCGCCGTCGTACACCATGTGCTCGTAGACCTCGTCGGCGATCACCAGCACCTCGGTGGGTGCGAGCAGTTCCTCGAGCCGGCGCATCTCGTCGGCGGTCCAGACCGTGGCGCTCGGGTTGTGCGGCGTGTTGACGATGATCGCGCGCGTGCGCGGCGTGAGCGCCGCGGCGATGCGGTCGAAGTCGGGGCGGAAGCTGCCGGGCGTGAGCGGCACGCGCACCACGCTGCCGCCCGCGAGTTCGATGTTCGGCACGTAGCTGTCGTAGCAGGGCTCGAGCACGATCACCTCGTCGCCCGGTCGCACCACCGCGAGGATGGCGGTGATGATGGCCTGCGTCGCGCCCGCGGTGACGGTGATCTCGTCGGCGGCGCTGTAGTCGTGTCCGTAGAGCGCCGAGATCTTGCCGGCGATGGCCTGGCGCAGCGCGGGAATGCCGGGCATCGGCGGGTACTGGTTGTGGCCCGCGGCCATGGCGGCCGTGACGTCCTCGAGCAGCTTCGGGTCGCAGTTGAAATCGGGAAAGCCCTGGCCCAGGTTGACCGCGTTCTTCTCGGTCGCGAGCGCCGACATCACGGTGAAGATGGTGGTGCCGACGGCGGGCAGCTTGGTGGCGATCGCGGGGGTGCGGACGGCGGATGGGACGGTGCTCATGGTCATGGTCGGGTTCGTCGGGATCAAAGCTCGTAGTCCTGCTGGTGGCCGCTCAGGGCTTTCGCGATCAGGTTGCGGTCGAGGCGGTCGGACAGCAGCTCGGCGAACTTGAACACGAAGTTGCGCAGGTAGGCGCTGCGCTTGAAGGCGACGCGCGCGATGTTCTGTCCGAACACGTGGCCCATGGGACGCACCACGAGGTCGGCGTTCGATTCGTCGCGCACCGCCATCTCGGCCACGATGCCCACGCCGAGCCCCAGGCGCACGTAGGTCTTGATCACGTCGGAGTCGATGGCTTCGAGCGCGATGCGCGGCGTGAGCTTCTTCTGCGCGAACGCATGGTCGATGCGCGTGCGTCCGGTGAACGACGGGTGGTAGGTGATGATCGGTTCGAGCGCCAGGTCCTCGAGCGAGATGCGCTCCTTGGCGGCCAGCGGATGGTCCTTGGGCAGCACCAGCACGTGCTGCCATTCGTAGCAGGGGAGGGTGACGAGCTCGGCATAGTCCGAGAGCGACTCGGTCGCGATGCCGACCTCCGCCACCTCGTCGATCACCATGCGCGCCACCTGGTCGGGCGAGCCTTGGTGCAGGCTCACGTTGACCTTCGGATAGGCCTCGCGCAGCTTCGCCACCGGCACCGGCAGCACGTAGCGCGCCTGCGTGTGGGTGGTGGCGATCGAAAGCGTGCCGCTGTCCTGTGCGCTGAACTGCTCGCCGATGCGCTTGAGGTTGCCGACCTCGCGCATGATCAGTTCGATGCTCGCGATCACGTGCTGGCCCGGCTCGGTGATCCGTTTCAGGCGCTTGCCGTGGCGGGCGAAGATCTCGACGCCGAGTTCTTCCTCGAGTTCGATGATGGCCTTGGAGACGCCCGGCTGCGAGGTGTGGAGCGCCTTGGCGGCCTCGGTCAGGTTCAGGTTGCGGCGCACGGCTTCCTGGACAAACTTGAACTGGTGCAGATTCATATCAAATTCCGTCTTATTGCGGAATTTATTATGCCTTTGAAGTCTATTGAAATCGCTTGAAGTTCAAGGTTTGCTTGCAATTCTGGCGAGCAGATCGACCAGCTCGGGCGATTCCCCGACGATGTCGGCGAGTTCGAAGTCCACGTCGGGCCAGGCTTGCTGCAGCGCCTCGACCTGCAGCGGGAGGTCTTCGCGCGCATGCTTGCCCATGCCGAGGAAGAGCGGCACGATGCGCAGCCGCCGGGCG
The DNA here is from genome assembly GCF_029893635.1 of Variovorax sp. TBS-050B. Lineage (NCBI taxonomy): Bacteria > Pseudomonadati > Pseudomonadota > Betaproteobacteria > Burkholderiales > Comamonadaceae > Variovorax > Variovorax sp. TBS-050B. The sequence goes on along the minus strand of NZ_JARXYR010000002.1, from coordinate 4,084,637 downwards.
CCGCTCGCGACGAGTGCGCCGGCCGCGGTGCGCAGGTCGGGCGCGGCGAGCTCCATGTAGGCGCAGGTCACGCGGGCCTGCGGATCGAGCGCCGTGACGCGCGCGGCCACCGCCTCGATCGGCTCGCGCCAGCGCGCGTCGCGCGAGCCGTGCGCGAGCAGCACGATGCCCCTGGCGTTGTGCGTGGTGGCCACCGCGCCGCTACCTTCGAAGCACCAGCCAGCTGAACGCGGCCAGCGACATCACCGAATAGATGAGCCCCGGCGCCGCCGCCGTGAGCATCGGCGACCAGTTGCTCAGGTTGCCGAGGTAGCCGAACACGTTGTTCAGCAGGAAGAAGCTGATGCCGATCATCACGCCGCCGAACACGTAGGTAGTGATGCCGGCCTGGCGGAAGTGCAGGTAGGCGAAGGGCAGGGCGAGCACCACCATCACCAGGCACGAGAGCGGATAGAAGACCTTGCGCCAGAACTGGATCTCGTAGCGCTGCGCGGTCTGGCCGTTGGCGTCGAGGTGGCGGATGTAGTCGAACAGGTCGATGGTGCCCATGCGGTCGGGCCGCAGCAGCGCCACCGACACCATTTCGGCCGTGAGCGTGGTGGGCCAGTCGAGCTGCGACACCTTGGTGGTCACGATGCGCGCCTTGTCGGCGTTGCGGGTGTCGTACTCCTGCGTCTCGACGTCCGACAGCGTCCAGTGGTCGTCCTCGATGCGCGCCGAGGACGCCACGAGCTGCTTGCGCACGTAGCCGTTGGCGTCGAACTCGAAGATGCGCGCGTTCTTGAGCGCGCCGTCGCGCGCGATCGACAGCACGTTGACCGCATAGGAGACGTTGTCGCGCTTCTCCTTGAGCCATGCGCCGGTGTTGCCCACGAAGGAATAGGTGCCCTGGTAGCGCGACTTGAGCAACTGCCCGGTGCGCTCGGACGCGGGCGCGATGTAGTCGCCCACGGCGAAGGTCAGCACGACGAAGCCCAGGCCCAGCAGCAGCAGGGTGCGCAGCGCGCGCCAGGGGCCGAGCCCGCTGGTTCGCAGGATGGTGTATTCCGAGCTCTGTGCGAGCCGCGCCATCACGAAGATGCAGCCGATGAGCACGGCGATCGGCAGCAGTTCGTAGAGATGGCTCGGGATCAGCAGCGTCACGTAGATCAGCGCCTGTCCGGGGCCGTAGGCCAGGCTTTCGGGGCGGCCGATCGACTGCAGCTCGTCGACGAAGTCGAAGAAGAAGAACAGGCTCAGGAAGCCGAGGGTCACGAAAGCCACGGCTTTCAGGGCCTCGACGTAGATCAGGCGGCGGATGGTTTTCACGAGGTCGGGTCGATTTTCTGTGGCTGGGACGGCAGGCCGCCGGCCATCACGCGCTCGGTCTTGCGGCGCCGGCCCCAGTTGTTGTTGCGCAGCCCCAGCCACGCCAGCGCCACCAGCATGACGCCGCCGTGCAGCAGCAGCATGAACGAGCCCATGCCGTAGCGCCCGGCGCTGATCCAGCTCTGCCCGAGGTTGAGCATGTTGTAGTAGACGACGAAGGCGAACAGCGCGAAGAGCAGGTTGCCGCTGCGGCCCACCCGCGGATTCACGCTCGACACGGTGAGCGCCAGCAGCACGAAGTTGATCGCCGCAAACAGCATGCCCACGCGCCAGGCCAGCTCGCCCCGGCTCGCGTTGCCCGGCTCGCGCAGCAGCTGCAGCGTGGGCTTGGCACGTGCCGGCGTGTTGTCGGCGGTGAAGTCGGTGTTGCCGCCGGCGCGGGTGCCGTAGGTCTCGAACTCGCTGATCTTCAGGCCCGAGGTGGGCAGCAGCGGACGCTCGAGCCGCTGGCCGTTGCTGAGCATCAGGTAGCGGTTGTTGCCGATGTCCTCGATGCGGCCGCTGCGCGCGGAGGTCGTGATCTGCAGCCCGCGCTCGATGGACCAGATGAACACGTTGGTCGCGGTGGCGTTGTCGGGCGTGTCCTTGTCGATGAAGAACACCCGCATGCGGCCGGACGATTCGCGGAATTCACCGGGCGACACGCGCTCGATGTCGCTGCGCCGCTCGTACTGGCTGCGCATGCCGATGGTCTGCGAATTGGCCCAGGGCCAGCCCACCAGCGCCATGACCGCGATCAGCACCAGCACCGGCCAGGCGAAGCGGAACAGGGGCTGGACGAAGTCGGCCAGGCCGCGGCCGCTGGAGAACCAGATCACCATCTCGCTGTCGCGGTACATGCGCGAGAGCGTGCCGACGATCGCCACGAACAGGCTCAGGCTCAGGATGGTCGGCATGTAGCCGAGCACCGTGTACGCCATCACCAGGAACACTTCCGACGGGTTCACGCTGCCCTTGGAGGCCAGCCCGAGCGTGCGGATGAGCATCATGGTCATCACGATGGTGACCAGGACCACGAGGGTCGCTCCGAAGCTGCGCGACAGCTCCTTGCGTAGGGAAGAATGGAATAACATCGTTCGAGGAAAAAAAGGATTATGGACTTTCAGCTCAAGACCCTCACCGTCGCCCGCGCCGCGGCCGAAAAATCCGACGTCCTGATCGTGCTGGTCGGCAGCGCGCCGATCGGCGCCAAGGACCCCCTCTCCGCACGGATCGCCAGCGCCCGCAAGGCCGGCGACCTGCCCGACAAGGCCGGCAAGCTGCTCGCGCTCTACCATCCCGACGAGGTCGCGGCCTCGCGCGTGGTGCTCGCGGCGATCGGCGACGGCAAGCCCGAGTCGGTGCGCACCGGCGTGCTCGCGGCGGTCAATGCAGCCAAGGCGCAGGGACCCAAGCGGGTGGTGATGGTGTTCGCCCACGAGGCCGATGGCGCCGCCGTCGCGAGCGCCGTGGCCGCCGCGGCGGATGCGAGCTACGTCTACACCACCACCAAGTCGAAGGCCTCGAACGGCGAGGGCGGCCGCAGCATCCGGCAACTGGTGCTCGGCGTGGCGGACGCGGCGGCCGTGACCCAGGCCTTCGGCGAGGCGCGCGCCACCGTGTCGGGCATCGAGCTGGCCAAGGAATGGGGCAACCGCCCCGGCAATCACTGCACGCCCACGCTGCTGGCCGACGCGGCCAAGGAACTGGGCCGGCTGCCGCGCATCAAGTGCGAGGTGCTCGGTCCGAAGGACGTGCAGAAGCTCGGCATGGGCTCCTTCGCCGCCGTTGCGCAGGGTTCGGCCGAGCCGCTGCGCTTCATCGTGCTGCGCTACCAGGGCGGCCCGAAGGACCAGGCGCCGGTGGTGCTGGTCGGCAAGGGCATCACCTTCGACACCGGCGGCGTCTCGCTCAAGCCCGCGGCCGAGATGGACGAGATGAAGTTCGACATGTGCGGTGCGGCCAGCGTGCTCGGCACCTTCCGCGCGCTGGGCGAGATCCAGCCGGCCATCAACGTGGTGGGCCTGGTGCCCGCCTGCGAGAACATGAACGACGGCCGGGCCCTCAAGCCCGGCGACGTGGTCACCAGCATGAGCGGGCAGACCATCGAAGTGCTCAACACCGACGCCGAGGGGCGCCTGATCCTCTGCGACGCGCTCACCTATGCCAAGCGCTACGAGCCGGCCGCGGTGATCGACATCGCCACGCTCACGGGCGCCTGCGTGGTCGCGCTGGGCGGCGTGCGCAGCGGCCTGTTCACGAGCGACGATGCGCTCGCCGCGGCGCTGCAGGCGGCCGGCGAGGCGTCGCAGGACCGCTGCTGGCGCCTGCCGCTCGACGACGAATACGCCGAGGGCCTGAAGAGCAATTTCGCCGACGTCGCGAACGTCGCGGGCCGCGCCGGCGGTGCGATCACCGCGGCCAAGTTCCTGCAGCGCTTCGCGGGCGACTTCGCCTGGGCGCACCTCGACATCGCGGGCACCGCGTGGAAGAGCGGGGCGGCCAAGGGCGCGACCGGCCGGCCGGTGGGCCTGCTGGTCAACTACCTCATGGCGCGCGCGCGCGGCACGTCGGCCGCGGCGCCGTCGCCCAGCAAGAGCGCGCGCAAGACCGGCAGCAGCGCCGCCGCGCGAAAGGCCCGCTCCGTCCAGTGACCGAAATCGGCTTCCACTTCAACACGCCGGACAAGGCCGGCTACGCCTGCCGCCTGGTGCGCAAGGCCGTGAACGCCCGCGGCCTGCGCGTGGTGGTCGTCGGCGAGCCGCAGATGCTCGACGCCATCGATGCCGCGCTCTGGCAGCTCTCGCCCTGCGATTTCGTCGCGCATTGCCGCGCCGATGCGCCGCCCCATCTGCTGAGCCGCTCGCCGGTCGTGCTTTGCGCCGGCGACGCGGAGGCCGCTGCGCTGCCGCACCGCGAGATGCTCGTGAATCTCGGGCCCGCGGTGCCGGCGGGCTTCGAGCGCTTCGAGCGGCTGATCGACATCGTGAGCAGCGAGCCCGAGGACCGTCAGATCGGCCGCTCGCGCTGGCGCCACTATGCCGATCGCGGCTATTCGATACAGCCGCACGACTTTGCAAGGAGCGCCTCCTGATGGCCAGCACGCTGCGCACGCCGCCCCGGTTCGTTCCCACGCTCACCACGGTGCTCGACCTGCCTTCCGAGCCCGCGACCGACGGCGCCAAATCGGCCGCAACGGCACCGCCGATCGACCCCGCACAGGCGGTGGCGCTGCCGCCGGCCGCGCAGCGCCCCGAGGCCGACATCGTGCGCCTCGAGGAGCAGTTGCTGCACCGGGTTGCTGCAGCGCGTGGACCTCTCGCTCGAGGAGCGTCTGAGCGACACCGTGTCGGCCGCGGTGCAGCAGCAGCTCGACGCGATGGTGCCCCGGTTGCGCGAGGAAATCGAGGCCGTGCTGCGCGCGCTGGTCATCGAGGCGATGGCCGCCGAGCTCTCGGAAAACCCAGGGTCTACGCCAACTTAACAGGTGTAAGGCTTGGGCTAAACTGCGCGCCAGGTCGGAAGGCGTGAGGGTGCCGCTGGTCTGCGGCGCGAAACTTGCGAGGTCTGCGCGCCCGGATCACACGACCGGTTTTTCGTTTTTTCTATCCATGTTCTGGAGGTTCTCATGCAATTGAAATGGACTGCAGTCGCACTGGCTGCAATCACGCTGGTGGCTTGCGGCAAGAAAGAAGAAGCCGCAGCGCCCGCTGCTGCCCCGGCGCCCAGCGCGGCAGCCCCGGCACCCGCTGCACCTCCGGCCGACGCTCTGGTCGTGAAGATCGGCCACGTGGCACCGACCAGCGGTCCCATTGCGCACCTCGGCAAGGACAACGAGTTCGGCGCCAAGATGGCGATCGAAGACCTGAACGCCAAGAACCTGAAGATCGGCGACAAGGTGGCCAAGTTCGAACTGGTGCCCGAAGACGACGCCGGCGATCCGAAGCAGGGCACCGCCGTTGCGCAGAAGCTGGTCGACAGCAAGGTCAACGGCGTGGTGGGCCACCTGAATTCCGGCACCACCATCCCCGCCTCCAAGCTCTACAGCGACGCGGGCATTCCCCAGATCTCGCCTTCGGCCACGAACCCGAAGTACACCCGCCAGGGCTTCAAGACCACCTTCCGCGTGGTGGCCGACGACACCCAGCTCGGCGGCACGCTCGGCAAGTACGCCGTCGAGACCCTCAAGGGCAAGAACATCGCCGTGATCGACGACCGCACGGCCTACGGCCAGGGCGTTGCCGAGGAATTCGAGAAGGCGGCCAAGGCCGCCGGCGCGACGATCGTCGGCCATGAATTCACGACCGACAAGTCGACCGACTTCAACGCCATCCTGACCAAGCTCAAGTCGGCCAAGCCCGACGTGCTGTTCTTCGGCGGCATGGACGCCGTGGGCGGCCCGATGCTCAAGCAGGTCAAGCAGCTCGGCCTGAACGTCAAGTTCATGGGCGGCGACGGCCTGTGCACCGGCGAGCTGCCCAAGCTCGCGGGCGACGCCATCGGCGAGGAGATGGTGGTCTGCGCCGAAGCCGGCGGTGTCGACGGCGACTTCAAGCAGCCGCTCGAGGACTTCAAGGCCAAGTTCAAGACCAAGAACGGCGTCGACGTGCAGATCTATGCACCGTACGTCTACGACGCGGTCAACGTGCTGGCCGAAGCCATGGTCAAGGCCGGTTCCGCCGACCCCGAGAAGTACCTGCCCGAAGTCGGCAAGGTGCAGTACAAGGGCGTGACGGGCCCGATCGCCTTCGACGAGAAGGGCGACATCAAGAACGGCGCACTGACCCTGTTCACGTACAAGGGTGGTGTGCGCACCCAGATCGCCGTGGTGCGCTGATCGATGCGCGGCGCGCCGTCATGGGCGCGCGCCAAAGAGAAAAGGGCCTTCGGGCCCTTTTTCTTTGGGGACATGGCGCTTCTTCAGGCCAGTACGGCATGTCCCGAGGGGCGGTCGGTGTTGCAGTAGTCGATGAAGGCGTCGAGATCGCGCGACTTGTCGAAGACCGCGTCCGCACCGAGGGCCTCGCAACGCACCCGGATGTCGGCCGTCACGTAGTTGCTCAGCACCACCACGCGCTGCCCGGGACCGCGGGACCGGCAGCCCGAGAGCACGCCGAGGCCCGAGCCTTCCTTCAGGAACAGGTCGACGATGAGCAGTTGCCAGTCGTGGGGATGGGCGGCGAGCCAGGCGAGCGCATCGGATTCGGTTTCGGCGAAGCCGACGACCTGACCGTCGACCAGATCTTCGAGCGCGGGGACCAGGTTGTCCCTGATGGTCTTGTTGTCCTCGACGAGGAACGTGATGAGGGCCATGCCGTGGTTTCGCCTTGAGAACCAATAGCGTAACGTGCCGGATGCGCTGGCTGCGTAGGAGAAGGGATAAGGAGCGGCGTTCCGTCCAGCAGGGCGGCGGGCGCTCGTTCAGTCCGCGGCGCCGGACCGGATCCGCGCCTTGAGTTCCTTCGCCTCGGCCTGGCTCTCGTCGCGCTGGGCGGTGATTTCCAGGCGCTTCTCGATCTCCTCGCTCAGTGCGGCGTTGACCTCGGCCAGCGTCTCGGCGGACTTCGCGAGCTTCTCCTCGAGCTGGCTGGTGTGCTCGATCGCCTGGGCCACTTCGCCCACCTGGATCTCTTCGGGCAGTTCCTGCCCGAGCACCGTGTTCACGACCGCCAGGTTGTCGGAAGCGCGTTGAACATCGGCTGCCACCGCCTCGGTCTTCTCCAGTGTCCGTTCGAGCGACGTGTCGCCGCGCGACGGCGTGTGTTGTTGTCCGGCCATCCGGGTTCCTTTGCAGACGAGAAAGTAAGACCTTTGGATGGTACCGCCAGACGTCTGCGTGTGGCAGGGGCGCGTGCCGTTGTCGAAGCGCAACGGCGTCGAAAATAGCCGGCCCCCCGGCGATCGACCGGCCTCAAACAGGCGAGACCCGCCCCTCGGCCCGCACCATGGACGGCGGCGCCGCGGCGTGGGCGAAGCGCTGTCCGATGCCCGCGGCGAACCAGCGGAAGGTGTTGGTCCGATGGTCCGCGCGGCCCGTGGTGCGCACGAACAGGTAGCCCGATGTCGCGTTGCCGAGTTCGTCGACCGGAATGCCCGCAGCCCGCAGCGCCGCGACTTCCGCATCGGCGCTCAGGTAGTACGGCAGCTGCAAGGTAACGGTCGCGTTGTGGATGACCTGATGGATCATTGCTTCCCCGCCCGGAGTCGTGAGGGGTGGAAGCTTCTGCCGAGGGCGCGCCGTCGTACAGCCGCCGGAGGTAAAAAGTGTGAATTCTCGCTTTGATGCCGCGGCCGGCGCTGCTGGCGGACCAAAGAAAAACGGGGCGCAAGGCCCCGTATTCATGACTTCTCTGGCGGAGCAGGCGGGATTCGAACCCGCGGAGGGCTATTAACCCTCACACGCTTTCCAGGCGTGCGACTTAAACCGCTCATCCACCGCTCCTGAGCCCTCGATTGTAGCAGTCGAAAGCGGCGCGATCAGGCCGGGTTCGACGGCTTGCCGACCTGGATCATGCGCATCGCCGAGGCGATGAGGGCGGAGGTCTCGGTCATGTTGCTCGGCACGATCAGCGTGGTCTTGGAATCGGCCGCGACCTTGCCGTAGGCGTCCACCGCGCGCTCGGCCACCTTGAGCTGCACCGCCTGCTCGCCGCCGGGCTGGCGGATGGCGGCGGCCACGCGCTCGATGGCGTCGGCAGTGGCGGTAGCCACGGCGGTGATGGCAGCCGCTTCGCCCTGCGCGTTGTTGATCTGCGCCTGCTTCTCGCCTTCGGAGCGCGCGATGAAAGCCTCGCGCTCGCCGGTGGCGATGTTGATCTGCTCCTGGCGCCGGCCTTCCGAGGCCGCGATCAGCGCACGCTTCTCGCGCTCGGCCGTGATCTGGCGCTGCATCGCGTGGAGGATCTCCTTCGGCGGCGTCAGGTCCTTGATCTCGTAGCGCAGCACCTTCACGCCCCAGTTGAGCGCCGCTTCGTCGATGGCGGCGACCACCTGCGCATTGATCACGTCGCGCTCCTCGAAGGTCTTGTCGAGCTCCAGCTTGCCGATCACGCTGCGCAGCGAGGTCTGGGCGAGCTGCGTCACGGCCACGATGTAGTTCGACGAGCCGTAGCTCGCGCGCATCGGATCGGTCACCTGGAAGTACAGGATGCCGTCGACCTGCAGCTGCGTGTTGTCGCGTGTGATGCAGATCTGGCTCGGCACGTCGAGCGGGATTTCCTTCAGGCTGTGCTTGTAGGCCACGCGGTCGATGAAGGGGATCAGGAAGTTGGGCCCCGGGGTCATGGTGCCGTGGTACTTGCCCAGGCGCTCGCGCACCCAGGCGTTCTGCTGCGGCACGAACTTGACCGACTGGCTGATGAAGATGATCGCGATGATCAGGATGATGATGGGGACTGAAAATTCCATGTTGCGTTTCTCCTCTTGATTGCTGTTCAGGTCTTGTCGACGACGAGCCGGCTGCCGACCACCTCGACCACGCGGTGCTCGCCGGGGGTGGGTTCACGGCCGGCGCGCTGCATCACGGTCCACTGCGCACCGCGGTAGCGCACGGTGGCCGTGCCGTCGGGGTTCCACGCCTCGACGTGGAGGGTCTCGCCGATGTCCAGGTTGATGTCGCGGTTCGCTTCGGTGGGCGGTGCGGGCGGGCGCCGGCGCCGCACCGCGTACCAGACCAGCACCGCGCCCACGCCGACCACGGCCGCGACGATCAACTGCGCCACCATGCCGAAGCCCAGATGCGCGGAAATCGCCGCCGCGGCGAAGCCCGCGGCGAGCAGCAGCAGGTAGACCGTGCCCGAGAGCAGCTCCAGCACGATCGCGGCGCCCGCGATCAGCCACCAGATGGTGGAATTTGCCATGTGTCGTCCTTTCTCCTCTTTGTTGTACGCACGGTATTCTGGGTCAAAAGACGACGGAACCCGTCATCCGAATTCCGTACACTTCGCGCCTCATTGCCTGTCCGGAGCCCCGCTCATGAAATTTCGCTTCCCCATCGTCATCATCGACGAGGACTTCCGCTCCGAAAACACTTCGGGGCTCGGCATTCGCGCGCTCGCGCAAGCCATCGAGACGGAGGGCTTCGAGGTGCTGGGCGTCACGAGCTACGGCGACCTGAGCCAGTTCGCCCAGCAGCAGAGCCGCGCCAGCGCCTTCATCCTGTCGATCGACGACGAGGAATTCTCCGTCGGTCCCGACCTCGATCCGGCCGTGCTGAGCCTGCGCAACTTCATCGGCGAGGTGCGGCGCAAGAACGCCGACGTGCCGATCTACATTTACGGCGAAACCAAGACCTCGCGCCATATCCCGAACGACATCTTGCGCGAGCTGCACGGCTTCATCCACATGTTCGAGGACACGCCCGAGTTCGTGGCGCGCCACATCATCCGCGAGGCCAAGAGCTACCTCGAAGGCGTGCAGCCGCCGTTCTTCAAGGCGCTGATCGACTACGCGGAAGACGGCTCCTACTCCTGGCACTGCCCGGGCCATTCGGGCGGCGTCGCCTTCCTCAAGAGCCCGGTGGGCCAGATGTTCCACCAGTTCTTCGGCGAGAACATGCTGCGCGCCGACGTCTGCAACGCGGTCGAGGAGCTCGGGCAGCTGCTCGACCACACCGGGCCGGTGGCTGCCAGCGAGCGCAATGCGGCGCGCATCTTCAATGCCGACCACTGCTTCTTCGTGACCAACGGCACCAGCACCAGCAACAAGATGGTGTGGCACCACACGGTCGCGCCCGACGACGTGGTGGTGGTCGACCGCAACTGCCACAAGTCGATCCTGCACGCGATCATCATGACCGGCGCGATTCCCGTCTTCATGAAGCCCACGCGCAACCACTTCGGCATCATCGGCCCGATCCCGAAGAGCGAGTTCGAGCAGAGCGCGATCAAGGCCAAGATCAAGGCCAACCCGCTGCTGGCCGACGTGGACCCGAACAAGGTCAAGCCGCGCGTGATGACGCTCACGCAGTCGACCTACGACGGCGTGATCTACAACACCGAGACCATCAAGAACATGCTCGACGGCTACGTCGACACGCTGCACTTCGACGAGGCCTGGCTGCCGCATGCGGCCTTCCATCCGTTCTACGGCGCCTACCACGCGATGGGCAAGCGCCGCGTGCGGCCGAAGGAGTCGCTGGTGTTCGCCACGCAGTCGACGCACAAGCTGCTCGCGGGCATCAGCCAGGCCAGCCACGTGCTGGTGCAGGACTCGCAGAACCGCGCGCTCGACCGCGACCTGTTCAACGAGGCCTACCTGATGCACTCGTCCACGAGCCCGCAGTACGCGATCATTGCGAGCTGCGACGTGGCCGCCGCCATGATGGAGCCGCCCGGCGGCACCGCGCTGGTGGAGGAGAGCATCCTCGAAGCGCTCGACTTCCGCCGCGCGATGCGCAAGGTCGAGGAGGAGTTCGGCAAGGACGAATGGTGGTTCAAGGTCTGGGGCCCCGAGAAGCTCGTCGACGAAGGCATCGGCCGCGCCGAGGACTGGATCATGCAGGGCGAGAAGAACGGCAAGCCGAGCAAGAAGTCCTCGCGTAACTGGCACGGCTTCGGCGAACTGGCCGACGGCTTCAACATGCTCGACCCGATCAAGTCGACGATCGTGACCCCCGGCCTCGACCTCGAAGGCAACTTCGCCGAGACCGGGATTCCCGCCAGCGTGGTGACCAAGTTCCTCGCCGAGCACGGCGTGATCGTGGAGAAGACCGGCCTCTACAGCTTCTTCATCATGTTCACCATCGGCATCACTAAGGGCCGCTGGAACACGCTGCTCACGGCGCTGCAGCAGTTCAAGGACGACTATGCGCGCAACCAGCCGATGTGGCGCATCCTGCCCGAGTTCTGCCAGCAGCATCCGGGCTACGAGCGCCTGGGCCTGCGCGACCTGTGTCAGCACATCCACCAGCTCTACGCGCGCTACGACGTCGCCCGGCTCACGACCGAGATGTACCTGAGCGACCTCACGCCGGCGATGAAGCCGAGCGACGCCTACGCCCACATCGCGCACCGCAAGACCGAGCGCGTGGAGATCGACGAGCTCGAAGGCCGCATCACCACCAGCCTGATCACGCCGTACCCGCCGGGCATCCCGCTGCTGATCCCGGGCGAGGTGTTCAACCGCAAGATCGTCGACTACCTGAAGTTCTCGCGCGAGTTCAACCTGCAGTGCCCGGGCTTCGAGACGGACATCCACGGCCTCGTCGCGCGCATCGACGAGACCGGCAAGAAGCGCTACTACGCGGACTGCGTGGCGCTGCCGAAGTCGAAGTAGGGCGCGAAGAAGCCGCGCCGCGCGCCTCAGGAGGGTGCGTCGGCGCGGACCCGCACGAAGCGCGCAAAGCGCGGCAGCCCGCTGGCGTTGACGCCGTTGTAGCGGTAGGTGACCCAGCTACCCACGGGCGGCGGGTTCTCACGCTGGGCATCGCTCAAACCGCTGCCGAGCCTGAAGCGCTTGCCGTCGGGCGTCTCGACGACCAGCGCGCCGAGCCGGCCGCCGTGCCGGCCCTTGCCCGCGACGTGGCCGACCACGCGGGCCTCGGCATCGTCATGGCTCTTGACCTTGAGCAGGTCGTTGCTGCGCTCGGCGCGGTACATCGAGCCGCCCCGGTGCAGCATGAGGCCTTCGCCGCCCATCTTCTCGGTCTTCTCCAGCAGCGCCTGCAGCGCCGCATGGGTGGTTGCGCGCTCCTGCGGCACCGGCACCACCCAGGGCGCCCCGGTGATCGGCAGCAGCCTGCGCAGCGCCGCGAGCCGCGCGGTGAAGTCGCCGCCGTGCGCCGGCAGGTCGAACACCATGAAACGGATCTCGTGCCACGCGGTGTCGTTGGGCACCTGGCTGCGGACGGTGGAGACCGCGCGTTCGAACTGGCCGCGCCCGGCCCAGAGCTCGCCGTCGAGCGGCTGCTTCGGCAGCGGCGCGGTGAACCATGCCGGTGCAGCCACCGCTTCGCCGCCGCGCGTCCAGAGGCGCCGGCCGTCCCAGTAGCCCCGCACGCCGTCGTATTTCTCGCTCACCCAGTAGTCGGCCAGCGGCATGCCGGGCTTGTAGACCTCCGCGAGCATCAGGCCCGGTGCGCCTTCGCGCGCTGCGGCCGGACGCAGGGCCAGCGCGCCCAGGCCTGCGAACAGCAGGGCGCGTCGCGTCAGCGCGAAGGCGCGACCCATCGGGACCATCCGTTCCGGTACGGCGAAGCGGCGAAAGCTGCGCCTTATTCCGCCATGCCGGGGACGACGCGGCTGAAGCCGCCGTCCACGTAGGTGATCTCGGCCGTCACGCCGCTCGCCAGATCGCTCAGCAGGAAGGCGGCCACGTTGCCGACTTCCTCGATGGTCACGTTGCGGCGGATCGGCGAGGCATCGGCCACGGCCGAGAGGATCTTGCCGAAGTCCTTGATGCCGCTCGCGGCTAGCGTCTTGATCGGGCCGGCGCTGATGCCGTTCGCGCGCATGCCCTTCGGGCCGATCGCGGCGGCGGTGTAGCGCACCGACGCCTCGAGCGAGGCCTTGGCAAGCCCCATGGTGTTGTAGTTGGGCAATGCGCGCTCGGCACCGAGGTAGGTGAGCGTCAGCAGTGCCGACTTGGGGTTGAGGTAGGGCAGGGCCGCCTTGGCCATGGCCGGGAAGCTGTAGGCGCTGATGTCGTGCGCGATGCGGAAGCCTTCGCGCGAGAGACCGTCGAGAAAGTCGCCGGCGATGGCCTCGCGGGGCGCGAAGCCGATGCTGTGCACGAAACCGTCGAAGGTCGGCCAGGTCTGCGCGAGGTCGGCAAAAAGCTTGGCGATCTGGGCATCGTCGCCCACGTCGCAGTCGAAGATGAGCTCGGAGCCGAAGTCGGCCGCGAATTCGGTGATGCGGTCCTTGAAGCGCTCGCCCACGTAGCTGAACGCCAGTTCGGCCCCCTGGTCGCGGCACGCCTTGGCGATGCCGTAGGCGATGGAGCGGTTGCTCAGCACGCCGGTGATCAACAGTTTTTTGCCGGAAAGAAAGCCCATAGGTCTGCCTCTTGAAAATCTTGGGCAGAATTCTCGCATGCGAGGTTGGCTGCTCTTTTTCTTGGCGCTCTCGGCGGCTCCTTCGTGGGCCGCCCATGCCTACGCGCAATTCGGCGACATCAAGTACCCGCCGGGCTTCACCCATTTCGGCTACGTGAACCCCGATGCGCCCAAGGGCGGCGAATTCAGGCTGGTGCCGCCGACGCGGCCCACCAACTTCGACAAGTTCAATCCGTTCACGCTCAAGGGCACGGCGCCCTCGGGCATCGGACCGCTGATGTTCGAGAGCCTGATGACGGGCAATTCGGAGGAGCCGACCACCGTCTACGGCCTGCTGGCCGAGGACGTGGAGGTGGCGCCCGACCGTCGCTCGGCCACCTTCCGCATCCATCCCAAGGCCCGGTTCAACGACGGCTCGCCGGTGCTGGCGGCCGACGTGGTGCATTCGTTCCAGACCCTGACGGGCCCGCTCGCGGCGCCGCAGTTCAAGACCATCTACGCCGAAGTCAGCAAGGTGACGGCGCTTGGCGAGCGCACGGTGCGCTTCGACTTCTCGAGCCCGAATCGCGAGCTGCCGCTGGTGGTCGGCGGCATGGCGGTGTTCAGCCGCAAGTGGGGCGCCGGCAAGCCCTTCGACCAGGTCGTGACCGAGGTGCCGATCGCCTCCGGTCCCTACCGGCCGGCGAGCGACCGGCTCGGCCGCGACATCACCTACGTGCGCCGCGCCGACTACTGGGGCGCCGACCTGCCGGTGCGCAGGGGCCTCTTCAATTTCGACCGCGTCGCCTACAAGGTCTACCTGGACGAGACCGCGCGCTTCGAGGGCCTCAAAGCCGGCGAGTTCGACTTCATGCGCGAATTCACCTCCCGCAACTGGGCGCGCCAGTACAAGGGCAAGCAGTTCGACAGCGGCGAGATCGTCAAGCGTGCGTTCGAGAACCAGAACCCCGGCGATTTCCAGGGCTACATCTTCAATACCCGCCGCGACAAGTTCAAGGACGTGCGCGTGCGCCGCGCCATCGGCCTGGCGATGGATTTCGAATGGCTCAACCGGCAGCTGTTCTACGGCATCTACAAGCGCGTGCAGGGCTACTTCCCGAACAGCGAGTTCCATGCCGAAGGCCTGCCCAAGCCCGACGAACTCGCGCTGATGGAGCCGCTGCGCGACAAGCTCCGGCCGGAGGTGTTCGGGCCCGCGGCCGTGCCTGCGAGCACCGAGCCGCCCGGCAGCCTGCGCGACAACCTGCGCCAGGCGAGGGCGCTGCTCGCCGAGGCAGGCTGGACCTACCGCGACGGCGCACTGCGCAACGCGAAGAACGAGCCGTTCACGATCGAGTTCCTCAACGACCAGCCTTCGATGATCCGCGTGGCCACGCCGCTGCAGGGCGCGCTGAAGAAGCTCGGCATCGAGATGAGCTTTCGCACCGTCGACTTCTCGCTCGCGCAGCAGCGCATGGACAACCACGACTTCGACATGACGTCGCGGCGCATTCCGGGCAGCACCGCGCCGGGCGGCGAGCTGTTCGAGCTGTTCGGCGCCAAGGCGGCGGGCACGAACGGATCGGCCAATTCCTGGGGCATCGCCGATCCGGCGGTCGACGCGATCATCGCCAAGGTGGTCGCGGCCACCACGCGGCCCGAGCTCGCCACGGCGATGCGCGTGCTCGACCGCGTGCTGTCGCACGGGCACTATTCGATCCCGATGTACTACGGCGACGCGTTCCTGATCGGCTATCGGCCGGCCGGCGTGGTGCTGCCGCCGACCATCCCGCCGTACTACGATGCCGGCGACTGGGCGCTCTCGACCTGGTGGGCCTCGCCCGCCAACAAGTGAAGAACAGGCATCCTTCCGAATGGCCAGCTACATCCTCAAGCGCCTGCTGCTGATGATCCCGACGCTTCTGGGCGTGCTGCTGGTCACCTTCGCGGTGATCCAGTTCGTGCCGGGCGGCCCGGTCGAGCAGATGGTCGCGCAGCTGCAGGGCCGCGACTCGGGCGGCGAGCGCGCGGCGGCCGGCGGTGCAGGCTATCGCGGCCGCCAGGGCCTGGATCCGCAGCGCATCGAGGAGATCAAGAAGCTCTATGGCTTCGACAAGCCGGCGCACGAGCGCTTCTGGCAGATGCTGCAGTCCTTCGCCCGGCTCGACCTCGGCCAGAGCTTCTACCAGCGCAAGGCCGTGTGGGACCTGGTCAAGGAAAAGCTGCCGGTGTCGATCAGCCTGGGCCTCTGGACCTTCTTCATCAGCTACCTGATCGCGGTGCCGCTCGGCGTCGCGAAGGCGGTGCGCGCGGGGTCGCGCTTCGACTTCGTGACCACGCTGATCGTGCTGATCGGCTATGCCATTCCGGGTTTCGTGCTCGGCGTGGCGCTGCTCGTGGTCTTCGGCGGGCAGCTGCAGTGGTTTCCGCTGCGCGGCCTGACCTCGCCGAACTGGGAGACGCTGAGCTGGGGCGCGAAGATCGTCGACTACCTGTGGCACATCGCCTTGCCGGTGACCGCGATGGTGCTCGGCAGCTTCGCGGTCACGGCCATGCTGACGAAGAACTCCTTCCTCGAGGAGATCCGCAAGCAGTACGTGCTGACCGCGCGCGCCAAGGGCCTCGCGGAGCGGCAGGTGCTCTGGAAGCACATCTTCCGCAATGCGCTGATCCCGATCATCACGGGCTTTCCGGCCGCCTTCATCGGCGCCTTCTTCACCGGATCGCTGCTGATCGAGACGCTGTTCTCGCTCGATGGGCTGGGCCTGCTGAGCTACGAGAGCGTGATCCGGCGCGACTATCCGGTGGTGCTCGGCACGCTGTTCCTGTTCACGCTGATCGGTCTCGTGACCAAGCTGATTTCCGACCTCTGCTACGTCTGGGTCGACCCGAGGGTGAAGTTTGATTGATGCGCCGCCTGTTTCGCTGAGCCCCGGCCGCCGCGCCTGGCGCCGGTTCCGCCGCAATCCGCTGGGCTTCTGGAGCCTGGTGCTGTTCTCCATCCTGGTGGTGCTGAGCCTGTTCGCCGAAGTGCTCTCCACCGACAAGCCGCTCGTGGTGCGCTACGAGGGGCAGACCTACTTCCCGGTGCTGCGCGACTACCCGGAGAAGACCTTCGGCGGCGACTTCGAAACGCCGGCCGACTACCTCGACCCCTTCATCCGCCAGCGCATCACCAGCGGCGACAACTGGGCGCTCTACGCGCCCAACCCCTACGGCCCGCAGACGCTCAACTACTTTGCCAAGTTGCCGAACCCGGCCGCACCGTCGCGCGACAACCTCTTCGGCACCGACGACCGCGGGCGCGACCTGCTGGCCCAGCTGATCTACGGGTTTCGCGTGAGCGTGCTGTTCGCGCTCGCGCTCACTGCCATCGGCGTGGTGCTGGGCATCGCGACCGGCGCGATCCAGGGCTTCTTCGGCGGCAAGACCGACCTCGCGTTCCAGCGTTTCATCGAGATCTGGGGATCGATGCCCGAGCTGTACCTGCTCATCATCTTCAGCGCCATCTTCTCGCCGAGCGTCGCGCTGCTGCTGATCCTGCTGAGCCTGTTCGGCTGGATGGGTTTGTCCGACTACGTGCGCGCCGAGTTCCTGCGCAACCGCCAGATGGACTACGTGCGCGCCGCGCGCGCGCTCGGCGTGGGCAACCTGCAGATCATGTGGCGCCACATCCTGCCCAACAGCATGGTGCCGGTCGTGACCTTCCTGCCGTTCCGCATGAGCGCGGCGATCCTCGCGCTGACCTCGCTCGACTTCCTCGGGCTGGGCGTGCCGCCCGGCACGCCGTCGCTCGGCGAACTGCTGAGCCAGGGCAAGGCCAACATCGACGCCTGGTGGATCTCGCTGTCCACCTTCGGCGTGCTGGTGGTCACGCTGATGCTGCTGACCTTCATGGGCGACGCGCTGCGCGATGCGCTCGATCCGCGAAAGGCCGAGAAATGACGGCGCCTCTACTCGGCACCGGTGAACCCTCGCTGCTGGAGGTGCGCGGCCTGCGCGTTGCCTTCGGCGGCAAGGCGGTGGTGCACGGCATCGATCTCAACATCGCGCCCGGCGAGAAGCTGGCGCTCGTGGGCGAGTCGGGTTCCGGCAAGACGGTCACGGCGCTGTCGCTGCTGCGGCTGGCGCAGAACGCCGAACTGGCCGGCAGCGCGATCCTGTCGGGCGCATCGCCGGGCTCGACGCCGCGCGACCTGCTGTCGCTGCCGGAACGCGAGCTGCGCGGCATCCGCGGCAAGGAGATCGCGATGATCTTCCAGGAGCCGATGACCGCGCTCAACGCGCTCTACACCGTGGGCGACCAGATCGCCGAGGTGCTCGAACTGCACGAAGGCCTCTCGCCGCGCGCCGCCCAGGAGGCCGCCGTGCAACTGCTCGCCGACACCGGCATTCCCGAGCCGGCGCGGCGGGCGAGGGCGTTTCCGCACCAGCTCTCGGGCGGGCAGCGGCAGCGCGCGATGATCGCCATGGCGCTGGCCTGCAAGCCGCGCCTGCTGCTGGCCGACGAGCCGACCACCGCGCTCGACGTCACCGTGCGCGCCCAGATCCTCGAGCTGCTGGCCGATCTGCAGCGCCGCCACGGCATGGCCGTGCTGCTGATCACGCACGACCTGAACCTGGTGCGCCGCTTCGCCGACCGCGTGGCCGTGATGGAGAACGGCCACGTCGTCGAGCATGGCGCGGTGGCAACCGTCTTCGAAGCGCCGCAGCATGCCTACACGCGCAAGCTGATCGACAGCCATCCCGAGCGCCAGGTCGCCCCCGTGGCGGATGCTGGCGCGCGGCCGCTGCTCGAAGCCACCGGCCTGCGCGTGAGCTATCCGGTGCCGCGGCCCGGCGTGGCGGGCTGGTTCCGCAAGGGCGAGTTCGTCGCGGTGCAGGGCGCAGACTTCCGCATCGCGCCCGGCGAGACGCTCGGCGTGGTCGGCGAGTCCGGCTCGGGCAAGTCGACGCTGGCGCTGGCGGCGCTCGGCCTTCTGAAGCACCAGGGCGCGCTCGCGGTCGACGGCAGGGGCTGGGCGGCCGGCCGCAACGCCGACCTCGCGCTGCGCCGCCTGATGCAGGTGGTGTTCCAGGACCCGTTCTCCTCGCTGTCGCCGCGCATGACGATCGAGCAGATCGTCGGCGAGGGGCTGCGCGTGCATGCCCCCGAGCTCGACCGCCGGCAACGCCGCGAACGGGCGCTCGCGGCACTGGCCGACGTGGGGCTCGGCGAGGCGCAGTTTCCCGCGCTGCTCGACCGCTATCCGCACGAATTCTCGGGCGGGCAGCGCCAGCGGCTCGCGATCGCGCGTGCGCTGATCGTCGACCCGCGGCTGCTGGTGCTCGACGAGCCCACGAGCGCACTCGACGTGACGATCCAGAAACAGGTGCTCGGTCTGCTCCAGCGCCTGCAGCGCGAACGCGGACTGAGCTACCTGCTGATCACGCACGACGTCGAGGTGATCCGGGCCATGGCGCACCAGGTCATCGTGATGAAGGACGGCGCCATCCTCGAAGCCGGGCCGGTCGAACGCGTGCTCGACGCGCCCGCGCATCCCTACACGCGCAAGCTGGTGGCCGCCGCGTTGCTGGAATAGAAAAGAAGAACTCCAAAGATGTCGCAGAACGGACAAGGACGGCGCGGTGCCTGGCGCGCGGCGCTGGCCTGCATGGTGACCTTGGCGGTGGCCATGGGGCTGGGGCGCTTCGCGTTCACGCCCATGCTGCCGATCATGCTGCACGAGGGCAAGCTCGAACTCGCGGGCGGCGGGCTGCTCGCTTCGCTCAACTACCTCGGCTACTTCCTCGGCGCCGTCAGCTGTGCCGCGATCGGCATCTCCGCCAAGCGCATGGTGCGCGGCGGCCTCGTCGCCACGGCCCTGCTGCTGGTCGGCATGGGGGTGCTCCACAGCTTCGCGAGCTGGGGCGTGCTGCGCACCGCGGCCGGGGTGATGAGCGCCTGGGTGTTCGTGTTCGCCTCGGGCTGGGGACTGCGGCGGCTGGCGGAAACCCATTCCCCGGCGCTGGCCGGCGTGATCTACACCGGCCCGGGCATCGGCATCGCGATGACCGGCCTGCTGGGCGGCGCGCTGGGGCGCTGGGGCTCGGAAGCGGGCTGGATCGGCCTGGGCGTGCTCGCGGCGGTGCTGGTGGCGGTGATCTGGCGCATCTTCGACGACGGCGAGGCGCCCGCGGCCGGTGCGGCGGGGGGCGCGCCCGCGGCGACGCCGCGTCCGACGGCCTCCGACAGTGCGCGCAGCGATGCGATCTGGCTCGTGGCGCTCTACGGCCTGGCCGGCTTCGGCTACATCATCACCGCCACCTTCCTGCCGGTGATCGCGCGCCAGGCGCTGCCCGGTTCGGTCTGGCCGGACTATTTCTGGCCGCTGTTCGGCCTGGCGATCATTCCCGGCGCGCTGATCGGCGCACGGGCGCCCATGCACTGGGACAACCGGCTGCTGCTGGCGGTGGCGTACGCGCTGCAGGCGCTCGGCGTGGTGCTGTCGGTGGCGTGGCCGACGATCGGGGGCTTCGCGCTCGGCAGCCTGCTGCTCGGCATGCCGTTCACCGCGATCACGCTTTTCGCGATGCGGGACGCCCGCCGCCTGCGCGGCAATGCCGCGGCGGGGCTGATCGGCTACGCCACGGCGTCCTACGGGGTGGGGCAGATCATCGGGCCGCTTTTCGCGGCGCCGCTGGCCCAGCGCACCGGCTCCTTCGAGCTGCCGCTGCTGGTGGCGGCCGGGGCGCTGGCCCTCGGCGCGGCCCTGTTCGCGCTGGTCTGGTCCAGATCCCGGGTGCGGCAGGCATCTTGAGCCGCGGCTGCCCCTTCATTTATCTCGGGAATAGCATATAATTCGAGGCTCACGACCAAACGGGCGGGTACCAACCGCCCGTTTTTTTTGGTCTATCCAATTTCAATGCGTGGCACCCGTGGCGGGCGGGTGGCGCGCATAAGCATTTTTACAAGGCGTCTTCGAACACGTGGCATTGCAGCAGACAGTGGAACAAACCGTTGCCGGACTCGGCTACGACCTGGTCGAGATCGAACGCTCGGCCGGGGGATTGCTGCGCGTGACGATTGATTTGCCCTGGAAAGCCCCCACCTCCGAAGCTGCCGCGGCCGGCGTGCCCGAACCCTTCGTGACGGTCGAGGACTGCGAGAAGGTCACGCGGCAATTGCAGTTCGCGCTCGAGGTGGACGGCGTCGATTACAAGCGGCTCGAGGTTTCCTCGCCGGGTATTGACCGCCCGCTTCGCAATGCGCAGGATTTCGAGCGTTTCGTCGGCGAGGTGATCGACATCACGCTCAAGGCGCCCATGGGTGCCGCGGCGGCAGGGCAGGTGAATGCCAACCGCAAGAAGTTTCGCGGCACGCTCGAGCGTGTCGAGGCGGCCGACGGTGCCGCGGGCTGGCAGATCGTCTGGAGCGATGCGCCCGAGCCCAAGCCAGGACAAAAAGTGAGCAAGAAGCGCGCGCCTGCACCGCTGCATGCGCTCGGCTTCACGCTGGACGAGCTGCGCGAGGCGCGGCTCGCGCCGATCGTGGATTTCAAGGGCCGCAGGGCCAACAAAACCCAGCCGGGTTTTTCGGATATTGATGACGGAACGGCGAACGTTCCGGACTGACTGAAGGAGTGGTGGCATGAATCGCGAAATGTTGATGTTGGTGGATGCGATCTCGCGCGAGAAGAACGTCGAGCGCGACGTGGTCTTCGGCGCGGTCGAATCCGCGCTGGCGCAAGCCACCAAGAAGCTCCACCAGGGCGACGTGGACATCCGCGTCTCGGTCGACCGCGAGAGCGGCGACTATGAAACCTTCCGCCGCTGGCACGTCGTCCCCGACGAGGCCGGCCTGCAGCTGCCCGACCAGGAGATCCTGCTGTTCGAGGCGCGCGAGGAAATGCCCGACATCGAGGTCGACGAGTACATCGAGGAAGCGGTCGAGTCCGTGCCGATCGGCCGGATCGGCGCGATGGCGGCCAAGCAGGTCATCCTGCAGAAGATCCGCGATGCGGAGCGCGAGATGCTGCTCAACGACTTCATGTCGCGCGGCGACAAGATCTTCGTCGGCACCGTCAAGCGCCTCGACAAGGGCGACATCATCGTGGAGGCCGGCCGCGTCGAAGGGCGCCTGCGCCGCAGCGAGATGATCGCCAAGGAAAACCTGCGCAACGGAGACCGCGTGCGCGCCATGATCATGGAGGTCGACCTGACGCTGCGCGGCGCGCCGATCATCCTGTCGCGCGCGGCGCCCGAGTTCATGATCGAGCTGTTCCGCCAGGAAGTGCCCGAGATCGAGCAGGGCCTGCTCGAGATCAAGAGCTGCGCCCGCGACCCCGGCTCGCGCGCCAAGATCGCCGTGCTCTCGCACGACAAGCGGGTCGACCCGATCGGCACCTGCGTCGGCGTGCGCGGCACCCGCGTGAACGCCGTGACCAACGAACTCGCGGGCGAGCGCGTCGACATCGTGCTCTGGAGCGAGGACCCGGCCCAGTTCGTGATCGGTGCGCTCGCGCCGGCCAACGTGTCGTCGATCGTGGTCGACGAGGAGAAGCACGCCATGGACGTGGTGGTCGACGAGGAGAACCTCGCGATCGCCATCGGCCGCGGCGGCCAGAACGTGCGCCTCGCTTCCGAGCTCACGGGCTGGAAGATCAACATCATGGACGCCAACGAGTCGGCCCAGAAGCAGGCGAGCGAAACCGACGCCAGCCGCCGGCTCTTCATGGAAAAGCTCGACGTCGACGAGGAAATCGCCGACATCCTCATTTCCGAGGGCTTCACCAGCCTCGAGGAAGTGGCCTACGTGCCGATCTCCGAAATGCTGGAGATCGAGGCTTTCGACGAAGACACCATCAACGAGCTTCGTTCGCGCGCCAAGGATGCGCTGCTGACCATGGAAATCGCCAAGGAAGAGGGCGTCGAGACCGTCTCGCAGAATCTGCGCGACCTCGAAGGCCTGGACCCCGAGCTGATTCCCAAGCTGGCCGAGGCGGGTGTGCACACCCGTGACGACCTGGCCGACCTCGCGGTCGATGAACTCACCGAGATCACCGGCCACAGCGCCGATGACGCCAAAGCCCTCATCTTGAAAGCCCGCGAACACTGGTTCGCCGGCCAAGAGTGACGGTCATGGAGGCACGAAACCAATATGTCCAGTACCACTGTCGCCGAGTTCGCGCACGAGCTCAAGAAGACTCCCGAAACCCTGCTTGACCAGCTCAAGAGCGCAGGCGTGCCCAAGGCGGCCGCCACCGATGCGCTCACCGAGGCCGACAAGCAGCGCCTGCTCGGCTTCCTCAAGGCCAGCCACGGCACCGCCGAGCCCGAGCGCAAGAAGATCACGCTGACCAAGAAGTCGACCAGCGAGATCAAGCAGGCCGACGCCACCGGCCGCGCCCGCACCATCCAGGTCGAGGTGCGCAAGAAGCGCACCTTCATCCAGCGCGACGACGGCCACCTGGCCGCGCCCGAAGCGCCGCCGGCTGCCGAGGCGCCCGCCGCGGCACCCGCCGCGCCGCGCATCGACGAGGCCGAACTCGCCCGCCGCGAGGAAGAAGCGCGCCGCCAGGCCGAGCTGATCCGCCGCCAGGAAGAGGAACTCGCCGAGAAGCGCCGCCAGCGCGAGGAAGCCGAGGCCCGCGCCCGCGAACAGGCCGAGAAGGCCGAGCGCGCCGAACAGGCCGAGCAGGAAGCCGCGCGTATCGCCGCCGAGAAGAAGGCCGCTGCCGCGGCAGCCGCCGCACCCGCGAAGGAAGCGGCGGCCAAGCCGGCCGCCGCGCCTGCCGCCGATGCGGCCGCAGCCGCTGCCGAGCAGCAGGCTGCCGACAGCAAGCTCGCCGCCCAGGCCGCCGCGAACCAGGCCAAGGAAGACGCCAAGGCCAAGGCCGCCGCCGAATCCAAGGCCCGCGCCGACGAAGAGGCTGCGCGCGCCCGCGATCTGGACGAGCGCCGCCGCAAGGCCCTGGCCGAAGCCGAGGCCATCCGCGCCATGATGAACGCACCGGCCCGCGTGCTGGTGCCGCACAAGGCGCCCGAGAAGCCGCAGCCCGAGAAGGCCGCGGTCAAGGGCACGCTGCACAAGCCGGCCGCGCCCGCTGCGCGTGCCGGTGCGCCGGCCGCACCGGGCGCCGCGGCGCCCGCGGGCGGCGCCGGCGGCAAGGAAGTCAAGTCGGCCAAGCTCTCGTCGAGCTGGGCGGGCGACCCGGCCGCCAAGAAGAAGGAAATCAAGACCCGCGGCGATGCCAGCGGCGGCGTCGGCCGCGGCAACTGGCGCGGCGGCCCGCGCGGCCGGCGCGGCAACGACCGCGGCGGCCACGAGGAGCAGCACGTCCAGGCCGCACCGGTCGAGGCGCGCGTGCTCGAAGTACACGTGCCCGAGACCATCACGGTGGCCGAGCTCGCCCACAAGATGGCCGTCAAGGCGCAGGAAGTCATCAAGCAGCTCATGAAGCTGGGCCAGATGGCGACCATCAACCAGTCGCTCGACCAGGACACCGCGATGATCCTGGTGGAGGAAATGGGCCACAACGCGGTGGTTGCCGCGCTGGACGATCCCGAAGCCTTCACCGACGAGGACGTGTCGGCGCAGACCGCCGAGGCGCTGCCGCGTGCACCGGTCGTGACCGTCATGGGTCACGTCGACCACGGCAAGACCTCGCTGCTCGACTACATCCGCCGCGCCAAGGTCGCCGCGGGCGAAGCCGGCGGCATCACGCAGCACATCGGCGCCTACCACGTCGAAACCGAACGCGGCATGGTGTCCTTCCTCGACACCCCGGGTCACGAGGCCTTCACGGCCATGCGTGCCCGCGGTGCGCAGGCCACCGACATCGTCATCCTGGTGGTGGCGGCCGACGACGGCGTCATGCCGCAGACCAAGGAAGCCATCAAGCACGCGAAGGCGGCGGGTGTGCCGATCGTGGTCGCGATCAACAAGATCGACAAGCCCGATGCCAGCCCCGACCGCGTGAAGCAGGAGCTGGTGGCCGAAGAAGTGGTGCCCGAGGAGTACGGCGGCGACGTGCCGTTCGTGCCGGTGTCGGCCAAGACCGGCCAGGGTATCGACGACCTGCTCGAACAGGTGCTGCTGCAGGCCGAAGTGCTCGAACTCAAGGCGCCGGTGGATGCCGCCGCCAAGGGTCTGGTGATCGAAGCCCAGCTCGACAAGGGCCGCGGCCCGGTCGCGACCGTGCTGGTTCAGTCCGGCACGCTCAAGACCGGCGACGTGGTGCTGGCAGGCTCGACCTACGGCCGGGTGCGCGCCATGCTCGACGAAGACGGCAAGCCGACCAAGGCCGCCGGTCCCTCGATCCCGGTCGAGATCCAGGGCCTGACCGAAGTGCCGCAGGCAGGCGACGAGTTCATGGTGATGGGCGACGAGCGCCGGGCGCGCGAAATCGCGACCTACCGTGCAGGCAAGTTCCGCAACACCAAGCTGGCCAAGCAGCAGGCTGCGAACCTGCAGAACATGTTCACCGACCTCTCGGCCGGCGAAGTGCAGACGCTGCGCATCATCATCAAGGCCGACGTGCAGGGCTCGCAGGAAGCGCTGGCCCAGTCGCTGCTCAAGCTGGCGACGGACGAGGTCAAGGTGCAGATCGTGTACGCCGGCGTGGGCGGCATCAGCGAAAGCGACATCAACCTCGCGATCGCCTCGAAGGCCATCGTGATCGGCTTCAACGTGCGCGCCGACGCCGGTGCGCGCAAGCTGGCCGAAGGCAACGGCGTGCAGCTGAACTACTACAGCATCATTTACGACGCCGTCGACGAGATCAAGGTCGCGATGTCGGGCATGCTGGCACCGGAGCGCCGCGAGGAAGTCATCGGCTCGGCCGAGATCCGCACGGTGTTCGTGGCCTCGAAGATCGGCACGGTCGCGGGTTCGTACATCACCTCGGGTTCGGTCAACCGCAGCGCGCATTTCCGCCTGCTGCGCGACAACGTGGTGATCTACACGGGCGAGATCGACTCGCTGAAGCGCATGAAGGACGACGTTCGCGAAGTCCGCGAAGGCTTCGAGTGCGGTATCAAGCTCAAGAACTACAACGACATCAAAGAGGGCGACCAGCTCGAGTTCTTCGAAATCAAGGAGATTGCACGGACGCTGTGATACGGGCAGCCGAACGCAGAAGTCGCAAAGATTTCGCAGAAGTCGCGGAAGAAGAAAAAGTTCTTTTGCCTTCCTTTCGCGATCTCTGCGCAACTTTCGCGGCCTCTGCGTTCTGAACCCGTTTCCGCTCCCGCATTCCTCACATGCCCAAGAGAAAAGCCGCCGCCCCCAACCGCGCCTTCAAGGTCGCCGATCAGATCCAGCGTGATCTGACGGAGCTGATCGCGCGCGAGTTGAAGGATCCGCGCGTGGGCATGGTCACGATCCAGGCGGTCGAGGTCACGCCCGACTATGCGCATGCGAAGGTGTTCTTCAGCCTGCTCACCGGCGACGTGGCCGAGACCACCGAGGCGCTCAACCAGGCCGCGGGCTTCCTGCGCAACGGGCTGTTCAAGCGCCTGCACATCCACACCGTGCCCACGCTGCACTTCCTGTTCGACCGCACCACCGAGCGTGCGGCCGACATGAATGCGCTCATCGCGCAGGCCGTCGCTTCGCGTTCGAAAGACGACTGACGATGAACGCGCCACGCACACGGGTGCAGCGGCGCCCTGTGCATGGGGTGTTGCTGCTCGACAAACCGCTCGGACTTTCCAGCAACCAGGCGTTGCAGAAGGCCAAGTGGCTGCTGCGCGCCGAGAAGGCGGGCCACACCGGCACGCTCGACCCGCTCGCCACCGGCGTGCTGCCGCTGTGCTTCGGCGCGGCCACCAAGTTCAGCCAGCTGCACCTCGACGCCGACAAGACCTACGAGGCCACGGCCCGCCTGGGTGTGCGCACCGCCACCGGTGACGCCGAGGGCGAGGTGATCGCCGAGCGTCCGGTGCAGGTCACGGCCGACGACCTGGCACGCGTCGAGGCACGGTTCACCGGCCCGATCCGGCAGGTGCCGCCGATGCACAGCGCGCTCAAGAAGGACGGCAAGGCGCTGTACGAATACGCGCGCGAAGGCGTGGAGGTCGAACGCGCGCCGCGCGACGTGGTGATCCACGCGCTGCGGCTCGAACGCACCGGCGATGCCGAAGTGCGCATCGTCGCCACCGTGAGCAAGGGCACCTACATCCGCACGCTCGGCGAGGACATCGGCGAGGCGCTCGGCTGCGGTGCGCATCTGCGCGCGCTGCGCCGCACCGCCACCGGCGGCTTCGTGGAGGCGCAGTGCGTCACGCTCGAGGCGCTCGAAGCCATGGACGAGGACGAACGCCTGGCCCGGCTGCTGCCGGCCGAGTCGCTGGTGGACGGCCACAGCCGCGTCACGCTCGGCACGGAAGATGCGGCACGCTTTCTTTCGGGGCTGCGCCGCCGCGGCGACTGGGCCGACGCCGCGCAGGTGGCGGTGTTCGGCACCGCGCCGCCGGCCTTCCTGGGCACGGCCCATGTCACGGCCAACGAACTGATCCCGGGGCGCTTGCTGAACCCCATCGAAATCCAGCAAATTCTTTTGAACGCACAACAGACCGAAGCGACACCATGAGTACCAACAAGCAAATCCGCAATATCGCCATCATTGCCCACGTGGACCATGGCAAGACCACGATGGTGGACCAGTTGCTGCGCCAGTCGGGCACCTTCGCCGAACACGAGAAGGTGGTCGACACCGTGATGGACAACAACGCGATCGAAAAGGAACGCGGCATCACGATCCTGGCGAAGAACTGCGCCGTGAGCTGGAAGGGCACGCACATCAACATCGTCGACACCCCCGGCCACGCGGACTTCGGCGGCGAAGTGGAGCGTGCGCTGAGCATGGTCGACGGCGTGCTGCTGCTGATCGACGCGCAGGAAGGCCCGATGCCGCAGACGCGCTTCGTGACCAAGAAGGCGCTGGCCCTGGGCCTGAAGCCGATCGTGGTGGTGAACAAGGTCGACAAGCCGGGCGCCAATCCCGACAAGGTGGTGAATGCCGCCTTCGACCTGTTCGACAAGCTCGGCGCCACCGACGAGCAGCTCGACTTTCCCGTGGTGTACGCCTCGGGCATCAACGGCTGGTCCTCGATGGAAGAGGGCGCGCCCGGCGAGCAGTGGGGCCCCGACATGTCGGCGCTGTTCGACACCATCCTGAAGCACGTGCCGTCGCAGAAGGGCGATCCCGATGCGCCGCTGCAGCTGCAGATCTCGGCGCTCGACTTCTCCACCTTCGTGGGCCGCATCGGCGTGGGCCGCATCAGCCAGGGCACGCTCAAGCCCATGATGGACGTGCTGGTGATGGAAGGCCCGGACGGCAAGTCCGTGAAGGGTCGCGTCAACCAGGTGCTGACCTTCCAGGGCCTGGACCGCGTGCAGGCCACCGAAGCCGGCCCGGGCGAGATCGTGCTGATCAACGGCATCGCCGACATCGGCATCGGCGTGACCGTGACCGATCCGGCCAACCCGGCGCCGCTGCCGATGCTCAAGGTCGACGAGCCCACGCTGACGATGAACTTCTGCGTCAACACCAGCCCGCTGGCCGGCCGCGAAGGCAAGTTCGTCACCAGCCGCCAGATCTGGGACCGGCTGCAGAAGGAACTGCAGCACAACGTGGCGCTGCGCGTGAACGAGACCGACGAGGAAGGCGTGTTCGAAGTGATGGGTCGCGGCGAACTGCACCTGACCATCCTGCTGGAGAACATGCGCCGCGAAGGCTATGAGATGGCAGTGTCGAAGCCGCGCGTGGTGTTCCGCACCATCGACGGCGAGAAGCACGAGCCGATCGAGCTCGTCACGGCCGACATCGAGGAAGCCCACCAGGGCGGCGTGATGCAGGCGCTCGGCGAGCGCAAGGGCGAGCTCGTCAACATGGAACCGGACGGCCGCGGCCGCGTGCGCCTCGAATACCGCATTCCGGCGCGGGGCCTGATCGGCTTCACCAACGAATTCCTGAACCTGACGCGCGGCTCGGGCCTCATCAGCAACATCTTCGACAGCTACGAGCCGCACAAGGGCGACATCGGCGGCCGCAAGAACGGCGTGCTGATCTCGATGGACGACGGCGAAATCTTCACCTATGCGCTCGGCAAGCTCGACGACCGCGGCCGCATGTTCGTGAAGGCCAACGATCCGGTGTACGAAGGCATGATCGTCGGCATCCACAGCCGCGACAACGACCTGGTGGTGAACGCCACGCGCACCAAGCAGCTGACGAACTTCCGCGTCTCGGGCAAGGAAGACGCGATCAAGATCACGCCGCCGATCGAACTCACGCTCGAATACGGCGTGGAATTCATCGAGGACGACGAGCTGGTCGAGATCACGCCCAAGAGCGTGCGCCTGCGCAAGCGCTTCCTGAAGGAGCACGAGCGCAAGCGGGCGAGCCGCGAAACGGCCGCCTGATCGTGGCGGGCCTGCGATGCGCCTGACGCACGGCGCCGCCGTGTGGCTGATGGTCGCCGTCACCCTGATGTGGGGGACGGCGGGCGTGGTCACGCGGCATCTGACGCAGGCCCACAGCTTCGAGGTCACTTTCTGGCGCAGCTTCTTCACGATGCTCGCGCTGCTGGTGATCCTGCCGGTCTGGCGCGGTCCGGCCGTGTTCGCGCAGATCCGCCACGGCGGCCGTGCGCTCTGGATCTCCGGCGCCTGCTGGACCGTGATGTTCACGGCCTTCATGGTGGCGCTCACGCTGGCATCGACGGCGAGCGTGCTGGTCACGCTGTCGCTCGGGCCGCTGTTCACCGCGCTCGCAGCGCGCTTCTTCATCGGCCACCGGCTGCCCGCACGCACCTGGATCGCGATCCTGGTGGCCGGGCTCGGCATCGCCTGGATGTACGGCTCGCGGCTCGCGGGCGGCGCGGGCGGCGACTGGCTGCTCGGCACGCTGGTGGCGCTGTGCGTGCCGATCGCGGGCGCGACCAACTGGACCGTGGTGCAGCATGCCCACGCCCAGGGCAACGAGGTCGACCTGGTGCCCGCGGTGCTGATCGGTGCCGTGCTCAGCACGCTGGTCACGCTGCCGCTGTCGCTGCCGTTCCAGGCGAGCACGCGCGATCTCGGCCTGCTGGCCTTCCTCGGCGTGTTCCAGCTGGCGATTCCCTGCGTGCTCTCGGTGCTGTGCGCGCGGGTGCTCAAGGCGCCCGAGGTCGCGCTGCTGGCGCTGCTCGAGGTGATCTTCGGCATCGCGCTGGCCTGGATCGGCGCGGGCGAGCAGCCGGCCCTGAGCGTGCTGACGGGCGGGGCGCTGGTGATCGGCGCGCTGGTGTTCAACGAGCTGCTGGCGCTGCGGGCACGCCGCACGCCCGCGCCCGACGAGGTGCTGCCGGGCGCCCACTGACCGACCGGCCGCAGACGCACGAAAAAAAGCCCCGGCAGCTTGCCGGGGCCTTCGGAGCGGTCAGCGGATCAGGCGATCAGGGACGGGCCACCTTCCAGGCGCCGTTCAGCACGCCGTCGCCGGTCTTGTCGCCCGGCTTGGCATCCTTCGACCAGTAGTAGAGCGGCCAGCCCTTGTAGGCCCACTGGCGCTTGCCGTCTTCGCGCACGATGATGGTGTAGCCGCCCATCGGCCGGGCGGTGTCGGCCACCGGCAGCGGCGGCCAGTTGGTGGCGCATTGGCCGTTGCATGCGGAAGTGCCCGCGCCGGCGGTGTCGCGCGCGAAGGTGTAGAGCGTCATCCCGTTCGGCCCGACCAGCACGCCGTCGGCGGTGCGCGTCGGGGTGTCGGGTGCGCTGGCGGTCTTGTTGGACATGCTGCCGCAGCCGGCAAGCAGTGCGGCCGCGAGGATCGAGGCGCTGAGCAATTTCATGCAGTTTCTCCTTCAGTTGAAAAATCGTCCAAGCAAAGATGGAAGTTGCTTCGGGCGACGCCGGCAGTGTATGCCGGGGTCAAGACAAATCCCGGTAGGCGAGGGTCGCGAGTTTCAGCAGAACCTCGCGTGGCAGCCTGCCCGCGAGCGCATAGCCGAAGCCGTGGTCGATCCAGTAGAAGCTGGGCACCGGACCGTCCGCGGTGAAGCGGAAGGCGGTCTCGCGCGCCGCGGCGGATCCTTCGAGGGTGCCCACGTAGAACGTGACGCGCTCCCCGGCGCCGTTCTCGAACATGAACTGCGCGCGCGCGCCGGTCTCGCCGGGCAGCAGCCGGCCGCCCACCAGCGCGTACCCCATCGGCCCCAGGTCGGGCACCTTGAGCGGCCGGTCGAGCCGCTTCGAGAGCCATTGCACCAGGTGCTGCTGCTCGTTCGCAGCGACCTCGACCGGATGCCGCTTCTCAGGCGCGTACACGGCGTGCGCGACCGAGGCGTCTCGCACGAACTCACGCAGCGCGGGCGCCCGCGCGAGCCGGCCATCGGAAGGGTGCAGCGCGGTCCAGCGGGCATTGCCGAGCCAGCCTGCCGCGAAGGCGACGAGCACGCCGGCCGCGAGGCCACCCCAGCGCGTCCAGCGGTCGCGCCACGCGTGGCGCGGCCGGCGGCGCGCCAGGGTGTCGGTGAGCGAGGCGGGCGGCGGCTCGGCGAGCAGTTCGCCATGCAGCCGTCGCAGCGCGTCGCGCTGGCCCTGCCAGGCGGCCACGCGCGCCGCGAGGGCCGGGTCGCGCGCGAGCGCCTGCTCGACCGCCGTGCGGCGCGCGGGCGCGAGCCGGCCGTCGACCAGCGCATGCAGTTCGTCGTCGGTGGGAGGCGGTGCGGTGCGGTTCATGGGACAGGGCGGTGGTTCTTCACTTGAGGCGGCGCAGGCCCGGGCGCTGCGGGGCGGCGGCGCCGTCGAGCAGCTCCTGCAGCCGGACGCGCGCACGCGAGAGGCGCGACATCACGGTGCCGGCCGGGACGCCGAGCACCTTCGCCACTTCGGCATAGGACAGGTCCTCGAGCGTCACGAGCAGCAGCACGGCGCGCTGCTCCTCGGGCAAGCGCATCAGGCAGCGCTGGAGGTCGAGCGCGGCACCGGGCTCGCGCCCCGGGTCGATGCCGCCGTGCAGCGCGTGGTCAGTGTCGTCGAGCGACACCACGCTGTGCGGTGCCGGCGCGCGCCGCACCTGGCTGGCGAAGATGTTGTGCATGACGGTGAACAGCCAGGCGCGCAGGTCGCTGCCCACCACCCACAGCCGCCATTTGCTGCAGGCGCGTTCGAGCGTGTCCTGCACCAGGTCGTCGGCCGCCCAGGCGTTGCCCGTGAGCGCGCGCGCATAGCGGCGCAGGCTGGGGATGTGGTCGGCGAGCAGGCGGGTGTCCATGGGAAAGGTTCGGCCATCGGCCAAGTCCGATGACACCGCACAAACGCCCGCCGAGGGCGGTTTATTCCATGGCCGCCGAAAAAATCAGCGGTTGCGGCTCTTCATCGCGCGCTCCACCTCGCGCTTGCCTTCGCGGTCCTTGATGGTGTCGCGCTTGTCGTGCTCGGCCTTGCCCTTGGCCAGCGCGATCTCGCATTTCACCTTGCCCGCCTTCCAGTGCAGGTTGAGCGGCACCAGCGTGTAGCCCTTTTGTTCGACCTTGCCGACGAGGCGCCGGATTTCTTCCTTGTGCAGCAGCAACTTCTTGGTGCGGATCGAGTCAGGGTTGACGTGGGTCGAGGCACTCTTGAGCGGATTGATCTGCAGGCCCACGACGAACAGCTCGCCGTCGCGGATCACCACGTAGCCGTCGGTCAGCTGGACCTTGCCTTCGCGCAGCGACTTGACTTCCCAGCCTTCGAGCACGATGCCCGCCTCGAAGCGTTCTTCGAAGAAGTAGTTGTACGCGGCCTTCTTGTTGTCGGCGATGCGGGAGGAGGTATCTTGTTTCTTGGTGGCCATGGCTCGGAGATATGGGGACGCATGGCTTCAATACAATCCGTCGCGCACGCTGTCCCGATTCTATGAAAACAGTCAACAAGTCCGTCCTCATCTGGTACAGCGCCGAAGAGATGTATGCGCTGGTCACCGACGTGGAGAAGTATCCGCAGTTCCTGCCCTGGTGCGACAAGGCCCGCGTCATCGAGGAGGACGAGGCCGGCATGACGGCCGAGGTGGGCCTGGCCTTCGCCGGCCTGCACCAGAGCTTCACGACCCGCAACACGCACCTGCCGGGGCGCGAGGTGCAGCTCAAGCTCGTGGACGGCCCCTTCTCGAACCTCGACGGCATCTGGAAGTTCACGCCCGTGGGCGAGCCCGGCGAGCGTGCCTGCCGCGTCGAGCTGCACATGAGCTACGGCTTCAGCAACTTCGCGCTGCAGGCGCTCGTGGGACCAGTGTTCGACACCGTCGCATCGAGCCTGGTCGAGGCCTTCGTCAAGCGCGCGGAACAGGTCTACGGCGCGACCTGAGGACGATGATCGAGGTCACGCTGAGCTGCTCGACCGCGCCGCGCGAGGTGTTCGAGCAGGTCCTGCAGCTTGCGCCCGGTGCCACGGTGGCCGATGCGGTGCATGCGAGCGAACTCGCCGCGCGTTTCCCACAGCTGGACTGGCGCCATGCGATGACGCCGGGCGTCTGGGGCCGGGAGGCCGCATGGGAGCAGCCGCTCAAGGACGGCGACCGCGTCGAACTCTGCCGGCCGCTGGCCGTCGATCCGAAGGTGGCGCGCCGCGAGCGCTTCCAGCGGCAGGGCGCCCGCGGCACCGGGCTGTTCGCGAACCGGCGCAAGGGCGGCAAGGCGGGCTACTGAGGAGCGGCCCGCGGCGCTCGCGCTACTTGCAGTCGCTCTGGATGATCGACTGAAGGCGCTTCTGTTCCGCCGCGCGTGCGCTGTCGTCGAGGATCTCGCGCTCGCCGCTGGCGTTCACCCGCGCGACGCGGATGCCGCTGTCGAAAGTGGCCTTGGCCTGCCGCGCGCGGTCGCAGTTCTCGGCACGGGCCTTGGCGTTCTTCTCGGCCTCGGCGGCCTGCTTGGCTTTTTCCTCGGCCTGCGCCTTCTTGGCCTTTTCCTCGAGTTCCTTGTCGACGCCAGCGGCCTTCGGTGCAGCGGCTTCGCGCGGCTTGGGCGCGGCGGCGGCCGCCTCGGGTGCCGCTTCGCTGTCGGCCGGCGCCGTCACCGTGGCGCCGCGCGAGGGCGGCATGCCGGCGCGGCGCAGGATGTTCTTCTCGGGCACGTCGGGCGGCGGCGCCTGGTCGCTGAAGACCTTCTTGCCGTTCTTGTCGATCCACTGCCACTGGGCGCTCGCCGTCAGCGGCAGCAGGCAAACCCATCCCAGTACGAGCCAATGCGCGAATTTCATAGCGGCCGAGTTTAGCTGCCCTTACGTTTTGCAACACCGAGGGCGGAGGCTCCGATGACGCCGAGTGGGGAATTGGCGACGTTCACGCGCCTGCGGACCGCGTCTGTGGCCCGCCGAAGCCCTGCGCGCTGCGGGTAAGTACCCGGCGTCGTTACAATCCTTCTTTTGGAGCTTCACCCATGCGCCTTCTCGGCAAAGCGCTCACCTTCGACGATGTGTTGTTGGTGCCAGCGTTCTCCCAGGTCCTGCCCAAGGACACCTCCCTCGCGACCAAACTCTCCCGCAACATCACGCTGAACCTGCCGCTCGTCTCCGCGGCGATGGACACCGTGACCGAAGCCCGCCTCGCGATCGCCATCGCGCAGGAGGGCGGCATCGGGATCGTGCACAAGAACCTCACCGCGCAGCAGCAGGCCGCCGAAGTGGCCCGGGTCAAGCGCTACGAGTCGGGCGTGCTGCGCGATCCGGTGGTCATCACCCCCACGCACACCGTGCTGCAGGTCATGCAGCTGTCCGAGGAGCTCGGCGTCTCGGGCTTCCCGGTGGTCGACGGCGGCAAGGTGGTGGGCATCGTCACCAGCCGCGACCTGCGCTTCGAGACCCGCTACGACGTGCCGGTCAGCGAGATCATGACGCCGCGCGAGAAGCTCGTGACCGTGAAGGAGGGCGCCACGCCCGCCGAGGCCAAGGCGCTGCTCAACAAGTACAAGCTCGAACGCCTGCTCGTCATCGACGATGCCTTCGTGCTCAAGGGCCTGATCACCGTCAAGGACATCACCAAGCAGACCAGCTTCCCCAACGCCGCGCGCGACCCCTCGGGCCGCCTGCGCGTGGGCGCGGCGGTGGGCGTGGGCGAGGGCACCGAGGAGCGCGTCGAGGCGCTCGTGAAGGCCGGCGTCGATGCGATCGTGGTCGACACCGCCCACGGCCACAGCAAGGGCGTGATCGACCGCGTGCGCTGGGTCAAGCAGAACTATCCGCAGGTCGACGTGATCGGCGGCAACATCGCCACCGGCGACGCGGCGCGCGCGCTCGCCGATGCGGGCGCCGACGCGGTCAAGGTCGGCATCGGCCCCGGCTCGATCTGCACCACCCGCATCGTGGCCGGCGTGGGCGTGCCGCAGATCATGGCGGTCGACAGCGTGGCCACCGCGCTGCAGGGCACGGGCGTGCCGCTGATCGCCGACGGCGGCATCCGCTACTCGGGCGACATCGCCAAGGCCATCGCCGCGGGCGCGAGCACCGTGATGATGGGCGGCATGTTCGCCGGCACCGAAGAAGCGCCGGGCGAGATCGTGCTGTTCCAGGGCCGCAGCTACAAGAGCTACCGCGGCATGGGCTCGATCGGTGCCATGCAGCAGGGCAGCGCCGACCGCTACTTCCAGGAATCGACCACCGGCAATCCCAATGCCGACAAGCTGGTGCCCGAAGGCATCGAAGGCCGCGTGCCCTACAAGGGCTCGATGGTCTCCATCGTCTACCAGATGGCCGGCGGCCTGCGCGCGAGCATGGGCTACTGCGGCTGCGCCACCATCGAAGAGATGAAGAACAAGGCCGAGTTCGTCGAGATCACCACGGCCGGCATCCGCGAGAGCCACGTGCACGACGTGCAGATCACCAAGGAAGCGCCGAACTACCGGGCCGAGTGATTCTGGCTAGTTTGAAGATTCAGGCCAAATTTGTATAATTTGGCCTGTTTTTGTTTTCTGGCCAGACCATGCAGACCATCCCCGTTCACCAGGCGAAGGATCGCTTCTCGGCCCTGCTCCAGGCGGTGGAGGCGGGCGAAGAAGTGGTCATCACGCGGCATGGCAAGAAGATCGCACGCATCGTGCGAGAGGCCGATGCGCTGCCCTCCGGCAGCGAACGCGAGCGCCTGCGGCAGGAAGCGCTCGAACAGCTGCGCGCCTTCCAGGCGCGGGTGAAGCCCGACCCCGACTACAAGCCCGGCGACTGGAAGACGTACCGTGATGAAGGGCGGCGCTAGGCCATGAAGCCGATCGTCATCGACGCCTCGGCCGCCGCGCCCTGGTTCATTCCGGAAGAGCGCTCGGCCGTCTCCGAGCAGATCTACGCCGACGTCGCGACCTCGTCGGGCCAGTTCCGCGCGCCGTCGCTGTGGGCTCTGGGAAACGAGCAACATCCTGCTCACGGCCTTCAGGCGCCGTCGCATGTCGCAGGACGAGTTCGACGCCGGCCTGGCCTTGCTCGACGCCTGCCCGATCGAGTTCGAGCCGGTCCCCAATCTCCACTACCGTTCGCAGACCCTGCGGCTGGCCCAGGCCCATGGCCTGAGCTTCTACGACGCGAGCTACCTGGAGCTGGCGCTCCGCCTCAACGGCCAGCTCGCATCGCTCGACCGTGCCCTGGTCACCGCCGCGAAGAACTGCGGCATCCCTTGCCTCGACTTCTGACACCATGCAACACGACAAGATCCTCATCCTCGATTTCGGCTCGCAGGTCACCCAGCTCATCGCGCGCCGCGTGCGCGAGGCCCACGTGCTCAGCGAAGTGCATCCCTGCGACGTCAGCGACGAATGGGTGCGCGAATACGCGGCCGACGGCCATCTGAAGGGCGTGATCCTCTCGGGCAGCCATGCCAGCGTCTACGAGGAGACCACCGACAAGGCACCGCAGGCCGTGTTCGACCTCGGCGTGCCGGTGCTCGGCATCTGCTACGGCATGCAGACCATGGCGCACCAGCTCGGCGGCAAGGTCGAGGGCGGCCACAAGCGCGAGTTCGGCTTCGCGGCCGTGCGCGCCCACGGCCACACCGCGCTGCTCAAGGACATCGCCGACTTCACCACGCCCGAAGGCCACGGCATGCTCAACGTCTGGATGAGCCATGGCGACAAGGTCACCACGCTGCCGCCGGGCTTCAAGCTCATGGCCTCGACCGAGAGCTGCCCGATCGCCGGCATGGCCGACGAGGCGCGCCGCTACTACGCGCTGCAGTTCCATCCCGAGGTCACGCACACCGTGCAGGGCAAGGCGATCCTCGAGCGCTTCGTGCTCGGCATCTGCGGCGCCAGGCCCGACTGGATCATGCGCGACCACATCGCCGAAGCCGTCGAGAAGATCCGCGAGCAGGTCGGCGACGAGGAAGTGATCCTCGGCCTCTCGGGCGGCGTTGATTCCAGCGTGGCCGCCGCGCTGATCCACCGCGCCATCGGCGACCAGCTGACCTGCGTGTTCGTCGACCACGGCCTGCTGCGCCTGAACGAGGGCGACATGGTGATGGAGATGTTCGAGGGCAAGCTGCACGCCAAGGTGATCCGCGTCGACGCCAGCGATCTGTTCCTCGGCAAGCTCGCCGGCGTGAGCGACCCCGAAGCCAAGCGCAAGATCATCGGCGGCGAGTTCGTCACCGTGTTCAAGCAGGAGGCCGCGAAGCTCAAGGCGGGCGGCGGCGGCCACAAGGGCGCCACCTTCCTCGCGCAGGGCACCATCTATCCCGACGTCATCGAATCGGGCGGCGCCAAGAGCAAGAAGGCCGTCACCATCAAGAGCCACCACAACGTCGGCGGCCTGCCCGAGCAGCTCGGCCTCAAGCTGCTCGAGCCGCTGCGCGACCTGTTCAAGGACGAGGTGCGCGAGCTCGGCGTGGCGCTCGGCCTGCCGCCCGAGATGGTGTACCGCCACCCGTTCCCCGGCCCGGGCCTGGGCGTGCGCATCCTCGGCGAGGTCAAGAAGGAATACGCCGACCTGCTGCGCCGCGCCGACGCGATCTTCATCGAGGAACTGCGCAACTTCACCGACCCCGCCACCGGCAAGAGCTGGTACGACCTCACGAGCCAGGCCTTCACCGTGTTCCTGCCCGTCAAGAGCGTGGGCGTGATGGGCGACGGCCGCACCTACGACTACGTGGTCGCGCTGCGCGCCGTGCAGACCAGTGACTTCATGACCGCCGACTGGGCCGAGCTGCCGTATGCGCTGCTCAAGAAGGTGTCGGGGCGCATCATCAACGAGGTGCGCGGCATCAACCGCGTGACCTACGACGTGTCGAGCAAGCCGCCGGCGACGATCGAGTGGGAGTGACCGGCCCTCATACCCGCCGCTTCGCGAGCCGCCGCAGGCGCTGAACGGCGTCCTCCACCAGCCCCGAGCGCCTGCGCCCATCGCGGAACACCGCGAGCGGCAGCCGCAGCGCCTCGGGGTGCGGCCTGATCGGCACGCGCACCGTGCCTTCCACCCGCAGCCCGCGCGACTGCAGCGGGGCCAGGCCCACGCCCAGGCCCGCCGCCACCAGCGAGCATTGGCTGTGCAGCCGGCTCGCGGTCTGCGCGACCACCAGCGCATGGCCCGCGATGCGGCATTGGTCGCGGATGGCGGCGTGGAGCGCGGGCCCCTGCGCCTCGGGGAACAGCACGAAGGGATGCGCCGCGAGCTGCGCGAACGAGACGCTGCGCTTGCGCGCGAGCGCATGGTCCGCGGGCAGCAGCGCGTCGAAGCGGTCCTCGAACAGCAGCTCGCTCTCGATGCGGCCGCGGCCCGCGACCGGCGGATGGCCGAGGCCGAGATCGAGTTCGCCGCGCGCGAGCCGGTCGAACTGCTCCTCGGTGGAGAGCTCCGCGAGCTGCGGCTGCAAGTGCTGGTGCGCCGCACGCAGTTCGCGCAGCAGGGCGGGCAGCAGGTGGTAGAGCGCGGCCGAGACGAAGCCGATGCGGAGCGACCGGCTGTCCTCTGCCGCCGCGGCGCGGGCCAGTGCGCCGGCGCGCTCCCGGCCCCGCAACAGCTCGAGCGCCTCGGCGCGAAAGGCCTCGCCGGCCGCGGTGAGCTGCACCTTGCGGCTGGTGCGCGCGAACAGGCGCACGCCGAGTTCGTTCTCCAGGCGCGCGATCGCACGGCTCAGGTGCGGCTGGGCGACGCCGAGCTGCTCGGCGGCGCGTCCGTAGTGCAGGGTCTCGGCCACGGCGAGGAAATGACGCAGTTGAGTGAATTCCATCGATGCACGTCCTTGCATTGATCGATGCCGATCGATGACATTGATTGCATCACAACCGGCGCCTACGCTCGATGCCATCCAACAGATGGACCAAAGCGAATGAACCTGCAGATGAAATGGACGGCCGCCTGCGTAGGCCTTCTGCTCGCGCTGCCCGCGGCGGCGGAAGTGGTGCGCAAGGACTTCAGCGTGCGCAGCGAGGACGGCCTCTCGATCTTCGTGCGCGAGCTGCGCGACACCGCCGCGCCGGCGGACCGCGGCCCGATGCTCATGGTCCATGGCGGGCGCTCGGGCGTGCTCGCGAGCTGGGACGTCGATGCGCCCGGCAGTTCGGCGGCCGAGGAGATCGCCAAGGCCGGGCACCGGGTCTACCTGATGGACGTGCGCGGCTTCGGCCGTTCCGCATTCCCGCGCGAGATGCGAGATGCGCCCGAGGCGCTCGCCGGTCCGGTGGCCGTGCGCTCGAACGAGGCCGTGCGCGACATCGCGGCCGTGGTGGACGAGATCCGGCGCCGCCATCCGGGCGAGGCGCGGCTCGCCGCCATCGGCTGGGCGACGGGCTCTCAGTGGCTCGGCCACTATGCGTCGCTTCATCCCGAGAAGCTGTCGCACCTCGTCTACTACAACGCGGCCTACGGCGGGCCGGCCGGCGGCTGGGCGCTGCAGGCGGAGTTCGGCGATCCGCAGCGGCCCGCCGAACTCGACCGGGCGCGGCACGGCGCCTACCGCCTCGCCACGGCCGACAACCTCGTGGGCCGCTGGCGCAGCGAGGGCGTGGATGCCGCCTTCCTCGCGCGCTATGTCCAGCTGTCGATGGAAGGCGATGCGAGCGCGGGCGCGCGCCAGCCGCCGAGCTTCCGCTTCCCCTCGGGGCCGACGGCCGACACGCTCAAGCTGGTCAACGGGCGCCAGCTCTTCGACGCCTCGTTCATCCGCGCCCACGTGCTGATCCTGCGCTCGGAGCGCGACTTCTGGTCGCGGCCCGTCGACGTGGCGACGCTGCGCGAACACCTCACGAGCGCGGCCTCGGTGACCGCCGTCGAACTGCGCGGCGCCTCGCACTATGCGCACCTGCAGCCGGGTGCCGAGCGCGCGCGCTTCCTGGCCGCCGTGCTGGCGTTCACCGCGCCGCGGCGGCCGTCATCGGGCGCACCGTGAGCCGAAGGGAAGCGGCGCTCAGGCCTCGACCACGATCGGGAACCGCACCTGCAGCCCGTCGGCGCCGCGTTCGAAGGGCACGGTGAGCGCCTCGCGTGCCGCGGGCGCGAGGTTGCGCCAGAGGTAGTCGCGTGCGTTCCCCGGATCGCCTGCCACGTAGAGCTGGGTGGTCAGCAGTTCGCGCGAGCCGAGCTTCACCTTGACGTGGATGTGCGGCGTGCGGCCCGTGTAGGGCACCGGGCGGATGGTGCGGAAGCGGTAGCGGCCGTCGTCGCCGACCGCGACGCGGCCGAAGCCCTGGAAGGCCGCATCGGCGCGCCCGCCGTCGCCGGGGTGGTGGTAGTGGCCGTTGTGGTCGCACTGCCAGATCTCGACCTGCGCGCCGCGCAGCGGCCGGCCGGCGAGGTCGGTCACGCTGCCCTCGACCCAGGCCGGCTGGCCCTGGCCGTAGTGCAGGCTGCCGTTTCGCAGCAGGTCATGGTCGGTGTCCTGCGGCAGGCGCACGGGGTAGAACGGGCCTTCGGTCTGCGATGGCGTGGCGATGCGCGGGGAGGGCGCCTGTGCGCGGGCGCCGAGCCAAAGCGCCGGGGCGGCGACCACGGCCGCGGCCACGACGGTGCGCCGGGCGAGGCCGGGCGTCCCGGATCCGGTCGGGCGGAGGGCTGGCTCTCTGGCGGCGCGCATGGCGGTGAGAGCCGCGCGGCTCAGGCCGAGTTCCGCGGCCGCTTGAAACTGCCGCGCGCCCGGTCCACCTTCGCGCGAATCACGCAGCCTTCGGCATGGTCGTTGATCAGCCCCATCGCCTGCATGAACGCATACACCGTCGTCGGGCCGACGAATTTCCAGCCCAGCTTCTTGAGCGTCTTCGACAGCGCGATCGAGGCCTCCGAGGTCGACAGCGTCTGCGGCGTGCCGAGCGTCGCGGCATCGGGTTCGTGGCGCCAGAAGAAGGCGGCGAGCGAGCCTTCGCGCGCGACCATCTCCTGCGCGCGCGCGGCGTTGTGGATCACGGCTTCGATCTTGCCGCGGTGGCGCACGATGCCCGGGTCCTGCAGCAGGCGCTCCACGTCCTTCTGGCCGAAGCGCGCGACCTTGTCGAAGTCGAAGCCGTGGAAGGCGGCGCGGAAGTTCTCGCGCTTCGCGAGGATGGTGCGCCAGCTCAGGCCGGACTGGAAACCTTCGAGGCTGATCTTCTCGAACAGGCGATGGTCGTCGGCGACCGGATGGCCCCATTCGTCGTCGTGGTAGCCGAGGAACTCGGGCGCCGAGGCGCACCAGCGGCAGCGGGGTTGGCCATCGGGGCCGTCGATCAGTGGCGTGGTCATGCGAAGGAGGCGAGGGATGAGGCGTCGCATTGTGCCAAGATCGAGCGTTTGGCCGGCTGCGGGACTTTGGTTTCGCATCCGGTGCCCGACACGCCTCATGCCCGAACAGCTCCTTCTTCCCGGCATCGATCCGCCGCCGGCGCCCTTGCGCCGCGCGCGCGGCGCCGCCAAACCCCGGGAGCGCCTGCCTCGCTCGCTCTTCTTCGCGATCCTGCCGCCGCCCGCGGTGGCCGAGGCCGTCGCGGCGCTGGCCGCGCAGCTCGACGGCGCGCATTCGCTTAAGGCCAAGCTGACCGATCCGGAGCGCCTGCATGTCACGCTGCATCACCTGGGCGACTACACGGCCGTGCCGCGCAAGGTGCTGCAGGCCGCGCTCGACGCCGCCGCCACGGTGGCACCGCCTGCGTTCGAGATCGCGTTCGACGAGGCGCTGCGCTTCGACAAGAGCCGCGCCTTCGTGCTCGCGAGCGGCCAGCCGGCGGGCACGGCCGCGCTCGTGGCCTTTCGCCAGCGGCTCGGCGAAGCGCTCGCCGACGCCGGCTTCAAGCCCGAGCGCGGCTTCACGCCGCACATGACGCTCGGCTACACGCCGCGCAAG
This sequence comes from Variovorax sp. TBS-050B, assembly GCF_029893635.1. Classification (NCBI taxonomy): domain Bacteria; kingdom Pseudomonadati; phylum Pseudomonadota; class Betaproteobacteria; order Burkholderiales; family Comamonadaceae; genus Variovorax; species Variovorax sp. TBS-050B. The sequence continues at coordinate 4,043,087 of NZ_JARXYR010000002.1, read as the reverse complement.
GTCGCGCTGCAGCCGGTCGCGCCCGCGCTGCGCTGGCATGCCGATGCCTTCGTGCTGCTCGAAAGCCACGTCGGCGAACACATCTACGAACCGCGGGGAAAGTGGCCGGCCTGAGGCTTCAGCCCGCATCCGCGAACTTGTCGAACAACAGCCCGCGCAGCCACTGGTTGCCCGGATCGCGGTGCACCTTGGCGTGCCAGAACAGGTTGATCGCGATCTGCGGCAGCGCCACGGGGTGGGGGCGCCACACCAGCCCGAAAGGCTCGGCGATGCTCTGGGCGAGCCGCTCGGGCACGGTCGCGATCATGTCGCTCGAACGCAGGATGTGGCCGATGGCGACGAAGTGCGGCACCCGCAGCCGGATGCGCCGCTGGATGCCCTGCGCGGCCATCACGTCGTCGGCCTTGCCGTGGCCGGTGCCGGCGGCCTGCACCAGCAGATGGTCGGCCGCGACGAAGTCCTTCAGCGAGACGCTGCGCTTCTGCGCCAGCGGATGCGCGCCCGAGAACAGGCACACGTAGCGCTGCAGGAACAGCCGGCGCTGGAACACGCCGGCCTTGAGCTGCGGCAGCAGGCCGATCGCGATGTCCACGTGCCCGGATTCGAGCTCGTCGCGCAGGCTGGCGGTGCTGTTGCTGTTGTTGCGCACCGTGCTGATCGTCACGCCGGGCGCGGCCTGGGAGAGCAGGTCCATGAGCCGCGGCGTGAAGTAGATCTCGCCGATGTCGGTCATCGCGAGCGTGAAGCTGCGCGTGCTGGTGGCCGGGTCGAACACCACCTGCTGGTTGAGCGCGGTGTGCAGCGCACCCATGGCGTAGGCCACCGGCTCGGCGAGCTGCAGCGCGAACGGCGTTGGCTCCATGCCGCGCGCGGTGCGCAGGAACAGTTCGTCGCCCAGCAGCCGGCGCAGCCGCGCCAGCGCATTGCTGATCGCGGGCTGCGAGAGGCCCAGCGATTCGGCCACGGCCGAGACGCGCTTCTCGGCCAGCATGCGGTCGAACACCAGCAGCAGGTTGAGGTCGATGTCCTTGAGTTGCATGGCCGGGCTTTATTCACGGCAGTGATGTGGCCGATTCACGGGATTCTATTGGTCAATCGGGCAGGGGCGCGCATCATCGCCGCCAGAGAGACAGGCCGGCCGCCCGCCGCCGGCACCCAGAAAGAGCCCACCGATGGACCTGCACATCCACCCGCTTGCCCGCACCCTCGAGGTCCGCCCCGGCGCGAACCTGCTCGAGGTGCTGCGCGAGCACCATGTGCCGGTGTCGTACAGCTGCATGTCGGGGCGCTGCGGCACCTGCCGCTGCAAGGTGGTTTCCGGCCAGGTGCTCGACGCCGGGCAGGATGCGATCCGCCCCGACGGCCCGGCCGAGCGCTACGTGCTGGCCTGCCAGAGCACCCTGACCGAAAGCTGCGCGATCGAGATTCCCGAGCCCGACGAGGTGGTGGTGCATCCTGCGCGCATCCTCAAGGCCACGGTCACGGGCATCGACGTGCTCACGCACGACATCCGCCGGCTGCGGCTCAAGCCGAACAAGCCGCTGGCGTTTTCGCCGGGCCAGTACGCGCAGCTGCAGTTCGCGCCCGATCTCGCGCGACCCTATTCGATGGCCGGTCTGAGCCGCGACGCGGAACTCGAATTCCATGTCCGCCGCGTGCCCGGCGGCCGCGTCACGGCCCATGTGTTCGAGCAGTTGCGCGTCGGCGATGCGGTGCGCGTGAGCGGGCCGCTGGGCACCGCCTACCTGCGCACCAGGCACCGCGGGCCGATGCTCTGCGCGGCGGGCGGCACGGGCCTGGCGCCGATCCTCTCGATCGTGCGCGGCGCGATCGCGGCGGACCTGATGCAGCCGATCCACCTGTACCTCGGCGTGCGCTCGGAAGCCGACGTGTACGGCCTGGAAGAACTGCGCGCGCTGCAGGCGCTGCACCCGGGCCTGAAGGTGCAGGTGGTCGTGGTCACCGGTCCGGCGCGCGAAGGCTGGCGCACGGGCCTCATCACCGACGCGATCCGCGCCGACTGGCCCGCCGGCCCCGAAGGCTGGCGCGCCTACCTCTGCGGCTCGCCGCCGATGGTGGAGGCCGTGACGCAGCTCGTGCGCGCGCGCGGCCTCGCGCCCGAACAGATCCATGCCGATGCCTTTTACCTGCAAGGCACCTGAATACCAAAGAAGAAGCAAAGGAGACCCGCGATGACCACGCAGACCGTGTTCCCCGTCGAACTCAGATGGGAGAGCGACAAGACCAGCCGCATCCCGTTCATGGCCTACACCGACGAGGCGCTGCACCGGAAGGAGCTGCAGCGCTTCTTCTACGAGAAGCACTGGTGCTACGTGGGCCTCGAAGCCGAGATTCCGAACCCTGGCGACTTCAAGCGCACCGCGATCGGCGAGCGCTCAGTGGTGATGGCGCGCGACGAGGCGGGCGCGATCCACGTGTTCGAGAACGTCTGCGCCCACCGCGGCATGCAGTTCTGCCGCGAGCGCCACGGCAACCGCAAGGAGTTCGTCTGCCCTTACCACCAGTGGAACTACACCTTGAAAGGCGACCTGCAGGGCGTGCCGTTCCGCCGCGGCGTGAAGCAGGACGGCAAGGTCAACGGCGGCATGCCGGGCGATTTCAGGACCGAGGAGCACGGGCTGACCAAGCTCAAGGTCGCGACGCGCGGCGGCGTGGTGTTCGCCTCGTTCGACCATGAGGTCGAGTCGTTCGAGGACTTTCTCGGCCCCGACATCCTGCATTACTTCGACCGCCTGTTCGACGGCCGCAAGCTCACCATCCTGGGCTACAGCCGCCAGCGCATCCCGGGCAACTGGAAGCTGATGCAGGAGAACATCAAGGACCCGTACCACCCGGGCCTGCTGCACACCTGGTTCGTCACCTTCGGACTCTGGCGCGCCGACAACAAATCCGAGCTCAAGATGGACGCGCGCGGCCGCCACGCCGCGATGATCTCCACGCGCGGCAGCGCGGGCAAGGCGGCGCAGGTCACGCAGGTGTCGAGCTTCAAGGAGAGCATGCAGCTCAAGGACCCGCGCTTCCTCGACATCGTGCCCGAGCCCTGGTGGGGCGGGCCGACCGCGGTGATGATGACGCTGTTTCCGAGCCTGATCCTGCAGCAGCAGGTCAACAGCGTCTCGACGCGCCACATCCAGCCCGCGGGCCACGATGCCTTCGACTTCGTCTGGACGCACTTCGGCTTCGAGGACGACACCGAGGAGATGACCCAGCGCCGCCTGCGCCAGGCCAACCTGTTCGGGCCCGCGGGCTTCGTCTCGGCCGACGACGGCGAGGTGATCGAGTTCTCGCAGGAAGGCTTCGAGCAGAAACCCGGCCACCGCACGCTGGCCGAGCTCGGCGGCCGGGAGGTCGAGAACACCGACCACATGGTGACCGAGACGCTGATCCGCGGCATGTACCGCTACTGGCGCGAAGTGATGGAGGCGGCATGACGAACAAGCTCGATGCCGACGGCTATCTCGAACTCGCGGCGCTCTACAGCGCCTACGCCCAGGCGGTCGATTCGGGCCGATGGGAACGCTGGCCCGGCTTCTTCACCGAGCAGTGCAGCTACCGCCTGCAGCCGCGCGAGAACCACGAGCGCGGCCTGCCGCTCGCCACGCTCTCGTTCGAGAGCCGCGGCATGCTCGAAGACCGGGTCTATGGCATCCAGGAGACCCTGTTTCACGACCCGTACTACCAGCGCCACGTGGTCGGGCTGCCGCTGGTGCATGCGGTCGATGCCGACGGCACGATCCACAGCGAGGCCAATTACGCGGTGTTCCGCACCAAGCTCGACGGCCCCTCGACGGTGTTCAACGTCGGCCGCTACATCGACCGCGTGGTGCGCACGCCCGAAGGCCTGAAGTTCGCCGCGCGGCTGTGCGTGTTCGACAGCGAAATGATCCCCAACTCCATCATTTACCCCATCTGAACCATGCCCGAAGAAAAAAGAGAACCCGAGACACACGGCGCAGCGTTGCGCCGCTTCACCGATCCCGCCTACGTGCCGCTGTGCGCCAACCTCGCCGAGGTGCGCGAGAACATCGACCGCCTCGACCGCCAGATCGTCGCGCTGCTGGCCGAGCGCGGCCGCTACGTGAAGGACGCGGCGCGCTTCAAGCGCGATGCCTTCCAGGTCTCGGCGCCGCAGCGCCAGCAGGAGGTGATCGACAAGGTGAGGGCGCTGGCCGAGAAGGAGGGCGCCTACCCGGAGGTGGTCGAGGCGGCCTACCGCGCGCTCATCGCGGGCTTCATCGCGCGCGAGCAGCAGGACCACCAGGGCATGGTCGACGTGGAGGCGAAGCCATGAGGCGCGTTCGTCTCGCATTGGCCTTCGCCGCATCGGCACTGGCCATCGCGGCCCACGCCCAGGGCGAGTGGCCGCAGCGCCCGGTGCGCATCGTGGTGCCGTTCGCGGCCGGCTCCTCGCCCGACATCCTCGCGCGCATCGTCAACGACAAGCTCGCCGCGCGCATCGGCCAGCCGCTCGTCGTCGACAACAAGCCCGGCGCGGGCGGCAACAGCGGCACCGACCAGGCCAGCAAGTCGGCGCCCGACGGCCAGACCTTCCTGCTCTCGGTCAACGCGCCGCTGGTCTACAACACCATCCTCTACAAGAACCTGCCCTACGACCCGTTCAAGGACCTCGTGCCGGTGTCGCTCGCGGCCACCACGCCCAACGTGTGCGCGGTGTCGAACAGCATGAACGTCGATTCGGTCCGCGGCTGGCTCGCGGCGATGAAGCAGAACCCCGGCAGGTTCAACTTCGCCTCCACCGGCAACGGCTCGATCTCGCACCTGGGCGTGGAGCTCGTCAAGCTCAAGACCCACTCGTTCGCGGTGCACATTCCCTACGCGTCCTCGGGCCAGGCGGTCACCGCGCTGGTGCAGGGCGACGTGCAGTACGCCTGCCTGCCGCCCGTCACCGTGATGCCGCAGGTCCGGGCGGGCCGGCTCAAGGCGCTGGCCGTCACTTCGGCCGAGCGTTCGGCGCTGCTGCCCGAGCTGCCCACGCTGCGCGAATCGGGCCTGCCGGACATCCAGGCCGTGCCGTGGTTCGCCTACATGGCGCCCAGGGGCACGCCCGACGCGATCGTGCAGCGCATGAGCCGCGAGATCGCGGCCGTGCTCCAGGACCCCGAAACGCAGAAGCGGCTGCAGACCGCGTACTTCGACCCCGTGGGCAGCACGCCCGAGGCGCTCGCGAAGTTCATGCAGGAAGAGCGCACGCGCTGGAAGCCCGTGATCGAACGTGCCGGCCTCAAGCCCGACAACTGAAGCGCCCCGCGCCACACCCACGAAAGCAAGAAGACATGAGCACCACCACCTGGGTCGACGCCGCGGCGGTCGGCGACGTTCCCGCCGACGACGTGATCGGCATCGAGGTGCAGGGCCGCGACATCGCGCTCTACGGCACCGAGGACGGCATCCACGCCACCGACAACATCTGCACCCACGGCCACGCGCGGCTGTGCGACGGCTTCCTCGAAGGCCACGAGATCGAATGCCCGCTGCACCAGGGCCGCTTCGACGTGCGCACCGGCAAGGCGATGTGCGCGCCGCTGACCGAGGACCTGCGCAGCTATCCGGTGAAGATCGAGGGCGGGCGGGTGTACCTAGCGCTCGAGGGCTGAAGCCCCGGCCTCAGGGCGCCCGCTGCTTGGCGGCCGCGGCGACGATGTCTTGCGCGAGCGAGGCGATCGTCAGCGGCGCGCAACCCTCGGCGTTGTTGCTGACCGTGACGTAGGCGCGCTGCCCCGCGCCCGTGGTGCCCGCGATCACGCGCGCGAGCGCCTCGCGCGTCTCGGGATCGGAATCGACGATGCGGTCGAACGGGCCGTAGAGCTTCTCGGCGTCCTCGTAGCCGAAGCGGCCGTGGCGGCGGTGCAGGTTCCAGCGGCAGACCAGCGGTCCGGGCCAGAGCGCGCGCAGCATCGGCAGCTGCGCTTCGATCGGCGGCATCTTGGCATGCAGCCCCATGCAGAAGGTGGCGCCGGCATCGCGCAGCATGGTGGCGAAGGCGGGGCAGAGCAGTTGCGGGTCGCGTACCTCGACCGCGATCACCGCCTCGGGCGCCGTCGGCTGCAGCGCGGGCAGCGATGCGAGCATGGCCCCGATGCGCGCCAGCAGCGCGTCCTGGTCGGCCAGCAGCTGTGAAGGGATCGGGCTCAGCTGGAACACCAGCGCGCCGATGCGGTGGCCCAGGCCCTCGAGCGCGGGCTGCACGAATTCCTGGATCGCGATCTCGCTGTTCAGGAACACCGGATTGGGTTCGGTGCCGCGCCCGCTCTCGTCGCGCACCGTCGCATCGGTCACGAGGCTGGGCGCCTTCACGACGAAGCGGAAGTCGTCGGGCACCATGGCCGCATAGCGCGCGTACTGGCTGGCCGTGAGCGCGCGGTAGAAATTGCGGTCCAGGCTCACGGTGCGAAAGAGCGGATGCCGCGCAAGCGCCGCGAGCCCGTGCTTCGACAGCACCGACTCGGCATGCTCGCCCTCCCACACGAGGCCGGCCCAGCCCGGATAGCTCCACGACGAGGTGCCGAGCCGCAGGCCGGGCGGCAGCGCGGCAGCCAGTTCGACGAGTGCGGGATGGGGGGGCACGGGCGCGACCGTGGCGGTGCGCGGCTTCTTCGGCGCGGCGGGCGCTTCGTCCGGCGGGGGCGCGGCGCGCGGCGCCTCGGGCAGAGGCGGGAGGTCGGGGAAAAGAGAGTCCTGCAGTTCCGTCATGTCTGGGCCCGCATTCTGGGCCAAGGCCGGCGCCCGCGTGGCGCGCGGGCCCAATCCGCGCCATGAAACAGTGGTTGCGTGCGCAGGGTGTCTGGTGGCTGGCGTGGCTGGCGCTCACCGGCGCGGGCGCGGTGTGGCTCGCGCGCGCCGAGCTGACGCAGCTGCAGCAGGCCTTCGAGACCGACGTGCGCATCGCGCACCGGCTCATGAGCCAGCAGATGGTGCAGTACGACGCGGTGCTCGCCACGCTCGCGCTGCTCGAGCCCGGCGCCGGCGCCGAGCATCCCGAGCAGCGCCTGCCCTCGGTCTATCCCTCGATCCTGCGCGTGCAGCGGCGCGAGCGCGATGCCTCCTGGCCCGACGGCGCCCAGGCCGGCGCGCTGGCCGCCGCCGAGGCGCGCTCGCGCAGCCAGCGCCGTGCGGAACTGGCCGCGGTCGACCTCGCGCGCGGCCGCTACCAGCTCGTGATCGGTGCCACGCCGTTCAGCTATGCGCTGGAGATCGACCTGGCCGGTTCGGTGCCGTGGCGCGACTGGCCGATGGACCCGAAGCGCAGCCCGGTCGCGTTGCGGCTGCAGCGCGACGGCCAGCAGTTGCAGATCCAGCCCGGGCAGCCGGCCGCGGGCGGCTGGCGCTTCGAGCTCGCCAAGGCGCTGGCCTCGCCGAGCCAGCCGTTCGAACTGGTGGCGGTGCGCGAGGTCGGCTGGCGCGAGCTGCCGTGGCGCCGCATCGTGCTCTGGTCCGCCGCCGTGGCGCTGCTGCTCGCGGGGCTCTGGGCCGCGCAGCGGCAGCGCGTGGCGCGGCGCCGCGCGGAAGAGCTGCTGCGTCTCGGGCAGGTGGCGCGGCTCAATGCGCTGGGCGAACTCTCGGCGGGGCTCGCGCACGAGCTCAACCAGCCGCTCACTGCCGTGCTCGCCAACGCGCAGGCCGCGCGCCGGCTGCTCGACGACGACCCGCCCGACCTCGCCACCGCGCGCGACGCGATGGGGCAGGCGGTCGAGCAGGCGCGCCGGGCCGCGGGCGTGGTCGGCCGGCTGCGCCGCGTGATCGAGCGGCCCGAGGCCGCGGGCGAGGTCCGGCCGCTGGTGCTGCAGGAGCTGGTGCGCAGCGCCATGCACCTGCTCGCACCCGAGTTCGAGAAGCGCGCGGTCGCGGCGCAGTTCGATGCCGCCGCGCAGGCGCCGGTGCGCGTGCAGGCCGACGCGGTGGCGCTCGAGCAGATCGTCCACAACCTGCTGATGAATGCGCTGCAGGCGCTCGAACGGGTGCCGGCGGCCGAGCGGCGGCTCGCGGTCGCGGTCGGACGCAACGGGGAGGAGGGCGTGCTGACCGTCACCGACAACGGCGGAGGCATTTCGCCCGAGGCCCTGCCGCGGCTCTTCGAGCCCTTCTTCAGCACCCGCGAGGGCGGCCTCGGACTCGGACTGAGCCTGAGCGAGACCCTCGCGAGCGGTATGGGCGGCAGCCTCAGCGCGGCCAACGTCGCGCCGCGCGGCGCGCGCTTCACGCTGCTGCTGCCGCTGGTGGCGGCACCGACGCCGGAGCGTGCGGCATGAGCGGCCCCGTGATCCATCCGCCGCAGTCGCCGCTGATCCACCTGATCGACGACGACCGTGCGGTGCGCGAGAGCCTGGCGCTGCTGATCGGCACTGTCGGCCTGCGGGTGCAGGAATGGGCCGATCCGCAGGCCTTCATCGACGGCTTCGACCGCGCCGGGGTGGGCGCCATCGTGCTCGACGTGCGCATGCCCGGCATCAGCGGGCTCACGGTGCTCGACCGGCTGGTGGCGCAGGGCGTGGACCAGCCCGTCATCATGCTGACCGGCCACGGCACGGTCGAGATGTGCCGCCGCGCCTTCAAGGCCGGCGCGGCCGAGTTCCTCGAGAAGCCGGTGGACGACGAGCAGCTGCTCGAGGCGCTGCAGCAGGCGGTGCGCCGGCACGTGCGCTCGCGCGAACGCGCGCAGGCCGACCAGGCGGCGCGCGAGCGCGTGGCGCAGCTGTCGGAGCGCGAGCGCGAGGTGCTGGCCTTCATCGTGGCCGGGCTCACCAACAAGGAGATCGCGCGCCGGCTCGCGCTGTCGCCGCGCACGGTCGAGACGCACCGCGCCAACCTGTTCGCCAAGCTCGAATGCGATTCGCTCGCGCAACTGATCCGGCGCTATGCGGTGCTGGTGGACGCCGAGGGCTGATCGCCCGCCGGCTCCGTAGAACTACGGAGCGCCGCGCGTAGCCGTACGAATGGCCGCGGCGGCCGGCGTTTTCTACACTGGCACAGCCGCCGGCAACCCGCCGGCGCGATCAACCGCATCACTGGAGAACAACGAACATGCGTTCCATCCTTCGCCTCGGCGCCATCGCCGCGCTGCTCGCCGCCACCGCCGTCCAGGCCCAGACGCCCGCCGCCGCCGCGGTGCGCACCGAGAAGAACATCTCGCTCGCGCTCGCCAACCAGATCGCCGCCGAGGCGGTGGCCGCCTGCGCCGCCAACGGCTACAACGTGGCCGCCACCGTGGTCGACCGCGCCGGCACCGTGCGCGCGGTGCAGCGTGCCGACAATGCCGGCCCGCACACCCTGGCCTCGAGCGAACGCAAGGCATGGACCTCGGCCTCGGCCAAGGCGCCCACGCAGGCCATGATGGAAGGTTCGCAGAAGAACCCCGGCGGCGCGAACCTGGTCTACCTGCCGGGCTTCCTGCTGCTCGGCGGCGGCGTGCCGGTGAAGTCGGGCAACGAAGTGATCGGCGCCGTGGGCGTGGGCGGTGCGCCGGGCGGCCACCTCGACGAGCAGTGCGCCAACGCCGCGCTCGAGAAGGTCAAGAGCCTGCTCTGATGACCGACCGGCGCCGCCTCCTGCTGCTCGGCTTGCTGGCGCTCGCGCCGTTCGCGCGCGCCCAGGTGCCGCCGCAGCCCGCCGAGGCCCAGGCCTACCAGGGCCTGCACCGCGCGGCGTGGCTGGGCGATCTCGCGAAGATGAAGGCGCTGATCGCGGCCGGCGCCGACCTCGAGGCACGCGATGCGCACGGCCGCACGCCGCTGCACGTGGCGGCGCATGCGCGGCAGCGCGGCGCGATCGAACTGCTCGCCAAGGCCGGCGCCCGGCTCGACGCGCTCGAGGTCGACCGCTACGACGCCGTCACGATCGCGGCGGTGGCCGACGACGTGCCGACGCTCGCGCTGCTGCTCTCTCTCGGCGCGAGCGCGAGCCAGGTCACGAGCCGCTATGACGGCACCGCGCTGATCGCCGCCGCGCACCTGGGCCACGACGAGGTGGTGCGCCGGCTGATCGCCGCGGGCGCGCCGCTCGACCACGTCAACAACCTGCACTGGACGGCCGCGATCGAGGCCATCGTGCTCGGCGACGGCGGGCCGCGCCACCAGCGCACGCTGGCCGCGCTCGTCGATGCCGGTGCGAACCTCGCGCTCACCGACCGCCAGGGCAACACGCCGCTGCAGCTCGCGAAGGCGCGCGGCTACACGGCGATGGTGCAGTTGCTCGAGGCCAGGCGCGCGAAGCCGTAGCGGACAGGGCCGGCTCGGGGACAATCGGACCTCGCCACGAGGAAACCGCCCCATGTACATGCCCCCGCAGTTCAATGCCAAGGACCCGGCCATCGCGCTGGACCTGATGCGCTCGCATCCCTTCGCGAGCCTGATCTCGAACGACGACGACGGCCTGCCCTTCGTCACGCACCTGCCGCTGGTGGCCGAACGCCGCGCCGACGGCGAGCTGGTGCTGCTGGGGCACTGCGCCAAGCCCAATCCGCACTGGCGCTACCTGCAGGCGCGGCCGCAGGCGGTCGCCACCTTCCTCGGGCCGCACGCCTACCTGTCGCCCTCGGTCTATCCCGACCTCGCGCGCGTGCCGACCTGGAACTACCTTGCGGTGCACTGCACGGTGGAAGCGCGGCTGATCGAGGAGCCCATGGCCAAGGACGCGCTGCTCAAGAAGCTCATCGGCGAGCATGAGCCCGCCTACGCGCAGCAGTGGCGCGACCTCGGCGAAGAGTTCCAGCACAAGATGCTCGCGGGCATCATGGGCTTCGAGCTGCAGGTGCGCGCGCTGCAATGCAAGGTCAAGCTCAACCAGCATCGGCGCGAATCCCATGCCGCGATGCATGCCGTCTACGGCGCCGGCACGAGCGACGAAAAGGCGCTCGCCGCATGGATGGAGCGCCTCGGCCTGATGGCCGATGCACCCGCGGCCGAAGGACGCTGAGATGCGCATGGTCGGACTGCTCGGCCTGGTGCTGGCGCTCGTGGTCGTCGGGCTGCTCGCGAAGAAGCAGCTCGCCCCCGCCGCGCCCGCGCGCGAGGGGGTCGGCGTCGGCGCGGCGGCCGATCCGCGGCTGCAGGCACGGCAGGCCGAACAGCAGGTCAAGGACGCGCTCGACGCCGCGGCGAAGGCGCGCAGGATGCCCGATGACGAGTGACGCCGTGCCACCCGCGCAGCCTGCGGGCGACGCGCACTGGATGGCGCTCGCGCTCGAGCAGGCGCGGCGCGCGGCCGAGGCGGGCGAGGTGCCGGTCGGCGCGGTGCTCGTGAAGGACGGCCAGCTGGTCGCCAGCGGCCGCAACATGCCCGTGGCACGCCACGACCCGAGCGCCCACGCCGAGATCGACGCGCTGCGCGCCGGCGCCGCCGCCCTCGGCAACTACCGGCTCGACGGCTGCGAGCTCTTCGTCACGCTCGAGCCCTGCGCGATGTGCGCCGGCGCCATGCTGCATGCGCGGCTCGCCCGCGTGGTGTTCGGCGCGCCCGATCCCAAGACCGGCGCCGCGGGCTCGGTGCTCGATCTCTTCGCCGAGCCGCGGCTCAACCACCGCACGCAGGTGTCGGGCGGCGTGCTTGCGGATGAATGCGCGGCGCTGCTGCAGGCCTTCTTCCGCGAGCGCCGCGAGGCCGCCCGCGAGCAGGCCGAGCCGCTGCGCGACGATGCGCTGCGCACGCCGGCGGCGCGCTTCGAGGCGCTCGGCGACTATCCCTTCGCGGCGCATTACGTGCAGGACCTGCCGGCGCTGCAGGGCTGGCGCATGCACTACCTCGACGAAGGGCCGGCCGACGCGCCGCTCGCCCTGTGCCTGCACGGCCCCGGCGAATGGAGCTACTTCTTCCGGCATCTCGCGCGCACGCCCGGGCTGCGCATGCTGGCGCCCGACCTGATCGGCTTCGGCAAGAGCGACAAGCCCAAGCGCGACGCCGTGCACCGGCTCGCATGGCACTGCGAGGTGCTGGTCGAATGGCTCGACCGCATCGGCCCCGCGCCCGCGGTGCTGGTGCACAGCGCCGCCGCCGGTGCGCTCGCGGCGCTGCTGCAGGCCGCGCGGCCGGGACGCTTCGCGGCGGTGCTGTGCGCACCCGATGGCGGCGAGCCGGCGGGCGACGCATGGCGTGCGCCGTTCCCGGACCGCGGCTTCCAGGCCGCGCTGCGTGCGCTCGGCCCCGTGGCGCCGTCGAACGTCTCGGGCCCGAGCGCCGCGCAGGCCGCCGCGCTCGCCCGGCAGGTGCACGACGCGATGGGATACTCGGCGGCGTGACCAAACACATCTACATCTATTCCCCTTCGAGCGCGATCCGCGACAAGGCCGCCTTCCGCCGCGGCGTGAAGCGGCTCCAGGCCCTTGGCCACGAGGTCGAGATCGACGAAGCCGCGCTCTCGGTGCACCAGCGCTTCGCGGGCGACGACGCCACGCGGCTCGCCTCGATCGCACGGGCCGCGGCCAGCGGCGCCGACATCGCGCTGATCGCGCGCGGCGGCTACGGCCTCACGCGCATCCTCGACGCCATTCCCTACAAGGCCATCGCCAAGGCGATCGGCCGCGGCACCGAGTTCGTCGGCCTCAGCGACTTCACCGCGCTGCAGAGCGCGCTGCTCGCCAAGACCGGGGCCGTGAGCTGGGCCGGCCCCGCGGTCGGCGAGGACTTCGGCGCCGAGGGCGGTGCCGACGACATCATGGAGGCCTGCTTCGACGATCTCCTGAGCGGGCAGGGCGAAGGCACCGGCTGGCGCATGCCCGCGCGCGATGCCGAGCTGAAGTTCAAGCCCGTGCACGGCGCCACGCTGTGGGGCGGCAACCTCTGCGTGCTCACGAGCCTGCTCGGCACGCCGTACTTTCCGCAGGTGGAGAAGGGCGTGCTCTTCATCGAGGACGTGAACGAGCATCCCTACCGCGTCGAGCGCATGCTCGACCAGCTGCGCATGGCCGGCGTGCTCGCGCGCCAGCGCGCCATTGTCTTCGGCCAGTTCACCGGCATGCGCAAGGTGCCGGGCTACGACCGCGGCTTCGGCTTCGAGAGCGTGGTCGACCGGCTGCGCCACCTCCTCAAGGTCCCTGTGCTCACCGGCCTTCCTTTCGGCCACGTGCCCACCAAGATCCTGCTCCCCGTCGGCGCCCAGGTCGAACTCGCCGCCGACGGCCGCGATGTCTTCATGGTCTGGGGCCATCGCCACGCGCACGACCACCACGACCACGCCTAAGGAGGCCCCTCCAAAACCGGGAAACACCGCGGAACCGGCTTCGCCGGGCCGCTGGTGTTGCCCCCTCGAGGGGGGAGTCGAGCGACACGAAGTGCGCGAGGGACGGGGGTGGGTCAGTAACTGCGTTGATGGGTGCGAGGGCCCATCGAGCCGGGCAATCCGCCCTTGAACATGCTGTTGATGGCTTTCATCTGCCGCCGCGCGGCGGCCTCGCCGTCGATGGCGCTCAGGGCCACCATCACGTCCTGGCGCAGGTACCAGAGCGATTCCACGTCGTTGGCAAAGCGCACGCGCTGCGCCACCCGCTGCACCGAATGTCCGCCGTGGGCCTGCAGCACCGACAGCATGGCCGACCGGATCCGGCCCAGCTGATGCTCTCCCACCCGCGGGGATCCGAGACCGGGAACTCCGAGAAGCCGGAGAAAGCGACGGAAGAACGACATGGAAGGCAGGAAGCGCAAGGGCCGAGAGGACAGACGATTGCTACCTTAAGCCTCACCCATGTAAATCACAAGTCGGCAAACACTGCTTCTTGTTTGTAAACAACAAACTTTACGTTGCATCTGAAGTAAAACTGCAACAGTTAAACCGAAAGTAATCACAACGCCGGGCCGGGAGCGCGATCGCCACACGCCGCGCGACTCATCAGGGGAAAATGGCCGCTCACCCACTCACTCATCCAATGGACGTCCATCCCACCGTCGTTTTCGCAGACCTGACCGACAGCTCACGGATCTTCGAAGCCATGGGCAATGCGCGGGCAACGGAAACGGTGACGCGGCTCATCCAGTGGATCGGCGGCATCTGCCAGGCGCATGGCGGACGGGTCGTGAAGTCGCTCGGCGACGGCGTGTTCGCGATCTTCTCGAACGCCGCGCCGGCCACCCATGCGGTGATCGAGCTGCAGCGCTACCACCAGAAGCGCCTCATGGCCTGGCCCGCGCCGCTGCGCATGGCGCTGCAGATCGGCGTGGCGAGCGGCGAGGTGGTCGAGGTCGAGGGCGACTGCTTCGGCGACGCGGTGAACCTGGCCTCGCGCCTGAGCGACCTGGCCGGGCCGGGACAGATCTGGGCCACCGACGCGGTGATCGCGCAGCTCAGCGAGGCCGGCGTGCGCCACCGCGACCTGGGGCTGATCACCATCCGCGGACGCAGCGAGATGTCGGCGGTGCACCGCATCGACTGGCAGGAGGAACTGACGGCCTTTCTCACGGTGCCGGCCTCGCTCACGCCGATGCGCATGCCCGATTCGTCGTTCGGGCGCATCGAACTGGCCTGGCTCGACGTGCGCTCCACCTTCCGCACGGACCAGCTGCCGATCCACCTCGGTCGCGTGAACGACGCGCAGTTCGTGGTCAGCGATCCGCGCGTGTCGCGGCTGCATGCGCGCATCGAGCTGCGCCACGGCAGCTGCGTGCTGACCGACCTGAGCACCTACGGCACCTGGGTGCGCTTCCACGGCAACGGCGCGCCGAGCCAGGAGATCGCGCTGCGGCGCGAGGAATGCGTGCTGCACGGCCGCGGCGAGATCGGCCTGGGCGCCCCGCTGAGCGACTTCACCGCGCCCACCATCGCCTTCGATACCGCGGGCGCCGAGGTGGAGCTGTCGCGCCGCGAGCCGGCGCGCTGAACCACGCCGCCGGCTCAGCGCGCGGCGGCCAGGATGCTGGTGAGCTGGCCGATGTCGATCGGCTTCTGCAGGTGGTGGTCGAACAGGTTGCGCGCGGCCGCGCCGGGCGCGTCGTCGGCCGAGAAGCCCGAGATCGCCACCAGCAGGCGCGGCCGGTCCTGCGACGGCTCGGCGCGCAGCCGGCGCGCCACCTCGGTGCCTGGGAAGTCGGGCAGCGTGAGGTCGATCAGCGCCGCGTCGAAGCGTTCCGCCGCCGCGGCGTCGAGTGCCTGCTGCGCGGTGTAGGTGCAGCGGGCGGTGTGGTCCTGCAGGGTCAGCAGTTCTCGAAGCAGGTCTGCGGCAGCTTCGTTGTCGTCGACGATCAGCACGTTCACGGAGGCGGTTTCCAATCAGGCGGAAGAAGACCCCGCAGTATCCCGGCCCGCGGCGCCCGCGGCCGTAGGAGGGCGCCTACGGTTGCGCGGTTTCCGCCACGCGGGCGTCGGCATGCAGGGGCAGCACCACGCGGAACAGCGCACCCTCGCCGGGCGTGCTTTCCACCTCGATGCGCCCGCCGTGCAGGCCCACGATGCGGCGCGTGATGTAGAGCCCGAGGCCGAGGCCGGGCGCGTGCTTGCGGCTGTCGTCGGTGCGCTCGAACTGTTCGAAGATGCGCGCCTGGTCCTCGGGCGCGATGCCGATACCCTGGTCGCGCACCGCGATGTGCGCCATGCCCTCGGCCTCGCGCAGCACCATGTGCACGGGCTTGCCGCTGCCGTAGCGCAGTGCGTTGGTCAACAGGTTGGTCAGCACCTGTTCGATGCGGAACTCGTCCCATACGCCGTGCAGCGCGTGCGGCGCCTCCAGCGCGATGGACGAGCCCGCGGCGTCGGCCTGCTGCCGCAGCCCTTCGACCACCGCGCGGGCGAGCGCCGCCAGGTCCACGGGCTTGGGCCGGATCGACAGCGCATCGCGGCGCAGCCGCGTCACGTCGAGCATGTCGTCGATCAGCCGCACCATGTTGCGGATCTGCCGCTGGTCGCGCTCGATCATCGCGGGCAGGCGGTCGGCCGCGAAGGATTCGAGGTTGCCCTTGGCCACGTGCAGCTGGCGCAGCTGGGTCTCGAGGTAGAGCGTGTTGAGCGGCGTGCGCAGCTCGTGCGAGACCATGGACATGAAGTCGTCGCGCATGCGCACCGCATGCTCCAGCTCGCGCTGCGTGTGGCGCAGCCGGCACACCAGCTCTTCCTGCTTCTGGTTGGCGGCCGCGAGCGCGTCGCGCTCGTGCCGCAGCGCCTTGCGGTGGCGATGCAGGTCGACGAACACGCTGACCTTGCTCGCGACCACGTGCGGATCGAGCGGCTTGTGCAGGAAGTCGACCGCGCCGCTTTCGTAGCCCTGGAAGGCGTAGTTGAGCTCGCGGCCCGCGGCGCTCACGAAGATGATCGGGATGTGCCGCGTGCGCTCGGTGCCGCGCATCAGCTCGGCCAGCTCGAAGCCGTTCATGCCGGGCATCTGCACGTCGAGGATGGCGAGCGCGAACTCGTGGTCGAGCAGCAGCGCCAGGGCTTCCTCGGCCGAGGTGGCGCGGTGCACCGCGCGGCCCGGGCCGCGGATCAGCGCTTCGAGCGCGAGCAGGTTCTCGGGCAGGTCATCGACGATCAGCAGCTTGCTTTCGACGTCAATGGGCATGGGCGGACTCCAGTTGCAAGAGCAGCGCGCGCAGTTCGCGCAGGGAAAGCACGTGATCGGGGCGGTGCAGGGCGATGGCCGCTTCGGGCATGGTGGGAACCTGTGCGTCGTGAGGGGCCTGGACGGCGGTGAGCCCGCCGGCCAAGTAGATGCGGTGCAGGCCCTCGGCGCCGTCGTCGTTGGCGCCGGTGAGCAGCACGCCGGCGAGCGCGCTGCCGTAGGCGTCGGCGGCCGAGGCCATCAGCACGTCGATCGAGGGCCGCGAGAAGCGCACCGGCGGCTCGCAGCTCAGCGAGAAGCAGCGGTTGCGCTCGATCGACAGGTGATAGCCGGGCGGCGCGAAATACACGGCGCCCGCGCCCACCGGCATCTTGTCGGCGGCCTCGTGCACCGGCACCTGCAGCCGCTCGGCGAAGATCTCGGCGAGGTGGCTCTCGTGGCCTTCGGGCAGGTGCAGCACGATCACCACCGGCAGGCGCCAGGGCGGCGCGAGGCCGTCGAGCAGCGCCAGCAGCGCCTCGATGCCGCCGGCCGAGGCGCCGAGCACGACGGCTTCGATGCGCCGTTCGGAAAGGAAGGTGGCCTTCGGCGTCATGAGGCCTTGCGGTAGATGCGCTCGGGCCGCGAATGGGCCTCGAAGCGCTCGGCGTAGCTCGAGAAGTCGATGCTCTCCTTGGCGCCCAGGCCCAGGAAGCCGCGGTGGCAGAGCGATTCGTGGAACAGCCCGAGCGCGCGGTCCTGCAGCTCGCGGTTGAAGTAGATCAGCACGTTGCGGCAGGAGACCAGCTGCGTCTCGGCGAACACGCTGTCGGTCGCGAGGCTGTGGTCGGCAAAGATCACGTCGGCGCAAAGCGCCGGGTCGAAGCGGGCGGCGTCGTAGGCGGCCGTGTAGTAGTCCGAGAACGAACCGAGCCCGCCCGCGCGCTGGTAGTTGGCCGTGTAGCCGCGGATCGCGTCGATCGGGAAGATGCCCTGGCGCGCCTTCTCGAGCGAGGCGGGGTTGATGTCGGTGGCATAGATCTGGGTGCGCGCGAGCAGGCCTTCCTCGCGCAGCAGGATCGCGAGCGAGAACACTTCCTCGCCGGTGCTGCAGCCCGCCACCCAGACCTTCACCGAGGGATAGGTGTGCAGGATCGGCACCACGTGCCGCCGGAGCGCGAGGAAGTACGCCGGGTCGCGGAACATCTCGCTGACCGGGATCGTCAGGTACTGCAGCAGCCGGCCGAACAGCATCGGGTCGCGCAGCACCTTCTCCTGCAGCGCCGAGATGCTCGGCAGCCCGAGCTGCGCGAGCGCATGCAGCACGCGGCGCTTCTGCGAGGCCAGCGTGTAGTTGCGGAAGTCGTAGCTGTACTTGAGGTAGATCGCCTCCATCAGCAGCCGCAGCTCGATCTCCGTGTTGCTCAGCACGGCGGGCAGGGGCGGTGGCGTGGCGGCGGGCTTCACAGCCGCTCCATCTTCGGCATCCACACGCGCAGCAGCGAGAACAGGCGCTCCAGGTCCACGGGCTTGGCGAGGTAGTCGCTCGCGCCCGCGGCCAGGCACTGCTCGCGGTCGTCGCGCGTGGCCTTGGCGGTGATCGCGATCACCGGCAGCTTCTCGAAGCGCGGATCGGCACGCAGCCGGCGCGTGGCTTCGAGGCCGTCCATCTCCGGCATCATCACGTCCATCAGCACCAGGTCGATCTCGCGCACCTGCTCGAGCTTGTCGAGCGCCTCGCGGCCGTTGCGGCCGATCTCGACCGCGGCGCCGCGCTGCTCCAGCGCGCTGGTGAGCGCGAAGATGTTGCGCACGTCGTCGTCCACCAGCAGCACGGTGCGGCCCTCGAAGATGCGGTCGCGCCCGCGCGCGGCCTTGAGCATGCCCTGGCGCTCGCTCGACAGCTCGGCCTCCACCTTGTGCAGGAACAGCGTCACCTCGTCGAGCAGGCGCTCGGGCGAACGTGCGCCCTTGATGATGATCGAGCGCGAGTAGCGCTGCAGCTCCGCCTCCTCGTCGCGCGTGAGGTTGCGGCCGGTGTAGACGATCACGGGCGGGAACGAGACGATCTCCTCCGCCGCCATCCGCTTGAGCAGCTCGCTGCCCTGCATGTCCGGCAGGTGCAGGTCGGTGATCATGCAGTCGAACACGCGCTGGCGCAGCAGCGCGAGCGCCTCTTCGCCCGAGCCGACGGCGACGATCTCGATGTCCTCGTCGCCGATGAGCCGGATCACGCTCTCGCGCTGCAGCTCGTCGTCCTCCACCAGCAGCACGGTCTTGACCTTCTGCGTGAGCTTCTCCTCCAGCCGCGCGAACACCTGCATCAGCTCGGCCCGCGTGGCCGGCTTCTGCGCGTAGCCGATCGCGCCCATGTGCAGCGCGGCGGCCTGCGCGTTCTCGGCCGCCGACACCACGTGGATCGGGATGTGCCGGGTCTGGGGCGAATCCTTGAGGCGCTGCAGCAGGTCCAGCCCGGTGCTGTCGGGCAGGCGCATGTCGAGCAGGATGGCATCGGGCACGAACTGCTGTGCCAGCTCGAAGCCGTCGGCCGCGCCGTGCGCCACCAGGCAGCGGTAGCCGAGCTCGTGCGCGAGGTCGTAGAGGATGTGCGCGAACTGCGGCTCGTCCTCGATCACCAGCACGCGGCGCACCTGGTCGGCCGGCAGCGCGCGGTCGTCGGCGAAGAGCGGCGCCGGCACGGGCGCGCGCGGCGCCGGTGCGGCGGGGACCTGCGGGGCAGGGGAGGCCGCACGCGGCGCCGCCGGCCGGATGGGCAGCGCGGGCGCCGCCGGAGCCGGGACGGGTGCGGGCGCCAGGCCCTGCGGCGCCACGGCCGGCAGCTGCAGCGTGAAGGTGCTGCCGCGCCCCAGTTCGCTCTGCACCGAGAGCGTGCCGCCGAGCAGCTGCGTGAGGTCGCGCGAGATCGACAGGCCCAGGCCGGTGCCGCCGTAGCGCCGGCTCGTGGTGCCGTCGGCCTGGTGGAAGGCCTCGAAGATCAGCGCCTGCTGCTCCGGCGCGATGCCGATGCCGGAATCGGAGACGGCGAAGGCCGCACCGCCGTCGGGCGCGGCCGAGACCACCACCGAGACCTCGCCGCCGTCGGTGAACTTGAGTGCGTTCGACAGCAGGTTCTTCAGGATCTGCTCGACGCGGTGCCGGTCGGTGACCAGCGTGGCCGGCACGTCGGGCTGCAGTTCCATGCGGAAGCCCAGGCGCTTGTCGGCGGCCAGCGGCCGGAAGGTGTCGTCGAGGCCCTGCACCAGCCTGTCGAGCGCCACCTCCTCGACCACCACCTCGAGCTTGCCGGCCTCGACCTTGGAGATGTCGAGGATGTCGTTGATCAGCGTCAGCAGGTCGTTGCCCGCGGCGTAGATCGATTCGGCGAACTTCACCTGCTCGGCGCTCAGGTTGCCCTGCGGGTTGTCGCCGAGCAGCTTGGCGAGGATCAGCGCGCTGTTGAGCGGCGTGCGCAGCTCGTGCGACATGTTGGCGAGGAACTCCGACTTGTAGCGGCTCGCCCGCTGCAGCTCGTCGGCGCGGTCCTCGAGGTCGCGCTGCGCGCGGCGCAGCGCGGCATTGCGCTGGTCGAGCGCCTCGGTGCGCTCCGAGAGCTGGCTGTTCGTCTGCTCGAGCTCGGCCTGCTGGTTCTCGAGCATCGCCTGCGAGGCGCGCAGCGCGCGCGACTGCTCCTCGAGCTCCTCGTTCGCGGTGCGCAGTTCCTCCTGCTGCACCTGCAGTTCCTCGTTGAGCTGCTGCGTCTCGGTCAGCGCGTCCTGCAGCTGCTCGCGGTAGCGGGCCGCCGCCAGCGAGGCGCCGATGTCCTCGGTCACCAGGTCGAGCAGGTCGTTGGTCCGCCCATCGGGCGCGCGCGGCAGGCCGAGCTCGACCACGCCGTTGACCAGGCCGTCGCTCACGAGCGGCACCAGCAGCACGGCCGAGGGCGACATCTCGCCCAGGCCGGAGTTCACCTTCAGGTAGTCGGCCTGGATCGGCTCCACCAGCATGCGGCGGCGCTCGGCGGCGGCCTGGCCGACCAGGCTCTGGGTGGGCGAGAACACCTGCGGCGAGGCCTCGGCCTCCATCGAGAAGCCGTAGCTCGCCGCGCGGCGCAGGCTGCCGTGGCGCTCGCGCACGTAGAGCGCGCCCACCGCGCTGCCGAGGTGGCGCGAGAAGAAGGCCAGCACCTTGCGGCCCACGTCGCTGGCGCTCAGTTCGCCGACCAGCTCGCCCACGAGCTCGGTCTGCAGGCTGCGCAGCCAGGCCTGCTGCGCGAGCCGCTCGGCGTGGTTGGCCTGTTCCTGCAGCACCACGTCGTAGCTCTGCGACAGCCGCATCAGCTGCCGGCGGCCGAAGTAGGCCACCAGGCCGGTGAAGACCACCGTGAAGAACAGGAACACGCCGACCACCATCCAGCTGGTGCGGTTCGCCTCCTCGTTGCGCTGGAAGCGCAGGCCCTGCTCGGTGTCCATGAAGGCGGCGAACTCGGCGCGCACGCCGTCGCTGATCTGCTTGCCGCGGCCCTCGCGCACCGCCTGCTGGTAGTCGGCGCCGGCGCGGCGCGCGGCGATCTGCTCCTGCGCGAAGCGGTTCCAGTCCTCCTGCAGCGCCGCGATGCGCTCCACCCGCTCGGCCTGCTGGCGGTTGTCGGACACCAGCTTGCGCAGCGCATCGATGTCGCCCTTGATCCGGGGCAGTGCGCTCTGGTAGGGGTCGAGGAACCGGTCCTCGCCCGTGAGCAGGAAGCCGCGCAGCCCGCTTTCCATGTCGGTGCTGCGGCGCTGCAGCTCGCTCGCGGCCCGGGTGACGCGGTCGCTGTGCTCGACCCAGCGGATGGTGGAGAGCAGGAACACGATCAGCCCCGTGAACACCAGGGCGCCGATCAGGCCGCCGAGCAGCGGGAGCTTGAGGTTCCGGCTGAGCAGGCGGTCGAAGTCGTCCGGGTCGATCGCGGTCGGGGTTTTCATTCGTTGGCTATTTGTAAAGGCTATTTGTAAGCAAAACCTTTGAAGTCTGGCCGAAATGGCCGCGGCACCGTGTCGGAGAAGGCGCCGACCCGGCTCGGGGGCGAAGGAGCGGTTGATATACTGTTGTTTTGTACAGCATTCCCGTGGCCACGGTTCCTTCCACAACGCTGCCGAATCCGCCGCCCGACGCGGCGGCCGAAGGCCGAACCGTGTCCGTCAAGGCGCTGTGCGCCTTCGCCGCCAAGGCCGGCGACCTCGACCTGCGCTTCGTGCCCGCGCCCAGCGCGCAGGAGGGCATGGCCGGCCACGCGCTGGTGCAGGACCGGCGCGGCGAGGGCTACCTGAGCGAAGTGCCGCTCGTCTCGCGCTGCGGCACGCTGCGGGTGCGCGGCCGCGCCGACGGGCACGACCCGCGCGAACCGCGCGTGGAGGAGATCAAGACCTTCCGCGGCGACTTCGACGCCATCCGCGCCAACCACCGCGCGCTGCACTGGGCCCAGGCACGCACCTACGGCTGGATGCTCTGCGAGCAGCACGGCTACGAACGCCTCACGGTCGCGCTGGTGTACCTCGACCTCGGCAGCGGCGAGGAAACCGTGCTCGAAGAGCCGCACAGCCGCGCCGAGCTGCAGGCGCACTTCGAGGCGCTGTGCGGGCGCTATGCCGCCTGGGCCGACAGCGAGGCCGCGCACCATGCCGCGCTCGGCGGGGCGCTGGCGCGGCTGGCGTTCCCGCACGGCGCCTTCCGTGCCGGCCAGCGCGAACTGGCCGAGGCGGTCTACCGCGCGGCGGTGAACGGGCGCTGCCTGATGGCGCAGGCGCCCACGGGCATCGGCAAGACGCTCGCCACCCTCTTTCCGCTGCTCAAGGCGCGCGCCGCCGGGAAGATCGACAAGATTTTCTTCCTCACCGCCAAGACCTCGGGGCGCGCCGTGGCAATCGATGCGCTGCGCCTGCTCGACGGCGGCTGCGCGCCGGCGCGGGTGCTCGAACTCGCCGCGCGCGAGAAGGTCTGCGAATACCCCGACCGCGCCTGCCACGGCGAGGCCTGCCCACTCGCCAAGGGCTTCTACGACCGCCTGCCGGCCGCGCGCGAGGAGGCGGCGCGCGCCTTGCGGCTCGACCGCGCGGCGCTGCGGCGCATCGCGCTCGCGCACGGCGTGTGCCCCTATTTCCTGGCGCAGGAGATGGCGCACTGGTCCGACGTGATCGTGGGCGACTACAACTACTACTTCGACGGCAGCGCCTTCCTGTTCGCCACCATGAAGGAGTCCGATTGGCGCGTGGCGGTGCTGGTGGACGAGGCGCACAACCTGCTGGAGCGTGCGCGCGGCATGTACAGCGCCGAACTCGACGGCCCCGCGCTCGAGGAGGCCCACCGCGCCGCCCCCGCGGCCGTGCGCGGCGCGCTCGCGCGGCTCTACCGCGAGTGGGACACGGTGCAGCAGGCGCAGACCGAGCCCTACGACACCTGCGACGAGATTCCCGAACGCTTCGCGCGCACCCTGCAGGCGGCCAACGTGGCGATGGGCGAGTACTTCGCCGCCACGCCCGATGCCGCGCAGGGGCCGCTGCAGCGCTTCTTCTTCGATGCGCTGCAGTTCGCGCGGCTGGCCGAAGCCTTCGGCGACCATTCGGTGTTCGAACGCACCCTCGGCCCGGCCATCGACCGGCAGCAGCGCAGCCTGTCGATCCGCAACCTCGTGCCCGCGCCGTTCCTGGAGGCGCGCTTCGCCGATGCGGCCTCGGTCGCCTGCTTCTCGGGCACGCTGTCGCCGTTCGCGTTCTACCGCGATGCGCTCGGGCTGCCGGCGGAGACCGCGCTGCTCGACGTGGCCTCGCCGTTCGCGAGCGAGCAGCTGCACGTGGAAGTGGCAACGCACGTGTCGACGCGCTTTCGCGATCGTGCGGGCTCGCTGCGCCGCGTGACCGCCATCATCGCGGCGCAGTTCGAGCGCCGGCCGGGCAACTACCTCGCGTTCTTCAGCAGCTTCGACTACCTCGAGCAGGCCTTCGCGGCCTTCCACGCGCGGCACCCGGGCGTGCCGGCCTGGGCGCAGACGCGCGGCATGGCCGAGGCCGACCGGCGCGATTTCGTCGCGCGCTTCGAGGAGGGCGGCCACGGCATCGGCTTCGCGGTGCTCGGCGGCGCGTTCGGCGAAGGCATCGACCTGCCAGGCAGCCGGCTCATCGGCGCCTTCATCGCGAGCCTGGGCCTGCCGCAGTACAACGCGCTGAACGAGATCACGCGCGAGCGCATGCAGGCGCGCTTCGGCAAGGGCTACGAATACACCTACCTCTACCCCGGGCTGCAGAAGGTGGTCCAGGCCGCCGGCCGCGTGATCCGCACCGAACAGGACACCGGCGTGCTGCATCTGCTCGACGACCGCTTCGCGCGCGCCGAGATCCGCGAGCTGCTGCCGCGCTGGTGGACGCTGCGGCTCGGCGATGCGCCAGCCGACATGGCACGGGGAGGCGCCGATGCGCGCCGCTAGGCAGGTCCGGCTCGCCGACCAGGCGGACCTGTTCGGCGAGGCACCGGCGACCGCCATCGAAGGCCTGCGCTACGAGCGCGAATTCCTGAGCCGCGAGGAAGAGGCCGCGCTGCTGGCCATTGCGCAGGGCTTCGAGCTGCGCGAGATGCGCTACAAGGCCTACACCGCGCGCCGCCGCGGCATCGGCTTCGGCGGCAGCTACGACTTCGACAACCACCGGCTGCGCCCGGGCCCGCCGCTGCCCGAATCGCTGCATCCGCTGCGTGCGCGCGTGGCGGCCTGGATCGGCATGGCGCCCGAGGACTTCGCGCATGCGCTGCTGTCCGAGTACCGGCCCGGCACGCCGCTCGGCTGGCACCGCGACGTGCCGGAGTTCGAGGACATCGTGGGCGTGTCGCTCCACGGCCCGGCCGTGCTGCAGCTGCGGCCGTATCCGCCGTCCAGCGCCAGCGCGCCCGCGAGCCTGCAATTGCTGATCGAGCCGCGCTCCATCTACATGCTGCGCGGTCCGGCGCGCTGGGCCTGGCAGCACAGCATCGCGCCGACCGAGGGGCTGCGCTATTCCATCACCATGCGCACGCGACGGCGCGCGTGAGCGGCGGCCGCGGGGCGCCTGGCGGGCGATTCCGCCGCGGTCTCGTCCTTCCTGTTCTTCATCAGCGGCGAGGCGACGCGCAGGTCGGCGAGCCAGGCCTTCCATGCGGCCTCGCGCTGTTCGGGGTCGCCGCGCAGCAGTGCCGAAGGATGCAGGGTCACCAGCACGCGGCGGCCCTGCGCGTCGTCATGCCACTGGCCGCGTGCCTTCATCACCGGCACCGGGCGCCCGAGCAGCGCGCGCGCGGCCGTGGCGCCGAGCGCGATGAAGGCATGCGGCTGCACATGCTCGATCTCGCTTTCCAGCCAGTGGTGGCAGGCCTCGACCTCGCGCTGGCCTGGGGTCTTGTGGATGCGGCGCTTGCCGCGCAGCTCGTACTTGAAGTGCTTCACCGCATTGGTCACGTACAGCCGCTCGCGCGACCAGCCGAGCTCGGCCACCGCGCGGTCGAACAGCTTGCCGGCGGGCCCGATGAAAGGCCGGCCCGCCAGGTCCTCCTTGTCGCCGGGCTGCTCGCCCACCACCATCAGCACCGCGCCCACCGGGCCTTCGCCGAAGACCGACTGCGTGGCATGCGCACCCAGCGGGCATTCCCGGCAGGCGTCGGTGGCGATGCTCAGGGCCTTGAGCGCGGCGGTGGCTTCGTTGCGGTGCGACATGGCGTCGTGGCGGTAGGCTGGAACTCTGTTTGTCCGCGCCGTGCCTCGCCGCCGATGTGGGAATAGACCCACGGCCCGCGTCGTCCAAGCCGGGCGCGCGGGGCGCCGCGGCCCGGGTAATTTCTGCAGCCATGCAGACATCCATCCATTTCCCCTTCGGCCCGGCCGTCGCGCGGAGGCGGCCATGAGGCACGTGGTCCTGGGCGCCACCGGGCATGTCGGCTCCGCGCTGGTCTCGGCGCTGCTCGCGCGCGGCGAGGCGGTGACCGCCGTCACGCGCGATGCGGGCCATGCCGAGGCGCTACGCCGGCAGGGCGCCGCCATCGCCGAGGCCGACGTGTTCGACGTGCCGGCGCTGCGCCGCGCGATCGAAGGCGCCCAGCGCCTGTTCCTGCTCAACCCGCCCGCGCCGCCCGACACCGACACCTCGGCCGAGGAGCGCCGCAGCCTGCGCTGCATCCTCGGTGCGATCGAGGGCCTGCCGCTCGAGAAGATCGTGGCCGAATCGACCTACGGCGCGCAGCCGGGCGACCGGCTCGGCGACCTCGACGTGCTGTACGACATGGAGCAGGCGCTCGCGGAGCAGCCGGTCCCTGTGAGCGTGATCCGCGCCGCCTACTACATGAGCAACTGGGATGCCGCGCTCGCGGGCGCGCAAGGCGAGGGCGTGGTGGAGAGCCTGTTTCCCGGCGACTTCGAACTGCCGATGGTCGCGCCCGAGGACCTCGGCCGCTATGCGGCGCGGCTGATGTTCGGCGCCGCGGAATCCTCGGGCCCGCACTACGTCGAAGGCCCCGAGCGCTGCACCACCGCCGACGTGGCCGCGGCCTTCGAGGCGGCGCTCGGGCGCCCGGTGCGGCTGGTCGAGGTGCCGCCCGCGCAGTGGGAGGACTGGTTCCGTCGCGCGGGCTTCTCGGCGGCCGGGGCGGCATCGTATGCCGCGATGACGCGCGCCACGCTCGACAACCCCGCGCGGCCCGCCGCGCCGGAGCGCGGCAGCGTGTCGCTGAAGGACTACGTCGCGGCGCTGGTGCGCAGGCAGGCGGGCTGAACGAGGCGGACCTTCACCGCGCCGTCACGCGCGATCCCTAGCATCCGGCGCTTCGTTCCACAGCGCTGCGCCCGATGCCCACCCCGTCTGCAACTTCCCCGACATCCTCCTTCATCCGCACCCTGGTCGCCGGCGGCTGCGCCGTTGCCATCGGCGCCGCGCTGCACGGCTGCGGCGGCGGCAGCGACCCGGCCGTGCTGCCGCCGCTGCTGCCGGTCGCACCGGCGCCTGCCCCCGCACCCGCACCCGCGCCCGCGCCCGCACCGACCCCCGCGCCGCCCGCGGAGCGCAGCGTCCAGAGCGTGCGCCTCATCGGCGAGAAGGTGCTGGCCAACGACATCCGCATCGACGGCGTGCTCGTCGGCGGGCTCTCGGCGGTCGACTACGACCCGGCCACGCAAATCTGGTACTTCCTGAGCGACGACCGCAGCGCCTCGCGCTTCCACACGGCGGAGCTGCAGTACGACGCCGCCGGGTTCCACGCGGTGCGTTTCCGCTCGACCGTGGCCTTGAAGGACCTGGGCGGCAAGCCCTATCCGAGCAGCGACCCGGCGCCCGGCGGCACGTCGGCCGACCCCGAATCCTTCCGCATCGATCCGCAGGGCGGCGGTCTCTGGTGGGGCAGCGAGGGCGATCGCGCCCGCGGCCTCGATCCCTTCGTCGCGCGCATGGGCGCCGACGGTCAGGCCCAGGCGATCCTGCCGACGCCGGCCATGTTCAGGATGTCGCCCGCGCAGCCGCAGGGCTCGCGCAACAACGCCACCTACGAGGCGCTGAGCTTCTCGGCGGACGGCAAGAGCCTCTGGGTCGGCATGGAGGCGCCGATCCACGAGGACGGTCCGCTGCCCACGCCGACGAGCGGCGCCGTCTCGCGCCTCACCGAATACGACCGCAGCGGCACCGTGCTGCGGCAGCTCGCGTACCCGGTCGATGCGATCCCCGCGGCGCCGGCGGCCGGCAGGAACGCCGACAACGGCGTGACCGAGATGCTCGCCATCAACGACCACCAGTTCCTGGTGATCGAGCGCGCGGGCGTGCAGGGCGCCGACGGCAACTACGCCAACTACATCCGGCTCTACGAGATCGAGACCGAGGGTGCCACCGACGTGCGCGGCCTCGCGAGCCGCGCGGGCGCGAGCTACCAGCCGGTGCGCAAGCGCCTGGTGCTCGACCTGAACACGCTCGGCCTCGCCAGGATCGACAACATCGAAGGCATGAGCTGGGGGCCGAAGCTGCCGAACGGCAACGACACGCTGGTGCTGGTGTCGGACAACAACTTCAACACCGCCAGCCAGATCAACCAGGTGCTGGCCTTCGAGGTCGCGCCCAGGAAGTAGGGCGCCTGCGGCTCAGCCGCGCCTGAGCGCCTCGGCCAGCTTCTGCGCGCGGTTGCCGCCCTGGCGCTCGAGCATCCAGCCGGGGTACTCGGAAGGCAGGGCGCTGACCTTGTCGATCGCCGCCAGTTCCTCGGCCGTGAGCCGGATCGACGCGGCGGCGATGTTGTCGTCGAGCTGCGCCACGCGCTTGGCGCCGACGATCACGCTGGTCACCACCGGCTGGTGCAGCAGCCACGCGAGCGCGATCTGCGCCACCGAGACCTCGCGCGCCTCGGCCAGGCCGCGCATCACGTCGATGCAGTCGTAGGCGCGCTCCACGTTCACCGGCGGAAAGTCGAAGGTGGTGCGGCGGCTGCCTTGCTCGGCCTCGGTGTTGCGGCCGTACTTGCCGCTCAGCAGGCCGCCCGCGAGCGGGCTCCAGACCATCAGGCCCACGTTCTCGCTGCGCAGCATCGGCACCAGCTCGCGTTCCAGGTCGCGGCCCGCGACGGTGTAGTAGGCCTGCAGCGACTCGAAGCGCGCGAGCCCCTCGCGCTCGGCGATGCCCAGCGCCTTCATGATCTGCCAGGCGGCCCAGTTCGAGACGCCCACGTAGCGCACGTGGCCCTGCTGCACCAGGTTGTCGAGCGCGCGCACGGTCTCCTCGATCGGCGTCACCGGGTCGAAGCCGTGGATCTGGTAGAGGTCGATGTGGTCGAGCTGCAGGCGCCGCAGGCTGGCCTTCACGCCGTCCATGATGTGGTAGCGCGAGGCGCCGGCCGAGTTCGGGCTCTTGCCGGTCTCGCCGAGCACCTTGGTCGCCACGACCACGTTCTCGCGCGGCACCTTGAGGTTGCGCAGCGCCTGGCCGGTGATGGTTTCGGAGCGTCCCTCCGAGTACACGTCCGCGGTGTCGATGAAGTTGATGCCGGCGTCGATCGCGCGGCCGATCAGGCCTTCGGCCTCCGACTGTTCCAGGTTGCCGATGTGGCCCCAGATGCCGCTGGAGCCGCCGAAGGTCATGGTGCCGAGGCAGAGCTCGGAGACGAACAGGCCGGTGCGGCCGAACTTGCGGTATTGCATGGAGGTTTCCTTTGCGTGGTATGGGCAAAAGTATCCCGCCGCGGTCTTTGGCGCCGCGAGCGCGTTCCTGCAAAGTATTTGCCTGATTCTCCAGACCTCCGGCAGGGGCACTGCGAAGCGGCGGGTGCGGCGCTAAGCTTCGGGCACCCGATCCTCCGTGGCGCCCGCCGCCATGGTTTCATCCGTCACAAGGCTGGAACATGTCCGACAAAACACCCGAAACCGCCGCCGCCATCGCCCCGCCGATGCCGCTGGAGCCCGAGCTCGACGAGGCCAGGAAGGAACTGGTCGCGCTGATCGAGCACATCACGCGCGGGCAGGACGGCAGCATCGAAACCCCCGTGCCCGGCCTGTACGTGCACTGCATCAGCAAGCCCGACGGTCCCAAGCATGCGCTGCAGACGCCGGCCTTCGGCCTGATCGCGCAGGGCTCCAAGCGCGTGATGGTGGGCGACGAGATCTACGTCTACGACCCGATGCACTACCTGGTCAGCTCGGTCGACCTGCCGGTGTGCGGCCAGGTGCGGCTGACGCCCGACAACAAGCCCTACCTGGGCGTGCGCCTCGATCTCTCGCTCGACGAGATCGGCGACCTGATCCGCGACGAGAAGCTGCCTGCCAAGGCGAATGCGCCCGCGTCGCGCGGCGTGTACGTGAGCCGCATCGCGATGCCGGTGCTCGAGCCGGTGCTGCGCCTGCTGCGGCTGCTCGAGACGCCCGAGGACATCCCGATCATGGCGCCGATGATCAAGCGCGAGATCTTCTACCGCCTGCTGGTCAACGGCGAGGGCGCGCGGCTGCGCCAGATCGCGCTGCAGGACAGCCACACCCAGCGCATCGCCAAGGCGATCAGCGCGCTGCGCGTCAACTATGCGCAGTCGCTGCGCATCGAGGACATGGCGCGCGCGGTGCACATGAGCGTGTCGTCGTTCCACCACCATTTCAAGGCGGTGACGGCGATGAGCCCGCTGCAGTACCAGAAGCAGCTGCGCCTGCAGGAGGCGCGGCGCCAGATGCTGATGGCCGGTGCCGACGTGGCGAGCGCCGCGCACAGCGTGGGCTACGAGAGCCCCTCGCAGTTCGCGCGCGAGTACGGCCGGATGTTCGGCGTGCCGCCGCTGCGCGACAAGCGGCGCTGGCTCGCCGAGGTCGAGGCGCAGAACGATGCGCTCGGCGCCGCCTCCCAGGCGGCCTGACAACGGCCACCGACGAAGCGCCGCTCAGCGCAGCACGAGCACCGGGAGCTTCGACTCGGCCAGCACATGCTGCGTCTCGCTGCCGAGCAGCAGCCGCTGGATGCCCTTGCGGCCGTGCGAGGCCATCACGATCAGGTCGGCGCGGTGCTTGCGCGCTGCCGCGATGATCGATTCGGCCACGCGGTCGGAATTGGCGACCACCGCCTTCAGCTGCACGCCCGCCGCCGTGGCGCGGGTCTCGATGCCGTCGAGCATCGCCTGCGCCTTGTCGGCCCACTGCTTCTCGACCCGCGCGATGTCCTCGGGGGAGAAGGCCATCGCGCCGTCGAGATAGCTCTTCGGATAGCGCGGCACCACGGTGAGCGCGACCAGTCCGGCCTCGTGCGCGGCGGCCAGTTCGATGGCGCTGGCCACCGCCTTCTTCGAGAGCGTGGAGCCGTCGGTGGCCACGAGGATGCGCTTGAACATGGGTTTCTCCAGCAAAGGTGTGCCGTGAGCTTAGGCAGCGCGGCAGGCCGGGCGCTTGATGCAGATCAAACCGGCGCCGTGCGGGCCGCCTTAGCCTTGCGCGATGCAAGCTGCGCTCGCTTCTTCCTTTTCCCCGTCCGCTCCCGCACCGGCGCCTGCGCCTGCGTCGCGCGAGGCCTGGCAGGTGCTCGACGACCCGGCCGAATGGCCGGCCTTCGGCCGCGCGCTGGACGACGGTCCGCCCGCCGCGGCCGGCTGGGAGTCGCAGGTCGCGGTCGAGGGCATGCACTGCGCGACCTGCAGCCTGGCGATCGAGGAGGCGCTGCAGCGCGTGCCGGGCGTGCGCGAGGTGCAGGTCAATGCCGCCAGCCGGCGCGCCCGCGTGCGCTGGTCGGCGGCGCAGACGCGCCCCTCGCAATGGTTCGAGGCGGCCGAAGCGGCCGGCTACCGGCTCGTGCCCGCGGTCGACAGCTCGGCGCGCGAGCGCCGCGCGCGCGAACTTCGGCTGGCGCTGTGGCGCTGGCTGGTGGCGGGCTTCTGCATGATGCAGGTGATGATGTACGCCTACCCGGCCTACATCGCCGAACCCGGCGAGATGACGGCCGATGCCGCGCAGCTGCTGCGCTGGGCCTCGTGGGTGCTCACGCTGCCGGTGCTGTTCTTCTCCTGCGGGCCTTTCTTCCGCAGCGCCTGGCGCGACCTGCGCCACGGCCGCATCGGCATGGACCTGCCGGTCGCGTTCGGCATCGCGATCGCCTTCGCCGTCAGCAGCGCCGCCACCTTCGACGGCGAAGGCGTGCTGGGCCGCGAGGTGTACTTCGACTCGCTGACCATGTTCGTCTTCTTCCTGCTGACCGGGCGCTGGCTCGAGGCGCGCCTGCGCGACCGCACGGCCGGCTCGCTCGAGGCGGTGCTGAACCGGCTGCCCGACAGCGTGGAGCGCCTTGGCGCGGACGGCGCCTGGGCGCGCGTCTCGGTGCGGCGGCTCGCGGCCGGCGACGTGGTGCGCGTGCGCCCCGGCGAAGCCTTTCCGGCCGACGGCGTGCTGCTCGACGGCGGCACCAGCACCGACGAGGCGCTGCTCACGGGCGAATCGCGCCCGGTGCCGCGCGCCCGCGGCGAACGCGTGCTCGCCGGCAGCCACAACCTGTCGTCGACGGTGCAGGTGCGCATCGTCTCGGTGGGCGAGGGCACGCGCTTCGCGCAGATCGTGCGGCTGATGGAGAACGCCGCGCTCGGCAAGCCGCGCTGGGCGCTGCTCGCCGACCGCATCGCGCGGCCGTTCCTGGTGCTGGTGCTGGCATCGGCCGTCGGCGCCGCGGCGGTCTGGTGGCAGGTCGATCCTGGCCGGGCGCTGATGGTGGCGGTGGCGGTGCTGATCGCGACCTGTCCCTGCGCGCTGTCGCTCGCCACGCCGGCCGCGATGCTCGCGAGCGCGGGCGCACTGGCGCGCGGCGGCGTGCTGACCGCGAACCTGCAGGCGCTCGAGGCGCTGGCCGCGGTCGACACGGTGGTGTTCGACAAGACGGGCACGCTCACCGGCGACACGCCCCGCCTCGACCGCGTGTACTGCCGCCAGGGCCTGCGCCCGGGCGACGCGCTGGAGATCGGCGCCGCGCTCGGGGCGCATTCGCTGCATCCGGGCGCCCGCGCACTCGTGGCCGCCTGGCAGGCGCAGTTCCGCGCGCCGCCCGCCTGGGAGGTCGCCGAGCCGACCGAATCCGCGGGCCTGGGGCTCGAGGCCCGCATGCGCCGCAGCCCGGACGATGCCGGTGGCTGGCGCCGCGTGCGCCTCGGCGCCGCGGGGCATTGCGGCGTGGCGCCGCTGGAGATTGAGGCGCCGCAGGTGCACCTCGCCGACGAACAGGGCTGGCTCGCGAGCTTCGTGCTCGCGGAGGAACTGCGCCCCGACGCCGCCGCCGCGGTGGCGGCGCTCGAGGCCGAGGGCATCACGGTGCGGCTGCTCTCGGGCGACCGCGACGGCGCGGCGCGCGAGATCGCGGCGCAGGCGGGCATCGCCTTCGCGCAGGGCGGCTGCACGCCGGAGGACAAGCTCGACGTGCTGTGGCGGCTGCAGGCCGAAGGCCGGCAGGTCGCGATGGTCGGCGACGGCCTCAACGACGGACCTTCGATCGCGCGCGCGAACGCCTCGTTCGCCTTCGGGCATGCGGTGCCGCTCTCGCGGGCGCGGGCGGACTTCGTGGTGCCCGGCGATGCGCTCTCGGCGATCCCGCGCACCATCGCGCAGGCGCGGCGAACGGTGCGCGTGGTGCGGCAGAACCTCGCCTGGGCGGCCAGCTACAACGCGCTGTGCGTGCCGCTCGCCGTGGCGGGCTGGCTTCCCGCCTGGCTGGCGGGACTCGGCATGGCCGCGAGCTCGCTCGTGGTGGTGCTCAACGCGGCGCGGCTCGCGGCGCGGCAACCGGAAAGCGCAGGCGCCTGATGGACATCCTCTTTCTCCTGATACCGCTCTCGGTGGCGCTGGTGCTCGCCATCCTCGCCGGCCTGTGGTGGGCCATCGAGCGTGGGCAGTTCGACGACATCGAGATCGAAGGCGACCGCATCCTGCGAAGCGATTGATCTGCATCAAACCCGCGCCGGGGTGGCGCGGGGAAACTGCCTCCATCCACCAAGAGGCAGCACGATGCAACAACCCAATTCCCCCGCGGCGATCTACGACGACACCGCCGTCCGGCAGTTGACCCTCATGTCCGTGGTCTGGGGCGTGGTCGGCATGCTCGTCGGCGTTTTCATCGCCGCCGAACTCGCCTGGCCCGACCTCAACCTCGGCATTCCCTGGCTCAGCTACGGCCGCCTGCGGCCGCTGCACACCAACGCGGTGATCTTCGCGTTCGGCGGCTGCGCGCTCATGGCCACCAGCTTCCACGTGGTCCAGCGCACCTGCCAGGTGCGGCTGTTCGCGCCCCGGCTCGCGTCCTTCGTGTTCTGGGGCTGGCAGGCGGTGATCGTGGCGGCGGCGATCAGCCTGCCGCTGGGCTACACCACCGGCAAGGAATACGCCGAACTCGAATGGCCGATCGACATCCTGATCACGCTGGTCTGGGTGGCGTATGCGATCGTGTTCTTCGGCACCGTCGGCATGCGCCGGGTGCGCCACATCTACGTGGCCAACTGGTTCTACGGCGCCTTCATCATCGCGGTGGCGCTGCTGCACCTGGTCAACAGCGCCGAGATTCCGGCCGGCTGGATGAAGAGCTACTCGGCCTATGCCGGCGTGCAGGACGCCATGGTGCAGTGGTGGTACGGCCACAACGCGGTCGGCTTCTTCCTCACCGCCGGCTTCCTCGGGATGATGTACTACTACATCCCCAAGCAGGCCGAGCGGCCGGTGTATTCGTACCGGCTCTCCATCGTCCACTTCTGGGCGCTGATCTTCACCTACATGTGGGCGGGCCCGCACCACCTGCACTACACCGCGCTGCCCGACTGGACCCAGTCGCTCGGCATGGTGTTCTCGCTGATCCTGCTCGCGCCGAGCTGGGGCGGCATGATCAACGGCGTGATGACGCTATCGGGCGCCTGGCACAAGCTGCGCACCGACCCGATCCTGCGATTCCTGATCGTGGCGCTGTCGTTCTACGGCATGTCGACCTTCGAGGGTCCGATGATGTCCGTGAAGACCGTCAACGCGCTGAGCCACTACACCGACTGGACCGTCGGCCACGTGCATGCCGGCGCGCTGGGCTGGGTGGGCTTCATCACCATGGGCTCGCTGTACTACCTGGTGCCGCGCATGTACGGCCGGACCACGATGTTCAGCATCAAGGCCATCGAGGCGCATTTCTGGATGGCGACCATCGGCATCGTGCTCTACATCGCCGCGATGTGGATCGCCGGCGTGATGCAGGGCCTGATGTGGCGCGCGATCAACCCCGACGGCACGCTCACCTACACCTTCGTCGAGAGCGTGAAGGCCACCTTCCCGTTCTACGTGGTGCGGCTCGCCGGCGGCCTGCTGTACCTGGCCGGCATGCTGGTGATGGCCTGGAACGTGTGGATGACCGTCATCTCCGGCCGCTCGGTGCAGGCCGCGATCCCGCCCGCCGCCATGGCTCACGCCTGAGGAAGAACAGACCATGAATGCAAGACCCGACGACAACCGCGGCTTCACCCACGAGAAGGTGGAGACCAACAACCTGCTGATGATCGTGCTCATTCTCGTGGTGGTCGCCATCGGCGGCCTGGTCGAGATCGTGCCGCTGTTCTTCCAGAAGTCGACCACCGAGCCGATCCAGGGCCTGAAGCCGCCCACCGCGCTGCAGCTCGCGGGCCGCGATGTCTATCTGCGCGAGGGTTGCTACAACTGCCACTCGCAGATGATCCGCCCGTTCCGCTCGGAGACGCTGCGCTACGGCCACTACTCGGTGGCGGGCGAATTCGTCTACGACCATCCCTTCCAGTGGGGCAGCAAGCGCACCGGACCCGACCTGCACCGCGTGGGCGGCAAGTACAGCGACGAGTGGCACCGCATCCACCTGAACAACCCGCGCGACCTGGTGCCGGAATCGAACATGCCGGCCTACGCCTGGCTCGAGAAGAACACCGTCGACGCCGAGGCGATCCCGCGCCACATGCGCGCGCTGCGCCAGGTCGGCGTGCCCTACACGGACGAGGAGATCGCCCGTGCCGCCGATGACGTCCGCGGCAAGACCGAGATGGACGCGACGGTGGCGTACCTGCAATCGCTGGGCCTCGGGCTCAAGTAAGGAGCAACGGACATGATCGACCTCACCACCCTGCGCATCGCCGCGACGCTCGCCTGCTTCGCGCTCTTCCTCGGCATCGTCGGCTGGGCCTGTGCCCGGCGCAACGCCGCGCGCTTCGAGGAAGCCGCCCGCCTGCCGCTCGAGCAGGACTAGACCGAAGAAGGAAAGAGGGACCCACGATGAGCGATTTCATCAGCGACTTCTGGTCGAACTACATTGCCGCGGTCACGGTGCTGAGCATCCTGGGCTGCATGCTGCTGCTGTGGCTCACGGCGCGCAAGCGCGTGCCGTCGGACGCGGACAACACCACCGGCCACGTCTGGGACGAGGACCTGCGCGAAGCCAACAACCCGCTGCCGATGTGGTGGGTGGGGCTGTTCGTGCTGACCATCGTCTTCTCGGTCGGCTACCTGGTGGTGTTCCCGGGCCTCGGGAGCTTCGACGGCCAGGCCGACTGGAGCGCGAAATCCGAGTACGAGGCCGAGCTGGCCAAGGCCGCGCGCGCGCTCGAGCCCGTGTATGCGGGCTACGCCGACATGGCGCCGGAAGACATCGCCCGCGAGCCCAGGGCCATGGCCATCGGCGAGCGGCTCTTCATGAACAACTGCTCGCAGTGCCACGGCTCCGATGCGCGCGGCAGCAAGGGCTTTCCGAACCTCACCGACAAGGACTGGCTGCACGGCGGCACCCCCGAGAAGATCGTCGAGTCGATCACCAAGGGCCGCGTCGGCGTGATGCCGCCGATGGCCGCCGCGGTGGGTTCGCAGGACGACGTGAAGAACCTCGCGAACTACGTGCTGAGCCTTTCGGGCGCGCCGCACGATTCGCTGCGCGCGGGCCTGGGCAAGTCCAAGTTCACCGCCTGCGCTGCATGCCACGGCATCGGCGGCGTGGGCAACCAGGCGGTGGGGGCGCCCAGCCTCGCCGACAAGGTCTGGCTGCACGGCTACGGCGAGGCGGCCATCGTGCAGATCGTCAACCAGGGCAAGCACAGCGAGATGCCGGCGCAGGAAGGGCGGCTCACCGAGGCGCAGATCAAGCTGCTCGCGTCCTACGTGTGGGGCCTGTCGAACGCGCCCGTGGCCGGGCCCTGAGCGAGGAAGAAAGCGCATCATGAGTTCGTCCGCGCCCCGCAAGACCATTCCCATCGTGCCCGTGCCGGCCGAAGGCGGGGGTGAAGCGGTGGGGCTCTACCAGGCCTCGAAGAAGATCCATCCGCGCTCGATCCAGGGGGTGTTCGCGCGCTGGCGCTGGGCGCTGGTGTTCCTGACCCAGCTCGTGTTCTACGGCATGCCGTGGATCGAGTGGGGCGAGCGGCAGCTGGTGCTGTTCGACCTGGCCGCGCGCCGCTTCTACATCTTCGGGCTGGTGCTCTATCCGCAGGACCTGATCTATCTCTCGGGCCTGCTGGTCATCAGCGCGATGTCGCTGTTCCTCTTCACCGCGGTGGCGGGGCGGCTGTGGTGCGGCTACGCCTGCCCGCAGACGGTCTACACCGAGATCTTCCTGTGGGTGGAGCAGAAGATCGAAGGCAACCGCTCGGCGCGCATCCGGCTCGATGCCGACGCCATGTCGCTCGAGAAGCTGGTGAAGAAGTGGTTCAAGCACCTGGTCTGGATCGGCATCGCGCTGTGGACCGGCTTCACCTTCGTGGGCTACTTCACGCCGATCCGCGAGCTGGGCATGGCCTTCCTGCAGACGCACATGGGCTCGTGGGAGGTGTTCTGGGTCTTCTTCTACGGTTTCGCGACCTACGGCAACGCGGGCTTCATGCGCGAGCAGGTGTGCAAGTACATGTGCCCCTATGCGCGCTTCCAGAGCGCGATGTTCGACCGCGACACGCTGATCGTCAGCTACGACCCGCAGCGCGGCGAGCCGCGCGCGCCGCGCCGCAAGGACGCCGATCCGAAGCGCCTGGCGCTCGGCGACTGCATCGACTGCGGCCTGTGCGTGCAGGTGTGCCCGACCGGCATCGACATCCGCCAGGGGCTGCAGTACGAATGCATCGGCTGCGGCCTGTGCGTGGACGCCTGCGACACGGTGATGCGCAAGATGGGCTATGCGCCGCGGTTGATCCGCTACGACACGCAGAACGGCATGGAGGCCGGCTGGTCGCGGCGGCAGCTGCTGCGCCGCGTGCTGCGCCCGCGCGTGCTTGCCTACGCGGCGATCCTCGCGCTGCTGGTGGCGGGGCTGCTCGCGAGCCTGGTGGTGCGCACGCCGCTCAAGGTCGACGTGGTGCGCGACCGCGCCTCGCTCGCGCGCATCGTCGAGGGCGGGCGGCTCGAGAACGTCTACCGGCTGCAGATCATGAACGCCACCGAGGCGGCGCACAGCTACCGCATCGCCGCGCACGGGCTCGACGGCCTGGCCGTCGCGTCGGACGACCGCGTGACGGTCGGCCCGGCCCAGTCGCGCTGGGTGGCGGTGCGCCTGCAGCTGCCCTACGGTGCGGCGCCCGCGGGTTCGCACCCGGTGCACTTCGACATCCGGGAAGAGGGAGACAGCGGCGTGCAGGTGTCGGAGAAGGCGGTCTTCCTGGTGCCGCGCTGAAGCAATAAGGAGAAATGCAATGAACGCAACGATCGATGGCGGCAACGCCCCCGCGGCAACGGCCCCGGCCGACGCATGGTGGCGGCATCCGCTGCTCTGGATGGTGATCGCCGGCCCGGCGCTGGTGGTGGTGGCGAGCTTCGTGACGCTCTGGTATGCGCTCGCGACGCCCGATCCGCTGGTGTCGGCCGACTACTACCGGCGCGGCATCGAGATCAACCGCACGCTGGCCGACAAGAAGCTGATGCCGGCGGTGGCGGGCCGCAACCATGCGACCACGCCGGTCGAGGCGGTGCCGCTGCCGCGCCCGGAGGCCGGGCGATGACCTCCGCGCGCCAGCTCATCGGCATCCTGTGGCCGGCGTTCCTGCTGGCCTGCGTGCTCGAGATCCTGGTCTTCTCGCTGGTCGACCCGGCCGACCTGCACTGGGGCGGCGATGCGCTGCGCCTGTCGCGCCAGGGCGTCTACAGCGTGGCCTTCTTCGTCTTCTGGGCGCTGGCCGCCGCATCGAGCGCCTTCACCGCGCTGCTCGCGATGCCGCTCGCG